>DAOTYI010000001.1:0-12072 GCA_034434895.1 Anaerolineae bacterium
GGGTGAGGTCCGCCTTGACCGCCATTTACGTTAATTTCACATTGTCGAGCTCAATATGAACCATCCCTGTTCGGGGAGTGTTCAATCAGGGGCAGTTCCAGGACAAACGTTGCCCCGCCCTCGCTGTTGTTTTCAGCCCATATCCGCCCCCCATGCTCCCGGGCAATCCGATCACAAATGGATAACCCCAGGCCAATCCCCCCCCCGGCCCTCCTGGTCGTGAAAAAGGGTTCGAAGAGGTGAGGCATCACGTCGGGGCCGATGCCGGTCCCGTTGTCGGCAAAGCGGATCTGAATCTGGGGCCTGTGGCCGTTGCAATTGCGGACAAGGGTGGTCGTAATCATCACCCGGCCTGCCTTCGGCGTTGCTCCCCCTGTCCCATTGCGAGATTCGGCGATCGCCTGACAGGCATTGTGGATGATGTTCACAAAGATCTGCTGGAGCCGATCGGGGTCGGCCTGCGTCCTCGGCAGGTCGGCTGCCAGATTGGCGACCATCTGAACCGAGTCCTTCAAGGCCGGGCTTTGGACCTCCAACGTATGGCGGATGAGGGCGTTAACGTCGGTGTCCTTCAATTGGGGAGGGCGCGGGCCACCAAAGGCGAGCAGGTCGTCCACCAGCCGCCGTATCCGTTCAACCTGCTCCCGGATCGTGTCCAGGCCTTTGCCGATGGCGGGTGACTGAGCCGCAGCCTTGCTCAAAAGCCTGGTTTGCAGCAGGATGATGGTCAGGGGGTTGTTCAGCTCGTGGATCACACTCGAAATGTGCTGGCCGATGAGGGCCATCTCTTCAAGCGGGGGGTCATGCCGGCCACCCAGGGGGAAAAACGCCGACAGCAGGCCCTGGGGCCGCTTTCCGCTGAATAAAGGTTTCACCCTGACCAGCACACGGGTTCGGGTGCCGTCCTTGCGCTGCAGGCAGGTCTCAAAAGGGGCAGAACCCTCGTCCATCCCGGCGGTCCGACGCCCCGCCGCGCCCTCCCGCAGTTCAGCAGGGATCAGTTCGGTCCAGTGCAGACCGATCAGCTCCTCCCGCTCATACCCCACGAGCTGTTCCAGGGCACGGTTGACAAAGACGATCTGACCGGCACGATCCTCAACGACAATGCCTTCCATCAACGCCTGGAGGATCTGATAGAAAGGATGGCTCGATTCCATCGCTCTACCTCCATCTGGATCGCTGTCTAGCCGCCGCACCGCGCCGGATCAAGGGCCGGCCAGACCGGCACAGTCAGGCCGATCGCCACCAGCGGCTGCCCCTCAGCCAGACAGGGGCACACCGGCCCGATAGAGATCGAGATACCGGTCTGCCGAAGCCAAAAGTTCGTGGCGATGTCCACGACCATTCCTCCCGTTTCCGTTGCCTCCCAACGAGATCCAACGATAAACCTGAGCGGCAAACTCTTCCAACTCCCGCGCCTGGATGCCGATCACCAGTTCCCGCTCTTCAGGGGTCAGGCAAAACTGATGATCGAGATACCCCATCGAGAGGGCCTGAGCCGGATCGTGCAGCAGGGTCTCGCGGAATTGGGCATTGACGGTCGCAGCGCACAATAACTGATTCAAGGCTTTATGTTCCATCGGTGCTCTTCCTTTCTTGAAGGTAGATCGGCTGCGGCATGGCCTGTGGGTTGGCCAGCAACAGGACAATTCCGACGGCGATCAGCAAGTCACCCACGCTAAAAGCTGTCGGCCAGGGGAAAGGCGGCGGGATAACCAGGATGTCGGACAACAGCCACAGCCGGATGTCTGCCCGGGACAGGATCAAATCTTTGGAATGACCGTAGTGCAACCCCACCGGCCACTGTTCCAGGGTAGAGCCGGGGTTGATCTGAACCAGCGTGTGGGGGGTGATCGGCATGAAACCACCGTTGACGAGGATGGTGATCAGGTTGCAGATCACCCCCAGCCCTGCGATCTGGATGCCGGCCAGCCGTCGGTTCTGCCAGACAAAAGCCAGCAACAGCAGATGCGATAGCAAGAACAAGGCTTGCTGAGCGCGCAAGCTCTGGACCAGGCCGGTTGGCGCCCGCAGGAGAGGACCCTGCAGAGCCAGTGCCAGCAGCGCCAGCCAGGCCGAATGCAGCGGGATGGCAGCCAGTCTTTTGAAAGCCTGACCCCGAAGGTGGATCAGGCTGGCCGCTGAAATCGCCTTTGGGGGCGCCCGGCGCCGGGCATCGGCCTACGCCGACGCGTGCCGGTCGACGCAGGCCGACCGGCGGCCGCAGGCCCCCCAGGGTGATTTCAGTCACCGCCTGGATAGTTACCGCCTGGCTAACCTGTTCTGCGACGCAAGGCCGCGGTTTTCAATCATCGCCAAAGTACGCAACAATTGTATACTTCTTACCAATCAGGTCAGATGGAAGGGGGTATTCTCTGAGGAGGTCACCGTTTGGGGAAAGAAGAAAAACCTGGCTGTCAGCTCCTACGATAAAGTATTTTCCAAAAGGAAGAACCAACGACAGCCCACGGGTTCCTTCATCTTTCTTTAACAGTTCGTCAATGTCTACGACAGGGGACAGATCCTTCATGTTCACCAAGAGTGCACCTCCCCCCGCTTCTGGAAAGTGGCTGACCATCAAATAGTCTCGATATTGCCGGTATCCGTCAAACGGGGGACAGCATTCATCGTATACCGCGGGGAGATCCTGTTCCTCTTCTGTATCAAACACTCCCAGTGCGGTGTAGAAGGCATGATCCCCCGTCTCTTTGACGAATGCATAGGTATAGTAGAGCCTCCGTAAGTCGGGGCTGGCACCAATAAAGAACGTGAAGCCATATCTCACTCCGGGGACGATGGAAGCATCTTGGGTGACCCCCTCAGTCTGAGGCGCTGGAAGAAGCTTCTCCGTGACCTGGCCGGAATCCAGGTCAATGCTCACCACCTGGGCAAATGGCTTTCCATCCGCAGGAGACAAATAGGGCTTCCCATTCTCTTGCACAACCGTCTTGCCGAGGGCAATTACTTCCCCCTCTTGACCCTCGACCAGTATATAGCTACCGATATCTCGGAAACGAATCGTTCTGACAGAAGAATCCTCAATGATACCGATAGAACCGTTGGTGGCGACTATCACCTTGCCGTGGAGGGAGTACAAGGAATAGTCGACATACCTTCGTAGAGCGATCTCCTTCAGGGCACCATCGGGGGCAACGAGGTACAACACCGGGTTATAACCGGTGCCGAGATCCCCGGTAAGTATGTATAGATTCCCGCGATCGTCCCTCAGAGCTCCGGCCATGCGAATACGGTGTGAGCTTCTAATACTCCCTATCGCCGCTTGACCGGGACAGTTCAAACACGTCAGGTGAAGAGTCGTCCCACTATCCTCATCCTCCCCGCTGATCACGACGATAGGGGGTTCTCCCGCCGGAGCCGCCAGAGTCGCTATTAAAGGCGGGGCAGGAACCGGGGAAGAAGTGGCAGAAGGGGACGGAGTCGCTGTCACCGAGGGCGTCGCGCCGGCCAAAGTCGGCGTGGGAGTTGGGGAAGGGGTGACAGAGGCAGGCGGCGGCGCAACCGGTGTGGCAAGACCGGTCGTCATCTCGACGGCAGCCTTTGTTGGAAGTGCGGCTGTAGCCGTGAAGGATGGTTCAGGCCTTGGTCCCGACTCCTCTGTCGGGCGACAAGAAATCGGCAAAAAGGAAAGGAGAGCCACACAAGTTGCCACGACAACGGCTATCTTTCTAACAGTCATTTTACCGCTCCGGACACCTTTGAGAACAGATGATCATATAGTAATTGAGCCCATCATACCAGGGCGCATTTTTTCTGTCACTCGTGTGAGCACTATATCTGTGAGGAGCTACCGCGCTCACCATAACTACGTGCCCTACACCCTCGAAGGCCAGATCGCCAACCTGCAAGTCAGACAAGTTGGGTGTGGACCATCCCCTTAGCTCGTTCAGCAGAAACGTCTTTAGATTGCCAACGTTGATCCAGGCAGAGGAATATGGGTACCAGGTGGCCGTTGTCGGATGACCCCCTCTTTTCAAAGCTTGAGACACATAGTTTGCGCAGTCATTGCACCACATCGGCTGGTAGGCAGGATTCCAGTTACTCTGATCTTGGTAAACATCAGGTTTGCACGTCAAGTCTGTATTCTTGACCCAGGTGCGGATGTAACCAGCAGCTGCGGTGTGACTGTACGTGTACTGAATGGACGAGGCGGGCGATATGCCTTTTGCGCTGCGCATTTCCAAGTAGGTAGCCAGCAGACTCTGACCCAGTTCTTCAATCGAAGTGTGGTACATTACATAATCCGGCATTTTCGTCAGGTCTGATTTACGCCGGATGAAACTGTTCTGTGTCCAGCCAACATTGTCGTGTCCTTCAACATTGTCGTTCGCTGCATCGGTGAAGGAATCTTGAGCAATCTTGGGACTCTTTCCATCGTTCCTTACAAGCAGATTGTGCCGGACAATGAAAACGATCTCAAAGCCGTCTTCCCGGATAGACTGCTCTACACCCTCTACCATACTCTGTACGTAACTTTCGATGGCTTTTCTCACTGCGGGATCGTCCGCCCTTGCAAGCGCCCACCGTCCAGACTTGACCAGGGGATACTTCTCTGGGGATGAGCACTTGTATTTTCCACGCAGGGTGACCATCTCGACCGCTTGCACGTTGTATAGATCGCCCTGTTCACCACCTTGGGCAATGGACTCGACTGTAAAATGGGACTCTATGCCGAGCAAGTCTGAATGCAATCCGACGTCGAAAAACTCTGCATAGAAACCTCTCCTTTCCTGCACCAGGTCTCTCATCGCCGGCGAGTAGCAGGCATCGTTGAGCACCTGCCCCGTAGAGAGGCCTGTGCTGTAATCCTGTAGCACAGCCCCGATCTGTTCTTCAGTCGGGACCCCATCGGTTGGGCCTTGCCCCGTGGCCAGTGTGGCGCTCCCCAGCAGCGCCAGCAACACGAACACCGATATAAACTTAATTGCACGCATTTCAGCCCTCCACACTATTTTGGATACTCACCGGTCTCCCTGGTGGCATCCTCAGTATACCACAAGCCATTCACCAAATGACTCACCAAATGACTCACCACAGCTTCCGCCCCGAGGCGCAGCCCCAGGCAAAGGGCGATATGGGATTGAGTGAGTGGCTCTGGAACCCGCCCTTGCCCCGGCGGGAGGGGAGGGGTCAGCCGATGACCTGGAGATAAAGGGCTTCTGTCTCCGGCGAGGGGCTCAGTCCCAGATCCTCGCGCAGGAGGCGCGCGCAGGTCTGATATTGCCGGATGGCCGCAGCACGGTCGCCCTGGCGATAGTAGCAGCGCATCAGTTCCCGATGGATGGCTTCCCGGTACGGATCCTGGACCAACAGGCGTTGATACAGGTCAACAGCCCGTTGCAGATCCCGCCGATCGGCATAGAGCCGGCCCAACCTTTCCAGGGCCGACAGATAGCGTTCCCGCAGCCGTTCCCGTTCCACAACACACCAGTCCCCATAGACCCCCTCCAGATAATCACCCCGATACAGGGCGATGGCCTCCTCCAGCCGGGCAATTTCTTCCGACCCGACCGTGGCCAGCAGCCGGTCAAACGCCTCCACATCGAACCAGCAATTGCTCTGCCAGTTAAAGCGGTACACCCCCCCTTCAAAGAGGATGCTGTCCCGAAACAGGGTCCGCCGCAGGCGGTAGAGGGTGGAACGAAAGATGCCATCCAGGCGGAGAGGGAGATGGTTGGGCCAGAACAGGTTGCCGATCTCCTCTTTCCGCAGGCCCGCCCGATGTTGAAGCAGGCAAAAAAAGAGATCGCGGCTCTGGAGGGTGGGCCACTGGACGACCTGGCCATTCATCTCCACCTGGGGCTGGCCCAGAGCGTAAATCTTGAGGGCGGGGCCGGGCCGGGTTACCACCACCGGCTCAGGCTGTCTGGCCGCTCGCGCCTGATGAGCCGCGATCCGCTCCAGCAGAGCTTCCACCAGGGCGCTATCCGCTCCCTCCCGGGCAGCATAGCGTAGCAGGGGCAGGCAGTTCTGCCCCTCTACAACCAGGAACTGGTCCGCCCCCAGCTCCTGGGCCACGATCAGGGCCTGGTGCAGGTCGGCCAGGGCCCTGGACCGGTCATCGGCCAGGAATTCCATCTGAGCGCGGTGCAGATAGGCCCTGCCCAACTCCCGTCGGAAACCGCCGGAGCGGAGGATGTCAATGGCCCGATCCAGATGCTGCCGCGCAGCCTCCAGGTCTTTTTCTGCGGCGGCCAGGATGCCCAGCGAAATGTGGCACAATCCGATCTCATAGACAGAATCGTAGGCCGTCGCGCATTCCATCGCCCTGTGCAACTGCCTGGCTGCCTCGGCCAGATGGCCCTGCAGGCGGGCGACATTGCCCAAGGCGTCCAGCGTGTAGGTCACGACAAAACGATAGCCGGCCTGGGTGGCGGCCTGAAGCCCCTGGTCGTAGGCCTGCCGGGCCTGCTCGTAGGCCCCCAGGTCACGGTGCAGATCGCCCAGGCTGGCCCAGATGAGGGCTTCGGCACGCAGGCTCCCCGCCTGCCGGGCTTTGGACAGCGCCTCGTTCAGCAATTGCAACGCCCGATCATACTCGCCGCGCAGGGAGTAGATGACCGCCAGCCCGTTGAGGGTGTTGGCCCACGGCCCCGGGTTGCCCAGTCTCTGCCAGCAGCGCAGGGCTGCCTGGTAGTGCTCTATCGCCCCTTCGAAATCTCCCCCCAGCTCACAGCTCAGGCCCAGATCGTGGTGAACGCTGCCGACATCGTACAGGGCCCCCAGCTCTTCGTAGAGGTGGAGGGCCTGCTGCAAGGTGTCACGCCCCTCTGCCAGTTGGCCCAACCTGAGCTGGCACAGGCCGATATTTTTGCAGGCCAGGGCCACGGTGTGCTTTTCCTGCGCCGTAGCCTGGCTGACCAGCGCCAGGGCCTGCCGGCAGTAGGAGATGGCCGCCGGATATTGCCCCTGGAAGCGCAGCAGGGAACCCTGCATGACCAGGGCGTGGGCGACTTTGGATCGGTCATCCGCAGCGGTAAAAGCCTGCTCCGCCTGTTGGTACAGGGCCAGGGCAGCGGCGTGCTCCCCACGTTCCATGTGGATCTGGCCCCGGTGCATCAGGAAGCGGGGATGGGCATTTCGGATCGCCTCCGGCAGGGCATCAATCCAGCCCGCCAGGGTGTCCCAGCGCCCGGTCTCGTACAGGCTGTTGGCAGTCCGTTCCACAATGTCGGCAACCGGCCCATATTCGCGCAGGGCCAGGTAGCGGCTGACGGCCCGCTCCCATTCGCCCCGGGCGGCGTAAACCTGGGCCGCCCGGTGCATCAGCCGGCGGAAGCGGGCCCTGTCCCGGCGGCGCAAGGTGTTCTGCAGAAAGTCACGGAACAGATCGTGATAGCGCACCCGGCCGTCATCCCCCTCGAATTCGATAATGAACAGGTTCCGGATCCGAAGCTGATCGATCAGGTCGGCCGGATTGTCCACTTCCAGCACCTGGGAGCACAGCTCTGGACTCAGTTCATCGAGAATGGAAGAATCCAGCAGAAATTCGCGCAGGGCAGGGGGTTGTTGATCCAGCACCTGCCTGGACAGATAGTCGTACAGGCCCACATTGATCCGTCCCTGAACGGCAGATTCCTGCCCCTTTTTCTCCCAAAGGGGGGTAACGGTGAGCAACAGGCCGGTGATCCACCCCCCACTGCGCTCTGCCAGGGACTCGGCCTGCTCGGCGCTCAACCTCAGACCATAGTTCTGCAGGGCCAGGGCCTGGATCTCCGGCGGGGTGAAGCGCAGCTCATCTATGCTCAGGCCGGCCGCCTGCCGGCGCGCCACCAGCAAAGACAGGTTGGGCAGGGCCGGCAGCGTCCGCGAAGCCAGGATCAGGTGCAAGTTTTCGTCGGCATAGGTCACCAGGAGATCCAGAAACTCGTTGATCGCTTCTTGATCCTCGACCAGGTGGTGATCGTCGAGCACCAGGACAAAGTATTCGGGGATGGTATCATACATCTCCTGGACGATGGTGGCCACAACCGGGTAGAGGTTGCGGCGCAGATCGGCGCCGCTGAGCAAGAGGGCACGGGATCGCTGCCCAAACGCGGGAAAACGTTGGGCGATGGCGGCGATGAAATGTTCCAGGAACAGGTGCAGGTCGCGGTCAAAAGGATCGAGTGTATACCAGCAGACCGGCAGGTCGGTGTCGTGAGCAAACTCGGTCAGCAGGGTGGTTTTCCCATATCCGGCAGGCGCGGAGACCAGGATCAACCTGCGGTCCAGGTGGGTGTGGATGAAATCCACCAGCCGACGGCGTGGCAGCAGGTCCGACCGGCGGCGCGGAACCCGGAGCTTGGTTACGATCAGCGGCGCCGGGCTGCTGTCAGCCTGGGCGCCGGTCTGGTCGGTCTGCGGTTGAAGCGGGCGGGTCCCATTCTCATTCATATCACCGACTGCCGGGAATGCCCGGCAGCAAATCGCTCTGGGCCAAAGGGCCTGATCTCCACCGCTGCCGGCTGGCCATCCACGATCCATTCAGCCAGTGCGGCGCCGGCAGCCGGAGCGTTCATAATCCCATGTCCACCCCAGCCACAGTCGTTCCAGAAACCGTGCAAGTGCAGCGCTGGCCCCAGGATGGGGTCGTCATCGGGGGTAACGGGCCGCAGGCCGGCCCAGGCGGTCTTGACTCCGGCCTCGGCCAGCGGCGGGGCACGGTAGATCGAATGCTCGATGATCACCTCCAGGAACGCCCGGTCCACCTGCGGCTCCTCCTCATCGCTCTCATCATTTCCCATGCCGATCAGCAGCCCAGGCCCCTCGCGGCGCATGTACCAGGGCAGTTCGACTTCATAGGTGAAGGGGATGGGCATGGAGTAGGCCGGCACCGGACCGGTGACGAGGATGTGTCGCTTGACATTGGTGATGGGCAGGTCCATACCGGCCCAGGCCGCCACCTGACGGGCCTGGGCACCGGCGGCATTGACCACGCAGGGGGTGGCCACAGTCCCGGCGGTGGTGTGGACACCCGTCACCCGGTCGCCCTCGATCCGCAGGCCTGTGGCCTGCACCCCCTCGGCCAGTTCAACCCCCCGGCGACGCGCCTGCCCGGCGTAGGCCATCATGATCGAATGGGGGTCAATGTTGCCCTCGTGGGGATTATAGAGCCCGACCTCGATCCCCTCCAGATTCAGGCCGGGCGTCCAGTGGAGGATCTCCTCCTGGTTCAGCAGGTAACTTTCGATGCCCAGTTGCCGCAGCAGGGCATGGCGACGGCGCAGGTCGGGTGCCCCTCGCGCCCCGGCGATCAGCAGGCAGCCGACCGGCTGATAGTCGGGGCTGGCTCCCACCTCCTCCTCGAAGCGCATCAGGGCTGCATACGACCAACAGGTCAGGGGCAGGCATCGTTCCGATGGGAAGGCCAGGCCGATGATCGCCGCCGACCGCCCCGAAGATCCGCTCCCCAGGGCGTTCCGTTCGAGCAGCAACAGGTCGGTCTGCCCCTTGACCGCCAGATAGTAGGCCAGGCTGAGGCCCTGAATCCCGCCGCCGATGATCACAATGTCGGCTGTGGATTTCATACACTCACCTCCTGCAACTCTATTGTATCACAATCGCCGTCGGATGACTACTTTGACACCAGATCGGACAGAACTCCTCAAACCCTCCATGCAATCTCCATCAAATCTCCATCCCCTTCTGCTATGATTGATGAGCCAGACAGATGAACAGAAGAGGCCCGGCCAGGGGAGGCGATGGCCAGGGTCAATACGAACGGGGAGAAAGATATGAGAAAAATCTGGATCAATTACTGGATAGATGTGGGCACAGGCCTGGCCGGCCTGCTCAGCGCCCTCAGCGGCCTGGTCTTCCTGTGGCCGGGGGAGCCGACGACCGGCATCCTGGGTCTCAGCTACCGGGCGTGGAACAGCCTTCACACCTGGAGCAGCCTGGCTGCGATCCTGGGGGTGGGCATCCATCTGACCCTGCACTGGAACTGGATCGTCGCCATGACCAGGCAGGGGTTGGGACTCAAGCCGGTCCGGTTTGAAGCATCGGGGCCGGCTTTGAGCCGCCGGGCCTTTCTGACCCTCGGCGGAGCAGCCACCCTGGTCACCGGGGCCGTACTGGCCGGCTACAAACTCCTGTCGGCGAACAGGGCCGGCGCAGCCCCTGATCAGACAGCCACAAGTGTTGCCTGCCCCTTTGGCCTGGTCAACGATCCCTACCCGGGACGTTGCCCCCGCTATACCGACGCCGACGGCGATGGCCTGTGCGATTACTCGGTGCCAGGTTCAGGGGAGAGTGTTGCTCCCCGCGACGGGGATGATTTCTGGGGTGGAACCCATCGCCGTCGGGGTTGGAGCCACCACGATTTCTTCCCTGAAGGGGAAAAGGATTAAATGGGCTCGTCAAAAGGAGGTGAAACGATGAGAAAAAAGTTCCATTGGCCGTGGCTCATAGCCCTGTGTCTGATCTTGCTGGCAGGAACAGGGTGGGGATGGCGGGAGGGGATGGCCCCTGACGCGGTGGCGGCAGCGACCTCCAGCCCGCTGCCGGGGGCTTCTGCCCTCGACGAACAGCAGGCCGCCAACGAGCTGGAGGCGCAGATCATCGCCATCTACAATGCGGTCAGCCCATCGGTGGTGAATATCACCAATCGCAGCTACATCTACAGCCGCTTCATGGGGAATGTGCCCCAGGAAGGGACCGGTTCCGGCTTTGTGTACGACACGCAGGGTGACATTGTGACCAACTATCATGTGATCGAAGGCGCGGAAGAGTTGCTGGTCACCCTGGCCGATGGCCAGACCTACCCGGCCAGGGTGATCGGCTCCGATCCCACCAACGATCTGGCCGTGTTGCGCATTGATGCCGGCGCGAACCTGCCACCGCCCCTGGTTCTGGGCGATTCCGACCGGCTCCAGGTGGGGCAGTTCGTGCTCGCCATCGGCAACCCCTACGGCCTGCAACAGACGCTGACCACCGGCGTAGTCAGCGCCCTGGGCCGTGTGATCCAAAGCCCGGAGAACAACCGCTTCATCGGCGAGGCGATCCAGACCGATGCCGCCATCAACCCTGGCAACTCGGGTGGGCCGATGCTGGACTTGAGCGGCCGCGTCATCGGCATCAACTCGCAGATCATCAGCCCTAGCGGAGCTTCGGCCGGCATCGGCTTTGCCGTGTCGTCCAACACGGCGCGGCGCGTCGTGCCCAGGCTGATTGAGCAGGGGTACTATCCCCATCCCTGGCTGGGGGTAGAACTGTTCCCTCTGACGGCCTCCACGGCCCAGGTGTTGCGCGAGGCCGGAGCTGAGGTGCCGGTGGATACAGGCCTGTTGGTGCTCGACACCGTGGCCGGCAGCCCGGCCGAACAGGCCGGCATCCAGGGGGGAAGCCGGTCAGTCCACGTGGGCCGCTATCAACTCCCGGTGGGCGGGGACGTCATCACCGCCGTGGACAACCAGCCGACCCACGACCTGCAAACACTGACCGTCTACCTGGAAACCAAAAAGACCGTCGGCGACAGGGTGAACCTGACCATCCGGCGAGGCGACCAGGAACTGACGATCCCCGTGACACTCGGCGAGCAGCCACAAAATTGAGAGCTTGTCTGAAAAGTCTACCACAAAGGCACACAGGACAAAGAAATGAGATGAAATTGACATAAATTCTTTTTGTCCTTCGTGTCCTTGGTGATTTTCAGACTAGCTCTGAGGGAACAGGAGTTACCTGGTTGACCCGGCAGGCTTCCCACAAAAGAACCCGGCGTTCTCTGCGTCTCTGCGGGGCAAACCAACACCTTTTCAGCACTCTCCTGTAGGGGCAACTTGCCTTGAGCCTGGCTTTGTGTTAGAATGGCAGATAGCACATAGCGCAGGCTTGAGCCTGGGCCATGCAGGAGATATGCGGTGAGTCAAACGGAAGAGACGAAAAATGAGCAGGCCGGTCCGTCGCGCAACCCAACGCGCCTGTATGTCATCCTGGCCGGGGTGCTGGTGGTTGTCATCATCGTGATGGCCATCCTGCTCGTTGTCAAGGGCCTCCCCGCCCTGAGAGGGGAGAAGGAGCCGACCGCCGTAACCCGTGATACGCCCCCTGCCACCCCGGTGCCCACCTTCACCC
>DAOTYI010000002.1:0-2255 GCA_034434895.1 Anaerolineae bacterium
CCGTTGGGCAGCAGGTCGGGCTGGCTGGCTTCGCCGGCCACCCGTCGGCAGCCGGTGCCGTCCACCCGACAGACATAGACATCATAGGTCTGCCGCACCGGGTCAAAGCGGGGAAAGGCGATCTGGCCCGTTAACCGGGGCTCAGATCCGGCAGCGGAAGTGGCAGTCACGCCGGGCGTGGCCGTGGCGGTTGGCGTGAGGGTTGGGGTTGGGGTGAGGGTGGATGTAGAGGTTGGAGTGGCGATGGTCGGGGTGGCGGTGGCGCCGGGCAGTGTCTTTATGGTCGGCGAGGGGCTGGCAGTGACGGTCGGCTCTTCGGCCTGGCCTGTGAGGGGGGTGGCAGTGGGGAGCAGGGTGGGCGTGCAGGTGGCTGTCGGCGCGGCAGTGGTGGCCGCGCCGATGGCCGGGGGCTGTGGGGTGCGGAGGAGCAGGTAGACACCCACAGCCAGGACCAGCAGCAACAACGGGATGGCCACCCACAGCCAACGGCGGGGCTGTTTTTGGCAGGGCGGGGCCGCAATCTGAGCCAGGGCGGGGGGAGCCCCCACTCCCCCGATCTGGGTGGGGTATTCGACCGGTGCACCCGATTCGACGCTTTCGACCCTGGCCCGCAAGGCAACAGCATCCTGGTACGCCGGATCGATCTCGGCGATCTTGTCCAACTGGAGGAGGGCCTCCTGCCACTGACCGACCTCGACCGCCCGTTGTGCGGCGCGGTAGAGGGCTGCCAGGCGGATCTGCTGTCCAACCCGGTGGAGCTGTTCGGTCACGTCGCGGTAATCGGGGTCAACTTTCAGGATCTGGCTAAAGAGGTCCACCGCCTCCTGCCAGGCTTTGGCCTCGACCGCCTGCCGGGCCTGTTGATACAGCTCCTCCAGAGAGGGGCCCTGGCCGGCGGGGCCGGGAGCCGGGGTCGGCAGCTCCTGGCCGGCCAGGACGGCTTCGATAGCGGCCACCATCTCTGCCGGCGTTTGGAAGCGATCCTCCGGCCGTTTGGCCATCGCCTTTTCCACCAGCCGGACGACCGGATCGGGCAGGCCACGCCGCTGCCGCTTCAGGGGCGGTGGCAACGCGGTCAGGTGCTGGTTGACCACAGCCCAGGGAGTATCGCCCTGAAAAGGCAGGTTGCCGCTGAGCATGCGGTACAGGACCACCCCCAGGGAATAGAGGTCGGCACGAATGTCTACCGCCTTGCCCATTGCCTGCTCTGGCGCAGCATAATGCGGTGAACCGACAAAGCCGGAGAGGGTGATGTCCGGCGAGGTCCGCGCCCGGGCAATGCCGAAATCCAGCACCCGCACCGTGCTGCCCTCTCCCGTCTGGGGGTCGGTGGAGAGCATGATGTTCGCCGGCTTGATGTCGCGGTGGACCACCCCCTGCTGATGGGCCTGGTCGAGGGCCAGGGCCACCTGCCGGGCGATCTCCAACGCCTCCTGCCAGGGCAGAGCACCCCGTTCTTCCAGCACCTGGCGCAGATCGCGGCCCGGCACGAATTCCATCACCAGGTAGTGGGTGTCACGGTCGGAGCCATAGTCCAGCACGCGGACAATGTGCGTGGGGGAGGAGACCTGAGACAGGCTCATGGCCAGCCGGGCCTCCTGCATGAAGCGTTGCAGGAAGCTGAGGTCCTGGCTGTGCTGTGGATAGAGCACCTTGACGGCCACCTTCTGATGATCGCGCAGGTCTTCAGCCAGGTAAACCCACGCCATGCCGCCACTGCCCAGTTCGGCGATCAGTTTGTAGCGGTTGCTGAGAACGATCCCGATCATCTCCCCGCCAGGTTTCCACAACAATGGTCCCTATTATAACCGACTTTGACGGGGGCGACAAAAGTGCCCGGTGCTTGTGTCCAGAAGGCTGCTTAAAAACATCCCTTTCACCGCCGGGCACGCAGAGAAATCATCTGCGGTGAAACCAGGACTCTTTCGCCTCTGGGGAGCCTGTCGGCGTGGAGGCGTCAGGAGTGGAGTCAGGGAGTGGAGGCTTTAGCCGGGAATCAGATCGCTGTGCCCGCCGGACCACAGTCCGGCGGCCCGGCGCGGATTTTGCACACGATTGATCCGCTCCCATTTGCTTCCCTGAGGTTCATGGAAGCTTCGAGGAAAGAGATCTCTGTGCCCTCTGTCTCTGCGGTGAACAAATACAAAAACTCGGCGGTCTCTGCGGCCCCGGCGGGGAGTGGGGATATTTTTAAGCACCCTCTCAGCTCGACAATGTTAAATTAACATAAATGGCAGTCAGGGTGGACCTCACCC
>DAOTYI010000003.1:0-15564 GCA_034434895.1 Anaerolineae bacterium
AACCCCACCTCCGCCGGAGCACTACTTCCTCTACCTGCCCATCGTCCTCAAGGATCAATAGCCCTGAAACAGGTGCCAGGCACCTGGGAAGTGCCTGGCACCCCGTAGACAGCAAGGCCGGCGAGGGTTTCCTCGCCGGCCTTTTCTTCACCATCAGGACTTTGGCATTTTCACCACAAAGACGCGAAGGCACCAAGATTTCCTGGTCATTCTTCGTGTCCTGGTGCCTTTGTGGTAAGCCTGCCGGGTAACGGCGTAATTCCTGTCACCATGGGCTGCCGTTGGCTCCCCTTTGATCACCTGCACTCAAGCAGGCACCATTCGCAGCCATAGGGCTGTGCGCCGGGCCTGGGAGCCGCCGTCACTGTGCATTCCACCGGCCGCGCCTGCTCACAGTCGCCCCTGCCCCCCTTCTTCACCTCTGCCACCCTGGCCCATACGGTGCGGGATTCATGGTTCTGCTCCTGGACCACATCGGGATCGTAGCGGAGTTCACAGACCACCACCTTCTCCAACTCGGCCAGAGGCAACCTCAGGCCAAACTCCTCCGGGTGATAGTCGGCAGTTTCCTTTCCGCCGCCGCAAACATAGCTCAGAGCAGCGGCCGGATCTGACCCCAGCTCCAGGAAGAAGGCCAGCACCGTTTTCTCTGGATAATAGACCCGCCGCGTCTCATCAGGGCGGCCCGGCCCAAAGGCCAGACCCACCTCGTCGGGTTGGACCAACAGCTCCGGATTGTCTCGCCGGAAGTAACTCCCCTGCCGGGGGGTGTATACCCGCCTGATCACAAACTGGCTCCGCTCAAAGCCGGCCCGATCCAGGACGATCACCTTCGCCCCTTCCCGCCTGACGGCATAGCTGCCCCGAAATGAGCCGATATTCTGATAGCCAAAGGGGGTGGTCACCATCTGTCCTGGCACAGGCGTAATCTGCACCCTCCGTCTCGGTGTACATTCCTCCTCCCCCCCCACCTTGCGGAAGATATTCAGATCGGTCGCCACTCCCCGGGCAAAGCCGGTGATGATCACCTCAGGGCGATCCAGCTCCACCCCATTCTGGTCGGTGGAAAGGGGATCGCGGTATTCGATGATGTTGGCCACCTCCACAGCGGCCCCTTCTTCACCCAAATAGTCATAGCTCACAGGAACCAGTTCGTAGGCGTGAATGGTCGGGGGACGGCAACGATCAACATCATAGACCGCCCCGCCGAACGGTCCGGCGATCCCGCCCCCCACCACATCGTAGCGGTAAAAGACCAGCCACTCCTCCTTCACCTGCTCTTCTTCCAGGTCGGTGTCCAGGCGATAGATGAGGCCCATGTCGTTGACGCCCGGCACAATCCTGGTCAGGTCTATCAGCCGGTTCCTGGTCAGCCAGTTGGCCAGGGACAGCCGCCCCGGGTTGGGGTTGCCGTGCAAAACCCTGATCCAGAAGAGGTAGGCCAGAGCCGCAGTCACCCCCAGAAGCAGGACAAAGGCGACCAACTGCTGGATTTTCGGCACAGGCGGGCGGAAGGTGATGAACAGCAGGATGAAAAAGAGGACGAGGAGCAGGATGAGGATCAGGCCTGAGCCGGGCATATTCCTATCCTAGTTCGCCCGCGAAGCAGGCGCCTCCGGCAGCAACGCCACCGGCAGCACCTCCTCCATGCGGTCCACAAAGATGAACTTCAGGTCGCGCTTCACCCGCCTGGGGATCTCCACCATATCCTTCTTGTTCTGTCTGGGCAGCAAGACCGTTTTCAGGCCGGCGCGGTGGGCAGCCAGCACCTTTTCCTTCAGCCCGCCGATAGGCAACACCCGGCCGCGGAGCGTGATCTCGCCGGTCATGGCCAGGTCGCCGTGGACGGGGCGCTGGATCAGCGCCGAGATGAGGGCCGTGGCCATGGTCACCCCCGCCGAGGGGCCATCCTTGGGGATTGCCCCCTCCGGCACGTGAATGTGGATGTCCAGCTTGTCGAAATCCACATCGCCGATGCCCAGTTCGCGGGCGTGCGACCGGGCATACGACAGCGCCGCCTGGGCCGATTCCTGCATCACCTCCCCCAACTGACCGGTGAGGATGAGCGACCCCTTGCCATCCATGAGGGACACCTCCACCGGCAGCAGGTCGCCGCCGGCCTCTGTCCAGGCGATGCCCAGTGCCAGGCCGATCTCATCGGTGCGGGCCTGTTCATCATGCAGGAAACGAGGGGGTCCCAGGTATCTGGGCAACGACTGGACGACAATGTGGCGGGGCACCGGCTTGCCCTCGGCCACCCGCCGGGCCACTTTGCGGCACACATTGGCGATTTCGCGCTCCAGGTTGCGCACCCCGGCCTCGTAGGTATAGTCCCGGATCATGGCCCGCAGCGCCTTATCGGAAAAGTTCAGTCGCCGGTCGGGGCTGTCCAGCCCGTTCTCGGCCAACTGGCGCGGGATCAGGAACTGGCGGGCAATGGCCAGCTTTTCCTCCTCGATATACCCTGGAAACTCGATCACCTCCATCCGGTCGCGCAACGCCGGCGGGATCGGGTCCAGGACATTGGCTGTGGTGATGAACATCACCCGTGACAGATCGTAGGGCACGTCCAGGTAATGGTCGGAGAAAGCGTGGTTCTGCTCCGGGTCCAGCACCTCCAGCAGTGCGGCCGATGGGTCGCCCCGGAAATCAAGGCCGACCTTGTCAATCTCGTCGAGCATAAAGAGGGGATTGACCGTGCCGGCGACGCGCATCGTCTGGATGATCCGGCCCGGCAGGGCGCCGATGTAGGTGCGACGATGGCCCCGGATCTCCGCCTCATCGCGGATGCCACCCAGCGACACTCGCACAAACCTGCGGCCCAGCGCCTCGGCGATCGAGCGCCCCAACGAGGTTTTGCCCGTGCCCGGCGGACCGACAAAGCACAGGATCGGGCTGCGGCCAGAAGGCTTGCCCCGCGACAGTTTGCGCACCGCCAGGTATTCCAGGATCCGCTCCTTGGCCCTGGGCAGACCATAGTGATTGGCATCCAAAACCCTGGCTACCTGGGCGATGTCCAGATTGTCCTCCGTCGCCTTTGTCCAGGGCAACTCCAGCAACCAGTCCAGATAGGTGCGGATGATGCCGATTTCGGGCGCGGCGGGCGGCATGGCTTTCAACCGCGCCACCTCTTTTCTGGCTTTGGCCCGCACCTCCTCCGGCATATCGCTCTGGGCAACCTTTTCCTCCAACTCCTGGACTTCGGCCAGCTCGATGTCAATCTCGCCCAGCTCGGTCTGGATGGCCCGCATCTGCTCGCGCAAAAAGTACTCGCGCTGCGAACGGTCCACCTCCTGCTGGACCTTGTTGTGGATGGACGACTCCAGCTCCAGCACGTCGAGCTCCTGCGCCAGGAGGATGCTGAGGCGTTGCAACCGTTGGGCCGGATCGAGCATCTCCAGCAGTTCCTGGCGCACGCCCACCTCCAGCTCCAGGAGAGAAGCGACCAGGTCGGCCAGCGCCCCCGGATCTGACAGGTTCATGGCAGCGATGTAGGCATCCTCCGGCAGAGTGCGCGACAGTTGCACCACCTTCTCAAACATCGAAAGGACCACGCGCATCAACGCCTCGGTACCCAAGGTCGTCCCCGGCGTATCATAAAGCGGTTCAACCCGGGCGCGGAGATAGGGGCGGGTCTGGCTCAATTCCACCAGCCGCACCCGCCGCCGCCCCTGCCCCAGGATGTTGGTCGAGCCATCAGGCAGGCGCAGGATGCGGCCGATCACCATCTCTACGCCAACAGAGTACAGGTCCTCCGGCGTTGGCTCCTGGACCTCCGGGTTGCGTTGGGCGACAACCACAATCAGGTTGTCGGTGCTTATCGCCGCTTCCACGGCCTTGATGGACCGATCGCGCCCGATCATCAGCGGGGCGATCATTTGAGGAAAGACGACCATGTCGCGCAGAGGGAGGAGCGGATAGTCACCGGCAATCCCGGACTCGGCTTCAATCGCCAGGCCGTCCACACCGAACGGATCAAAATCAAACTGGAAACTCAACGTATCATTGACCTCCACTGGATACTCATCCCCAAACTCGCTATCGGTTAGCACAGGTACAGACCATGCCCCGGCCGGTCACAGGCCAGCCTGGGGCCACGACAACCTATCCACAATATAACACAAGAGCGACAAAAAGACAACCTGACATCAGGCCGGGTCAGTGGGCGGCAGGGGCAATCCCTGCCGGGCCAACCAGGCAGCCCGCGCCTCGGCTGCGATAAAGACCGAGCCGGTGCAGCAGATCAGGTCGTCGGGGCCGGCAGTAGCCAGGGCCATCTCCAACGCCTGGGGCACACTCTGACTCACCTCCAGGGGGTATCCCAGCACCCCGGCACGGGCCTGAAGCCAGGCGGGGTCGGCAGCGCGAGGGTGCCGCGCCCGGGTGGCAATCGCCCGCTCCGCCCCCGCCAGGAGCGCCGCCAGCAGCTCCGGCGTGACATGATCGGTCGAGGCCCCCAATACCACCGTCAGCCGCCGGCCCCCGAACAGTGCCTGCAACGCGGCCCGCAGCTTCCGCGCCGAGTCGCCATTGTGGGCGCTGTCGGCCACCAGCCACGGCCCACGGTTCAGGATCTCCAGCCGCGCCGGCCAGTACACGGCGCGCAGGCCGTGGCGGATGGCCGTCGCCGACACCTCCGCCCCACTCCCGGCCACCGCTGCCACAGCGGTCGTGGCGTTCAGCAGTTGGTGTTCGCCCAGCAGGGGGAGCCACAGCCCGTCCAGCCGTTCCCGGCCATGGCGGATGGCAAAGGCCTGGCCGTCGAACGTAAAGTGCCCTGCCTGCCACTCCCAATCACGGCCGACCAGAGTGAGCGGCGACCCCTGCCTGCGGCAGGTCTCCTCGATGACGCCCAGCGCCTCGTCGGTTTGGGGAGCAGTGACCACCGGCACCCCTGGCTTGACGATGCCTGCCTTTTCCGCAGCGATCTGGGCCAGGGTGTCGCCCAGGATGGCGGTGTGATCGTAGCTGATGGGGGTGATGACCGCCACCGCCGGCATCACCACGTTGGTCGCATCCAGCCGCCCCCCCAGCCCCACTTCGACCACCGCCCACTCGACCCTCTGTTCGGCAAACCAGGCGAAGGCCAGAGCGGTCATGACCTCGAAGGTGGTGATGCCGGCCACCTGGCCCACCAGCGGCTGCATCGCTTCCACCAGACGGACCACGTCGGCTTCCGGGATCAGCCCGCCACCGACCTGAATCCGCTCGCGGAAGGTGTGCAGGTGTGGCGAGGTGTACAGGCCGGTGCGATACCCCGCTGCCCGCAGCACCGCCTCGGCCATCGCCGCTGTGGACCCCTTGCCCTTGGTCCCGGCGATGTGAATGGACCGAAAGGTCCGGTGCGGATCGCCCAGCAAGGCCAGCAGGCGGTGCACCCGCTCCAGATTGTAGAACTCGGGGGCATAAGCGGCGAATCCCCGTTTTTCATAGTCGGTGAAGCTGTAGATGGAGGCCAGCGCCTGTCGGTAGTCCATGCCCCTATTCTATCCCAGATATCCTGAAATGTAAAATTGCCAAAAGCGGATGAGGGTGGTATGATACATGACCAGGGGCCGTAATGCGGTGACTGAAGTCACCTTTTGGGGCCTCCGGCCGCTGGTCGGCCTGCGCCGACCGGCGCGCGTCGGCGTAGGCTGACGCCCGGTGCAGGGCGCCCCAAAAGGCCGATTTCAATCGGGCTACCAGGGGCCAAGGAATTGAGCATTGAGCATTGTGCATTGAAGCGGCGTACATCCTGGCAAATTCACCTGCTGGTCTTGCTGGCCTATACTCTGCTGGCCCTGGTGCTGACCTGGCCGTTGGTCGCCCATCTGGGCAGCCACGTACCGGGCAATGGCGCCGATGACCCACCCCTCACCTGGAACCTGTGGTGGGTGCGACACGCCCTGCTTGACCTGGGCACCAACCCCTTCGACTGCAAGGTTCTGTTCTACCCGCTGGGCATCAACCTGGCCTTCTACACCCTGACGGTGCTGAATGGGCTGCTGTCCATCCCCCTGCAAGCCACCCTGGGGCTGGTCCCGGCCAGCAACCTCCTGCTCCTGTCCTCCTTCATCCTCAGTGGCTACGGGGCCTTTCTCCTCGCCAGCTATTTTCTAGCAGCAGGCAAGTTGCAAGCAGCAGGCAAGGAACTTGCTGCCTGCTCCCTGCTATTTGCTTCTTTTTTCTCTGGTCTTCTGTATGCCTTTGCCTCCAGCAAGCTGTTCTATGCCGCGCTGGGGCAGTGGAATATCGCCAGCTCGCAGTGGATCCCGTTCTACCTGCTCTACCTGTTCAAGACGGGCGAGCAGCCCAGGCGGTGGCGCTATCCGATCCTGGCCGGTCTCTTTTTGCTGTTTCAGGCCTATGCCGAGATGACCTACGCCTCGTTCCTGGTGCTCTTTACCGCCTTATGGCTGACCTTCAGGCTGCCGGGGTCCTGGAGGTTGTGGCTCAACCTGGCCCTGCTGGGTCTCATTTTCATGGCGGGGCTGCTGCCGATCCTGGTGATGATGGCCCCCGACCTGCGGGCCGAGGGGGATATTCTGGTTGAAGGGGGCGGCTTTGCCGACATCTTTTCGGCTGACCTGCTCGGCTTTCTGGTGCCGACCATACACCACCCCCTCTTTGGCTCGCTGGTGGAGTCTTTTCACTTTGACCACACGGTGGGTCAACACCTGTACCTGGGCTATTCGGTGCTGATCCTGGCCCTGACCGGCGTCATCGCCTGCTGGCGACGTCCCGAAGTCAAATTCTGGCTCGTTTCGACCCTCTTTTTCTGGCTGCTTAGCCTGGGACCGACGCTGCGCATCAACGGCCACGACACCGGCCTGCCCCTGCCTTTCACCCTGGTGGCCCAACTGCCTCTCTTCAAAGGCAACCGCTACCCCAGTCGCTACAGCGTGTTGCTGGTCCTGAGCCTGGCGATGCTGGTCGGGTTTGGCATGGATTGGCTGCTGGAGCAAGGCGCAAGGCGCAAAAGGCTCCTTGCGACCCTGCTCCTCGCAACCCTGCTCCTCTTTGAGCACCTGTCCATCCCCCTCCCCCTGTCGGACATGCGCATACCACCGGTCTATTCGCACATTGCGGCAATGCCAGGCGATTTCACGCTGTTGGACCTGCCGGTGGCCTGGCGCAACGGCTTTCGGGTCACCGGCCCGCTGGACCCGATCATTATGTTCGAGCAGTACTACCAGACTGCTCACGGCAAACGGCTGCTGGCCGGCAACACCTCGCGCAACCCACCCCTCAAGTTCCAGTATTTCACCGAAGCGCCGGTGCTCAATACCCTGATCGCCCTGGAGACCGGCCACACGGTGGACCCGACCCTCATCGAGGCCGACCGCACCCTGGCTGCCGACCTGCTGCGCTTTTTTGACATCCAGGTCATCGTCGTCCATCCGGCTCACACCGGACCGGATCTGGTATCTTATGTCGAAACCATACTGCCGGTGGAACGCTTCTATGAGGACGACCAGACCATCGCCTACCGGGTCAGGCTGCCGCCTTGGCCTGCCACATGGACCATCCGGCCAGGTGATGAGCGGGCGCAGTTGAGCTACGCCGAAGGCTGGGGCCCGCCGGCCGGCGGCGTGATCTGGGCGCAACGGCGGGCCAACCGGCTGCTGGTGCCGTTGAACGGCGGGACCCAGCAGATGACCTTCCGGGCCTATGCGCCGGAGGAGGGGCAGCGGCTGTGGGTAGAGGTCAACGGGCAGGTGACAGGCCAGACAGAGATGGCCGCCGGCTGGATGGAGTACCGCTTCACCCTGCCGGCTGAGGCCGTGCGCGAAGGGTTGAACCAGGTCTGGCTCCGCTTCGAGGCGTTATACCCGGCCGGGCAGGCCCGGCTGTCCTCTCGGACCATCGGCAGGCTGGGCCTCATCTCGCCGGTCAATCTGGTGGTGCAGAGCGCCGGGGAGGAGGTAGGTGACTTTGGACATATTTACGTCAACGGCCGGGATGTGGCGCCGAATGAGCGGGGGTACAATGTGGCCGTCATCAACCCACAAAGCGGAGCAGTGGAACAGACGGCTGTCTTTGACACCCACCTGGATGAAGGGGCCAGCCAGGCCCTGGCCGATTTCCTCGACGGTGTGCCGGCGGGATATCTCGTTGCTGTAGCCGCCGCCGACGAAGTCTCGCGGTCGCTGGGCCAGGAAGGGGTGGATGCCCTGCGGAGCATCGGCGCGATGGATGACCTGCGGGGCCGATTCCGCTGGGGACACGCGATCATCGGCCTCAAAGGAGCTCCACCCGGCACAGCCCTGGAGGCGTCGGATTGGATGCGGCCCGTGACCCTGGTTGTCGGCGAAGGCATCACCGAACCTGAGGTGGCAGCGGCCCTGACCACCCTCACCTTCACCGCTCAAGTGGAACCATGAACCCCCTACCCGGCGTGGGGCACCCCATTGCTCGGCGCCCCGCCGGTGGGGGCCGCCAGGTCTGTGACCTGGCGGGAGCAGCCAACCATGAACCTCCTCCCCACCCCTTCCAGAATTTGACAGGGCGAGGGCAACCGCCTATAATCCAGGCCAGCATATAGACCTCCGAGGTGCATGACACCTCGGAGGTCTTGACCAAAAGGAGTTGCTGATGATTGACGTAAATGAGTTGCGCAAGGGTGTCACCTTTACACTGGATGGGGAACTGTACCGGGTACTTCAGTATCAGCACTACAAGCCGGGCCGGGGCAACGCTGTGATCCGCACCAAACTGCGCAACCTGCGCACCGGCGCCACCCTGGAGCGAACTTTTGTCTCCGGCGACCGGGTGCAGGACATCCGGCTGGATCACCAGACGGTGCAATACCTGTATCGCGATGGTGATTTCTACTACTTTATGGATACCGAGACCTTCGAGCAGTTTCCGCTGCCCGATGCCCTGCTTGAGGAGGTCAAGCCCTTCCTGGTCGAAAATATGGAGCTGGAGCTGTCCAGTTACGAAGGCGAACGGTTGGGGGTAGAGCTGCCCATCACTGTAGACCTGCGGGTGATCGAAGCGCCGCCCGGTGTGGCCGGTGACACCGCCTCCAGCCCCACCAAAGAGGTGACCCTGGAGACCGGTTACAAGCTCCAGGTGCCCCTCTTTATCGAAGAGGGGGACGTTTTGCGCATAGATACCCGCGACGGCCGCTATGTCACCCGTGTCTGACGGGAATGGGGTTTGAATAGCAAGGGCCTTCTCCTCGCAGGGAAGGCCCTTATTGGGTGTTCGTAGCAGAACGCCAGGGTGGGGCATCCCTTGCTCGGCGGGGGTCTGTGACCCCCGCCGGTGGGGACCGCCGGGTCACAGACCTGGCGGGAGCAAGGCGGGCGGGGTGTTCCATTCTTCTGCTTCGAACATCCTTATTGTCCCTCACCGGTTGGGGCCCAATACCTTGCCGACACAGATCATCCTGAATGCCGATGATTTTGGCCGCTCGACCAACGTGAATGCCGCGGTGATGCTGGCCCACCGGCAGGGGGTGCTGACCAGCGCCAGCCTGATGGTGACGGGCAACGCCGTCGAAGAGGCTGTGGCCCTGGCCCGGCAGACGCCCACCCTGGCCGTGGGGTTGCACCTCATCGTCGCTGCCGGCAGGGCAGCCCTGTCCCCGGCCGACATCCCCCATCTGGTGGACAGCAGCGGCTTCTTCCCCGATGACCCGGTGCAGACCGGCCTGCGCTACGCCTTCAGCCGCACCGCCCGACAGGAGCTGGCACGGGAGATGGAGGCCCAGTTTGAACGCTTTGCTGCCACCGGACTGCCCCTGTCGCATGTGGATTGCCATCTGCACATGCACATCCACCCCGTCCTCTTTGACCTGCTGTTGCCCCTGGCCGGGCGATATGGAGCGCGGGGGCTGCGCCTGCCCCGCGACGAACTGTGGCCGGCCCTGCGCCACGACCGGAGCCGGGTCGGGACCAAAATCGCCTGGGCCTTTGCCTTTGGCCTGCTGGGACGCCGTTGCCTGCACCGCTTGCGGGGCCATCGCCTGATCGTGACCGACCGGGTGTACGGCCTGATGCAGACCGGCCGGATGGGGGAGAAGTATGTGCTCAGGCTGCTCCGCAACCTGCATGTGCCCACCGCCGAGATCTATTTCCACCCTGCCCTCGAACCTGAGGGAGAGGAGTTTGGCCCCAACCCCGACGACCTGGCCTGCCTGCTCAGCCCGGCCGTGCGCCAGATGATCCAGGAGCGAGGGCTGCGCCTGGCCACCTATCCTGCCCTGACAGGCCCTGAAGGGTGAGGTAGAATGCTGGAGACACTGCTGCTGCTGCTCATCGTCGCCGGCTGGCTCTACTGGCTGGCAGCTTTGTGGCTGGTGCATCTTTTTTTCCACCATCAGGCAGAGCCGGACTCCACCTTTGTCCCGCCGGTCTCCATCCTCAAGCCGGTCCGGGGGCTGGACGCCGAGGCATACCAGAATTTCGCCAGCTTTTGTCGCCAGGATTATCCCCAATTTGAGCTGATCTTTGGCGTAGCCGACCCGGCGGACCCGGCCATTCCGGTCATCCAGCGCCTGCAACGGGAGTTCCCTCAGCCTGGCATCCGCCTGATGATCGCCCCGATCATCGGCTCCAACCGCAAGGCCAGCATCCTGCACCACCTGGCCGCCCAGGCCCGCCATGAGGTGCTGGTGGTCAGCGATAGCGACATGCGGGTGACACCGGATTACCTGCGCCGGGTGGTCGCCCCGCTGGCCGACGAGCAGATCGGCCTGGTCACCTGCCCCTACCGGGGTGCACATCCGCTCACCCTGACCGCCCGGCTGGAAGCCCTGCACATGGGGGCCACCTTCCTGCCCAGTGTGGTTGTGGCCCGCCATTTCCTGCACATGCACTTTGCGATGGGGGCGACGATGGTACTGCGGCGCAGCGACCTGGAGCGGCTGGGAGGGTTTGCAGCCGTGGCCGATTACCTGGCCGACGATTTCCAGCTGGCCGGGCGTGTGGTGCAGGCGGGCCGACGGGTGGAACTGTCCCGGTATGTGGTGACCAGCGTGCTGGGTGCGACCACCTTCCGCGAGCAGTGGCAGCGGGAGGTGCGTTGGGCCCGGACCAACCGCCTGTGCCGCCCCACCGAATACCCCGGCCTGCTGCTCACCTTCAGCACGCCGCTGGCCCTGCTCCTGGCCCTGGTCACCGGCTTTGCCCCACAGGGGCAACTGGCCCTGGCGGTATCTTTGCTGCTACGCTGGTCGGTAGCCTGGCTGGTGATGGGCTACAGCGGCGATCAGGCGAACCGTCGCTGGCTGCTCTGGTTGCCGGTGCGCGATATGCTGAGCGCCGTGGTGTGGTGTGTCGGGGCAGTGGGGCGGCGCATCACCTGGCGAAACGAAGAGTTCACCCTACAGCCCGATGGCCGGATGCAACCGGCCCTGCCGGCTGCAAGCCGGTCGGTGGAAAGAAAAGGCACCCGGCCTTTGTGAAGGAGGCAAGGATCATGTTTCGGACCAGACCTGGAGCTGACCTGGCGGCTCAGGCGAGCCTCAATCGCCCCGCGGTCGTGGCCTTGGTCGGGGCAAACCTGCTGTTCAACATCGTCGCCGGGGCCAGTTTCAAGCTCTCAGCCGAAAGCCCCAACTGGCGCGGCTTCCTGATCTGGCAGGTGATCGGCAACCTGGCCGGTTTGATCACCGTGCTGGCCCTGACCGGACTGCTGCGCTACATCTCGTTGCACATCGCCTATCCGGTCACCACCGGCCTGGCCGTGTTGGGTGTCCAGGTGGTGGCCGCCAGGCTGCTGTTCCACGAGACGATCGGGCCGGCGCAGTGGTTGGGCACGCTGTTCATCGTGGTCGGCATCCTGCTCATCGGGACGCGGTGAGCCGTGCGCCATCTCATCCGTCTCTTCGACCGCTTCCTGCGTCGAGTATACGGCATCTCTGAATTCTGGGATGACCCGGCCTGCCTGCTCCGGCTGCGGGTTGGGCAGGCCACCCATCCGCTGCCCCTGCCCGACGGCCAGTTGCCCGCCGGGACCAGGGTGCTGGAGATCCACCTGTGGAACGAGCAGATCCCGCCGATCGCTGCCACAGGCCCCGATCTGGCCTGGGCGGTGCAGGTTCGCCGCCGGTTGATCGCCTCTCTCTGCCGTCTGGCCGAACAGATGAGGCATGACCCACGGCTGGCAGGGGTGCAGGCCGTAGGGGGTGTGACGGTGCTGGCTGGTGAAAAGCTGCTGGCCCGGTTGGGGTTTACCATCTTTCCCTACCACAATCGGCTGGGCCGCTTTGGGGAATTCTGGGAAAACCTGTATACCTGGGGCATTATGTGGGCATTCAACGCCGCCAGCCTGCGGCAGCGACATCTGCTCCAGTTGCGCCGCACCGAAATCTGGATGTCAGCCGAGCAGTTCCTGCGTCGCTACGGCTGACCTCCCCGGCCCCCCTGCTCCCTTCGGATCTGAACCTTTTCGATTTTGGGGCCTTTCATCTGCGTGACCTTTAGCTCTGCACCCCGACAGCGCAACACCTCCCCCTCGGTCGGGATATGCTGCAGCCGGTAGAGGATCAGGCCGGCCACGGTCTCATACTCCTCCCCTTCAGGCAGGTCCAGACCAAGCTGGTCGTTGACCTCGTCCACACGCAGCAGGGCGTCCACCTCCACAGTCATCTCATCCACACGGACCACTGGGCCTGTTGCCGTGGCCAGTTCGTCGCTCATCCGACCGACGATCTCCTCGACCAGCTCCTCCAGGGTGACGATACCCGCCATGCCCCCATACTCGTCAATGACCACCGCCATCTGATTGTGGCTGGCCCGCATCTCGGCCAGCAGGTCGGCCACAGCCGCCGTTTCCGGCACAAAGAGGGCCGGCCGGGCCAGCAGGCCGATGGGCGCTTCCACCCCGGCCGGATCGTGGGCCAGGGCCAGCAGGATATCTTTGACGGCCACGATGCCCACCACATTGTCCAGATTGCCCTCGTAGACCGGAAAGCGGGCGTGCGGGGTGGCAGCAAACAGGTCCAGCAGTTCGCGCAGGGGGGCGTCCTTCTCCACACCGATCACATCGGGGCGGGGGATCATCACCTCGCGGACCTGGCGCCCGCCAAAAGCAAAGACCTTCTGCAACATCTCTTCCTGTTGGGGTTCAATGGCCCCTCCCTCCTGGCTCTGGTGCACGATCAGTTTCAGTTCGTCCAGGGTGTAAACGGTGTGATGTCCGGCGATCGGTTGCACGCGCAACAGGCGCAGGACAGCCGCTGTAGCCCCGTCGAGCAGGGCGATCAACGGTCGGAAGATCCGGATAAACCAGTCCATAGGCCGGGCGACGAACAGGGCTGCCCCCTCAGACGAGCGGATTGCGATGGTCTTGGGCACCTGCTCTCCCAGGACAATGTGGACCGCCGTCACCAGAGCAAAGGCAACGGCAGTGCTGAGGCTGTGAGCTGCCGCCTGGCTCCAGCGGCCCACCAGCCTGGCCAGGGGCGGCTCGATGAGAGAGGCAACCGTCGCCTCGCCGATCCAGCCCAGGGCCAGGCTGGCCATGGTGATCCCCAGTTGCGACGCGGCGATGACCCGATCCGGGTTGCCCGTCAGCCTGTATGCCAGCCGGGCGACCGCATGGCCCTCGGCCACAAGCCGCTCCAGCCGGGTACGGCGCACGGCCACCACCGCGAACTCGACGGCGACAAAAAAACCGTTGAGAGCCACCAGCGCCAGGGCAGCCGCCAGACGCAACAGGATCGTCTCGATGGTCATCCCGAACCCTTTTCCAGGGCCGCATCCAGCAGGCGGCGCAGCGCCCGCTCATATACCTGGTATGCCTGCCGTCCATAGAGCACAAAACGCACCCGTTCGATCCCACTCGCCGGTCGGGTGGACAGGTAATCCATCACCGTCCGCAGGGCCACCAGCGCGGCCTCCTCCAGCGGATAGCCATAGGCCCCGGTGCTGATAGAGGGGAAGGCCAGGCTGCGCACACCATGCTCGTCGGCCACCTCCAGGCTGCGGCGGTAGGCGCTTGATAGCAGTTCGGCGGCGCGCTGCGGATCCTCCTGCCGGTAGACCGGCCCCACGGCGTGGATCACATATCGTGCCTTGAGCCGCCCGCCGGTGGTGATCCGGGCATCGCCCGTGGCACAGCCACCCAGCTTACGGCATTCGGCCAGGATCTCCGGCCCACCGGCGCGGTGGATCGCCCCATCCACCCCACCGCCCCCCAGGAGCGAGGGGTTGGCCGCGTTGACAATCGCCTCCGTATCCTGCTGAGTGATATCCCCTTCGACCAGTTCCAACACTGCCCGCCGGCCTATGACCCATGATATGCCCATCACCTGCCTCCCTGACAGGACTTACGCGATGGATGGCATTTTCACCACAAAGACATAATTCTTCGTGTCTTGGTGCCTTTGTGGTAAGCCTGCCGGGTACCTGCGTAACTCCTGTCCCTGATCGAATGGCGAATGGAGTATACACCATTCCCTGCCAGGGCGCAAACCTGCCCGGCCCCCTCCAGATCACGGCTCATCGGTTGTTGGTCCCATCTATCCTTACCAGGGCAAATGTGGTATAATAGAGTGGTGGCGGCATGGTTCATTGAGTGCACTGCCGGCGTGCAGCGGGCCGGCCTGGAGAGCGATGGATAAACGTTTGAGCATCCTGAGCCTGGTGGTCATTCTGGCGATGGGGGCCGGCTGTGGCCCGGCCTCCTCTGCGCCGGGGCCTACAGCCGAGGCGGAAGCGGCGATCCCCCTCCCCTCCCCCATCCTGACCGGCACCCTGTCGTTAGAAGAGGTGCTGGCCCGGCGACGCTCCGTCCGTCAATTCAACGACACCCCCCTGACCCTGGCGGAAGTGGGCCAGCTTCTGTGGGCTGCCCAGGGCCTGACCGATGAGCGGGGGTTCCGCACCGCGCCGTCGGCCGGGGCGCTCTACCCGCTGGAGGTGTATGTCGTAACCGCCGAGGGCATCTTTCACTACGAACCGGCAGGGCATCGCCTGAGGCCGGTTGGCCGGGGCGATCTTCGCCGGGCTTTGCAAGGGGCGGCCTTGGGCCAGGAGGCGGTGGGCCAGGGGGCAGCCCTGTTTGTGATCGCGGCTGTGTATGAGCGCACGGCCAGGAAATATGGGGTCGAACGAAGCCCACGCTACGTCCACCTGGAAGCGGGCCATGCCACCCAGAACCTGCTGCTGGAGGCGGTGGCGCTGGGATTGGGCGCGGTGCCCATCGGCGCGTTTGACGACGAGCAGGTACAACAGGTATTGGGCCTGCCGGCAGACCACAAGCCGTTGTATCTCGTTCCGGTTGGGCATCCCCAATAAGAGCTGGTCTGAAAACCACCAAGGACACAAAGGACACAAAGAATCTATGTATATTCCTTGTAACTGCTCAGAGCAGTGTTTTTTTTACCACAAAGGCACGAAGACACCAAGGAGCCAAAGAACAATTTCTGGCACTTTGAAGCCATTCTATATCAAGCAACCTTCGTGTCTTGGTGTCTTGGTGGTAAAATTGGCTCAGCCTGAGCAGTTACTATTCCTTCTCATCTCTTTGTCCTTTGCGCCTTCGTAGCAGACTTTTCAGACAGGCTCTAGCTTGACATCGTTAAATTAACATAAATGGCAACAAGGGAGGACCTCACCCCATCCC
>DAOTYI010000004.1:0-44767 GCA_034434895.1 Anaerolineae bacterium
GATAGGGTGAGGTCCACCCTGGCTGCCATTTATGTTAATTTAACATTGTCGAGTTAGAAACCGGGCAATCGGGCGTCGGGTATGGGGCATCAGGCTTCCCGGCTTCCTGATTCCCCGATACCTGATCCTCAGATTCCTGGCCTATGTTCCCTCCTGCCATGAAGTCAGGTAGCGGGCCTGTTCGGGGGTCAGCACATCAATCTCGACGCCCATCGCTTTGAGCTTGAGGCGGGCGATCTCTTTGTCAATCGCCTCCGGCACAGGATAGACCTTTTTTTCCAACTCCCCGGCGTGGCGGACCATATACTCAGCGCACAGGGCCTGGTTGGCAAAGCTCATGTCCATGACCGCCGAGGGATGCCCCTCGGCGGCGGCCAGGTTGATGAGCCGGCCCTCGCCCAGGAGCGAGATGCGGCGGCCATCGGCCAGGGTGAACTGCTGGACAAAGGGACGCGGCTCGTGCACCGAAACCGACAGCTCTTGCAGCGCCGGGATGTTGATCTCGACATTGAAATGCCCGGAATTGGCCAGGATGGCGCCATCTTTCATCACTTCAAAATGTTGACGGTCAATCACATTTTTGTCCCCGGTGGAGGTGACAAAGATGTCGCCGATCCGGGCCGCCTCCAGCATGGGCATCACCCGATAGCCATCCATCACCGCTTCCAACGCCCGCAGGGGGTCCACCTCGGTGACGACGACGTTGGCCCCCATCCCCCGGGCGCGCATGGCAATCCCCCGGCTGCACCAGCCGTAGCCGCCGACGACAAAGGTTTTGCCCGCCAGCAATATGTTGGTGGCGCGCAGGAGGCCGTCAATGGTGCTCTGGCCGGTGCCATAGCGGTTGTCGAAAAAGTGCTTGGTGGTGGCGTCGTTGACGGCAACGATGGGATACCGCAACACGCCATCGGCAGCCATGGCCCGCAGGCGGATGACGCCGGTGGTCGTCTCCTCGGTGCCGCCGAGGATGCCGCCCAACAGGTCGGTGCGCTCCTTGTGCAGGACTCCAACGGTGTCGGCGCCATCATCCATGGTCAGGTGGGGGTTGTGGTCCACAGCCTGGTGGATATGGCGATAGTAGGTCTCGTGGTCCTCTCCCTTGATGGCAAATACCGGCACCCCATACCGGGCGACCAGGGCGGCAGCCGCGTCGTCCTGGGTGCTCAGCGGGTTGCTGGCGCACAGCCGAACCTCGGCCCCGCCGGCCACCAGGGTGCGCATCAGGTTGGCCGTCTCGGTGGTCACGTGCAGGCAGGCCGAAATGCGGATGCCCTGCAACGGCTTTTCCTGCTCGAATCGCCGGCGGATCAGGCGCAGGACCGGCATCTCCTGCTCAGCCCACTCAATACGGCGTTGGCCGGCATCGGCCAGGCTCAGGTCTTTGATGTCATAGTCTTCTGTCACATTCTCACTCCTTATCGGTCATTCGTCATTGGTCTTCCAGCAGGTCGCTCAGCTCCGGTGCGTCGCCAAAGAGGCGCCGGTAGCGGGCGACAAATTCTTGCCGCGTGTAGCGGTGATTCTGGGTGCCCTCCTGCTCCAAGACATAGGTGGCAGCCAGGGCAGCGATGCGGCCTGTCGTTTCCCACCGATAGCCGCGCAACATCCCTTTGATCACCCCGGCGCGATAGGCGTCACCCACGCCGGTCGGTTCGACCAGCGGTTCGGGCGGAACCGCCGGGATGTGCCATGTCTGTCCCGCCGCATGGATGGTCGAGCCCCTCTCGCCTTGAGTGATGATGGTCACCTGCGGCAGGGCCAGCAGCTCCTCGTCCGACAAGCCGGTCTTGCGGCGGATCAGGCCGAATTCATATTCGTTGACAATGAGCATCCTGGCTCCCCGCGTCCCCTCCAACAGTTCTTCGCCGCTGAGGCGGATGATCTGCTGGCTGGGGTCGTAGATGTACGGGATGCCCAGTTCCTGACACTCGCGGGCATATTTGACCATCGCCGCCGGGGCATTGGGGGAGAGGATGGTCAGCTCAATCGCCTGGTAGTCCAGATCGCGGAAGGAAAGCATGTCGGCCCGGCCCATCGCCCCGATATAAAAGCTGGCGATCTGATTATTCTCCAGGTCGGTGTTGACAAAGAAAGAGGAGGTGAACTCGTCCGGCACTTCGACGATGGCCGAGGTGTCCACGCCGTTCTCTTCCAGCCAGGCGCGGTACTCGCCGAAATCCTGGCCGACGGTGGCCATGACGGTGGGATGCTCCCCCAGCAGGGCCAGGCTGTAGGCGATGTTGGGCGCGCAGCCGCCGCGCTGTTTGCGCATCGAATCCACCAGGAAGCTCAGGCTGATCTGATGGAGCTGTTCCGGCAGGATATGCTCCCGGAAGCGACCGGGAAAGGACATCAGGTAATCGTAAGCCACCGAGCCGGTGATGATGATGCTCATCGATTCTACCTCATTCCCTCAGCGATGGTGTATCTGAATGGCGGCGAGATGGACCTCACCCTATCCCCCAACCGGTATACCCTATCCGTACCTTTCCTGCAACGCCTTTGCCACGCCGGCCGTCAGGGCCATCACCCGTTCTGCCGTCTCCACCTTCAATGAGCCGCAGCCGCAGGAGGGCATAATCAGCGCCGCCGCCAACAGGTCGTCGCGGTGGAACCCTTTGGCTTCAAGCAGGCCCAGCGCCGCGTGGAACCGTTCGACCAGCCCCTCGACCGTTTCCCCCATCGCCTGTTCGCCCGCCGGGACGATGCCCCAGGCGATCATCCCTCCCCGTTGCAGAAAGGCTCCCACCTCATCGGGGTAAAGCGCCAATGTCTCGGCATAGTTATAGGCGTCCAGGCTGAGGATGTCTATCGTCGTCGAGAGCAGCAGCGACCAGTCGGTGTTGCCGCAGCAATGGACCCCCTTCAGCCCCTCGATCCCGGCCAGGACCTCCTCCATGAGCGCCAGGACCGGCTCACGGTCCAGGGCCACAAAGGCCGAGCCAAAGCTGCTCATGTACGGCTCGTCCACAAAGAGGATGGTCTGGGGAGCCAGGCGGCGCAACTCCCGTTCCTGCCAGGAGGCTTTGAGCCGCAGGTGCTTGGCCAGCGCCTCGGCCAGGAGGTCGTCGTAGAGCACCGGCCGCCGGTTCTGGTCCGAGACCACCAGCCCCCAGCTCACCGGTCCGGTCACCTGCCCTTTGATCCAGGAGGAGTGGCCAGGGTTCGAGGCCAGAAAACGGTACAGACCCGCCGCATACTCCGGGCTGAGGGCCGCATAGTCCAGATCGTTCTGCAGATAGGCCACATACAGCCGCTCCAGATCGGGGTCCAGGTCCTGGTCGCGGTCCACATAGATCCGTTCGTTGGCCACAGTCACGCCGGGAAAGCGCTCGCTGAACTGGACATACATGTTCTCCAGGAACGACCGGCGGGGCAGTTGCGGCCAGGTTGGGATGTCCAGGGCCTGCCAGGCCAGCTGGCAGGCAGGCTCCGGGTCGGTGTAGGGCAGGCTGCCGGCAGCCAGAGATAGAAGGGCTTTCATCTCCTATCCCCCCTTTCCCCGGCCACCATCTGCCGCAGGCTCTGGTCGAAGGGTGGATAGGCGATGCCATTCTCGGTGATGATGCCGGTCACGTAGCGGTGCGGCGTCACGTCAAAGGCCGGGTTGAAGACGGCCACCCCCGGCGGGGCGATCTGGCAGCCGTCTATATGAGTCACCTCCTGGCCGTCCCGCTCCTCGATGGGGATGTCATCACCGGTGGCTACCGTCAGGTCAATCGTGGAGGTCGGCACCACGGCGTAGAACGGCACGCCGTTTTCTTGGGCCAGCACCGCCAGGTTGTAGGTGCCGATTTTGTTCACCACGTCGCCGTTGGCCGCCGTCCGGTCGGAGCCGACCAGGACGATGTCCACCCGGCCGCTGCGCAGCAGGTGGCCGGCGGCGTTGTCGGCGATGAGGGTCATGGGGATGCCTTCATTCATCAGTTCCCAGGCGGTCAGCCGCGCCCCTTGCAGGCGCGGGCGGGTCTCGTCCACCCAGACATGGAGCCGTTTGCCCTGTTCATGGGCAGCGCGGACCACGGCCAGGGCGGTGCCATAGCCCACCGTGGCCAGCGAGCCGGCGTTGCAGTGGGTCAGGATGTGGGATCCATCCTGGATCAACGTCGCGCCGTGAGCGCCCATCCGCCGGTTGATCGCCACATCCTCGTCGGCAATGCGCTGTGCTTCGGCGATCAACTCCTGGATGAGGGAGTTGACCGTCATTGCCTGGCCGGAGCGGGCCCTGGCCAACATCCGATCCAGCGCCCAGGACAGATTGACCGCCGTGGGCCGGGTGGCGCGCAGCTCAGCGGCGGCCTGTTCCAGATCGGCCAGCAGAGCCTGGCTGTCGGTCGCCCGGCTCTGCCGCGCCGCCAGAGCCAGCCCGAACGCCGCCGCAGCGCCGATGGCCGGCGCGCCCCGGATCACCATCTCCCGGATGGCCTGCGCCACACCGCGATAGTCGCCGAACTCGACGATCACCAGCTCCAGCGGCAACCGGCGCTGGTCAATCATCCTGACCACCCCTCTGGCATCCCACTCGATTGTCCGCATCCTGCCCTCCGGTAAACAAAAAAGCTCTCCAGATGAGAGCTTTTCCACTATCCACCACTCTCATCTTTCAGGCTGCCCCGGCGCTCATTGGCGCCGCTGCACCTGCCGGAATTGGCACCATGTTGGAGGTCCACCTTCCAACTGGTTGCCGGGGTTTCGCCGGGCCGGTCCCTCCACCCCTCTGGATGAGCGTCCAGTTCGATTATAACAGCGGCGATGATAGCATAGCTGGATTTTTTTGTCAAAAATGGTGGCCCTGCTGGGCAGGGGAGGGTTTCCACAGGAAGAACAGAACGGCGGCGGTCAGAGCCAGAGCCGTGCCGAAGAAAAAGGGGGCCGACGGACCGAAGCCGGGCCAGGCCCCCACCCCCTGCCACAACACCCCGGCGATGAACGAGGCCGGAAAGTCGAGCAGCCCCAACACGGCGTTGTAGGTGCCGTAGGCTGTGCCGCGCAGCCCGGCGGGCACCAGGTCGGCCACCATCGCCCTGGCAGCGCCAAAAGCCAGGCCATAATACACCCCATACAGGGCGTACAGCACCCAGATGTGCCAGCCGGTCCCGGCGACCGCAAAGCCGAAATAGATGGCCGCATAGGCCAGCCAGCCGCCCAGGATCACCCGCCGCCGTCCGATCCGGTCTGAGAGCGAACCGGCGGGCGTCGAGACCAGGGCGTAGACCAGGTTGAAGGTGATCAGCATCCCCAGGACGCCCAACACGTTCAACCCCCGCTCCTGGGCGCGCAGCACCAGGAAGGCATCGGACGAGTTGCCCAGGTCGAACAGGCCGACGATGACCATAAAGATCAGGAACGGTCTGCCCAGCCCCTTCAGGGTGATGGCCGGCTGCTCATGGCGGGGGAGGACCGGCACATCCCGGGCCCCAAGGGCCAGCGATAGCACGGCCAGCACCGCCGGGATCAGGCTGACCAGGACGATCACCTGAAAGGTGTGGCGCCCCAGCTCTACCGAGGCAGCCTGTGAGGCCCAGACGACCCCCAGGGCGATGAGCAGTCCCACCATCGCCCCGCCGGTATCGGCGGCCCGGTGAAAGCCAAAGGCCAGCCCTCGTTGCCCCTCTCCGATGCTGTCGGCCACCAACGCATCGCGGGGGGCGGTGCGCACCCCCTTGCCCACCCGGTCGGCCCAGCGCACGGCCAACACCGTCGTCCAGGCATGGGCAAAATAGAAGAAAGGCCTGGCCAGCGCCGACAGGCCATAGCCGGCCACGGCCAGCCACTTGCGTGCCCGTAACCGGTCCGACAACCAGCCTGAAAAGGCTTTGAGCAGGCTGGCCGTCGCCTCGGCAATGCCCTCGATCAGGCCGATGATGCCGGTGCTGACCCCCAGCACATTGCTCAGGAACAGCGGCAGGATGTTGAGGACCATCTCGCTGGAGATGTCCATAAAAAAGCTGGTCAGGCTCACCGCCCATACGTTACGGGGTAAAGCCCGCCAGCCGGCCTTGGGTTTAACGGTCGCCTCGTGCAAAGCGCATTCTCCTGTTCTGGCTGCCCACCAGGAGCAGAACTCAACGCCGACAGCATACCACAACTACTCAGAACCGTCAAAACCGCCTCCCCTGAAAATGTCGGTGTATCTGTTTGCTACCTCGTAACACTCAGAGCCAGTCTGAAAAGCTTACCACAAAGACACAAAGGCCACAAAGGAACAGGAAGGAAACGAATAAAATGCTCTTGGTGTCCTTTATGTCTTGGTGCCTTTGTGGTAAGCCTGCCGGGTCAATTGCGTAATTCCTGCCCCATGAGCCTCAGGCAAACAGCGGCCACTGCGGTGAAACCCGGAGTCACAAGGGGTAACGGTCACCGTCCTGGGCCAGGAACACCTCGCCGGGAAAGCCGGTGGCTGCCAGCCGCCACCCTTCCAGGTCCACGCCCCGCACCGGGTAATGGATGAGGCCCAGGCGCGCCACCCCCGCCAGCCGGGCGGCCTCCGCTGCCTGGGCGGGGGAGGAATGGCCGGGATAGTTGCCGGTCGCCTCGTGGAGCAGGAGGCCCGCTCCCGCTGCCAGCCGGACCAACGCCGGGCAGGGCCGGGTATCGGATGAGTAGACAATGGCCGGGCCGGCGCTGTCCTGTTCGAAGCGCAGGGCCAGGCTGTCCACGTCGGCGTGGGAGGTCGGCGTGGCGCTGATCCGCACCCCTTCCACCTCCAGCACCGTCACCCCTTCGCGGTTGGGCACCGGATGCCATTCCAGGGCAAACATGTCCGGCCGTTCGGCCAGTTGGAACAGCTCCAGCAACCGCCGGGCCACGTCGAGGGTCTCCTGCGGTCCATAGACCGGCAGGCGGGCCTGGCGCCCGGCCAGCCACAGGCCCTGCACCAGCATCGGCAGGCCGTAGAGGTGATCGGCGTGGCGATGGGTCAGGACAATGGCCCGGATCTGGTCCGGCTCGACGCCCCAACGGGCCAGCTTGTAGAGAGGGCTGCCCCCGCAGTCCACGAGCACGGCCCAACCCGGCCCCCGTAGCAGCAGGCCCACCGTGTCATGCCCGGCATCGGGCACCGAGGCGGCTGTACCCAGGATAATCAGTTCAGGCATAGATCAGCCGCCGTAGGCCCACAGGACGATCTGGGGCGTCAGGTTGGCCTCTACAAAAGCGGCAACCAGCAGCAGGGGCGCAACCAGAAAGAGGAAAACCTTGGCGAAATCGGCCATGGCTGCCACCAGCCCCTCGCCTACCGTCAAACCCTCCCGTGGCGCGGTGACCGAAGCGCCGATCCGAAGCGCAAAGGCGGTGGCCACAACGGCTGCCGGAATCTCGAACAGGCCGTGGGGCAGGATAAAGGTCGCCAGGAAGGTCAACGGGCTGTAGCCCAGCCAGGCCACCTGTCCGGCGAAAAAGCCCACCAGGGCGATGGGCACCATCAACAGGAGGATGGCGAACACCCCCAGGCTGACGACAGCGGCCAGGCCGGCCAACAGGAGTACCTCGACATTGTGGGCAAAGATGCTCTCGGTCTTGAGCGCGGGCAAAAAGCTGACGTTGGACAGAGCCTCAAACTCCTGTTCCGACAGCTCTTCCAGCCGGAGCATCCCCTGCGGCAGAGGATACCGGGCCACATAGGCCCAGCCGATGCCGGCAGCGACGATCACGAACAGGAGGACGATGGCCATCGGCATCCAGTTGCGGCGCAGCAGGAAGGGCAGGTCATGGCGGTAGACCCGCCCCAGCCAGTGAAGCAGGCGCAGAGGGGGGCTGGCCTGCCGGCCGGCCCGGCTGCCGGGCCGGCCCCCTGGCGGCTGCACGAAAAACTGGCGGAACAGTTGCCAGGTGCGCGCCAGGTTCAGCTCATCAATCTCCCGGCCCAGGATCTCCTCACGGTTGAAGGTTTTGACCCCCATGCGGACCAGGATGAGCATGACCACGACCAGCCCGACCGAGATGCTCCACAAGGCGTGATAGTTGCCCCAGAACATGACCACGCTCTCGACCTGGATCAGAATGGCCATGGGCACGATGATAAAGCTGGCCAGCAGGTTGGCGGCCCGCACACTGGTGGTCTGGCTGGAGACAACCACCGCTCCGGAAACCATCACCAGGGCCGACAGGATGTTGAGGGTGAGGATCTGGAGGAACAATGACCAGGAGGGCGCCCAACCGATGGACAGATACAGCCCGCCCAGATAGACGCCGATGCCCAGAAGGCTGCCCAACAAGGGCAGGGCGGTTGCAGCGATCATTTTGCCCAGATAGAGTTCCAGGTCGGTGATGGGCATCGCCAGCAACGGTTCGATGCTGTGCCGCTCCTTTTCACCGACAAAGGTCTCCAGGGCGATGACCAGCGAGAAAGAGATGGGGAAAAAGCCGACGATCATCAGCAAGAAGGGGATCAGCCGCTCGCCGATGATGGCCGCCTCCCGCTTTTGGACAAATTCGATGGCTGTCTGGGCTGTCCAGTTCATCAACCAGGGGAAGAGGAGGGTCAGGATGAGGATGGGGCTCACGATGCGCCAGTCGCGCACCGTGTCGCGCAGTTCGCGGCGGGCGATGATCCTCACCACCTTGAAATTGGAGCGCTGGCGGCCGGGGGCCATGGGGCGTGGCGGTTCAACGGTCCTGCTCATCGTCACCTCCGTCAGACACGATCCGCAGGTAAACATCCTCCAGGCTGCGGGGCACCTCGCTCAACGTCAAGACCCGGGCCTCCATCGCGGCCAGGCGGGCCAGGAGCGCCGGATTGGTCGTTTCGGGGGAGGAGGTCCGGTAGCGGAACCAGGTGTCGCCCCACTCTTCGACCTGCACCAGGTCGGTCAGGCCGGGCAGGTAACCGTTCAGGGAGTCGGCCAGCCGCACCTCCAGCAACGGCGGCCCGAGCAGTTGCGCTTTGAGGCGGGCCGGGGTATCGAGGGCGACGATCCGACCGCGACGGATGATGGCAATCCGGTCGGCCAGCAGTTCAGCTTCGGTCAGATTGTGGGTGCACAGCAGCACCGTGCGCCGTTCGCGCCGCAGGTCCAGGATGGCATCGCGCACCTGCCTGGCGCTGTGGGGGTCCATGGCCGAGGTCGGCTCATCCAGGAGCAACACCGGCGGGTCATGAAGCATGGCGCGGATCAGGGCCAGCTTCTGTCGCATCCCCTTGGAATACTCGGCCAGGCGCTGACGGCGGGCCTGGGCCAGGCCGAACTGCTCGGTGAGGGTGGCGGTCCGGCGGCGGATCTGCTCCGCCGACAGGCCCTGCAATTCGCCAAAGAAGGCCAGGTACTCGTCGGCCCGCATCCGCAGGTACAGGCCGGGGAACTCGGTCAGCAGGCCGACGGCGTGGCGCACCTGACGGGCATCGCGCACCGTATCAAAGCCGGCCACCTGTGCCCGGCCGGCGCTGGGCGTGAGGATGGAGGCCAACATGCGCACCGTGGTCGTCTTGCCTGCGCCGTTAGGGCCCAGCAGGGCCAGGATCTCGCCTGCGGCCACATCAAAGGTCACGCCGTCCACGGCAGTGAGCCAGGTCAGGGCTTCGGCCCCCTCTCTGCCGGCCCTGGTGGTGGAACAGGGAAAACGTTTCGTCAGATTCTCGGTTTGAATCATCCTCGCCCTCCGTTTACCCGGCAAACATCTCCGGCCGGGTGTGCCGTGGGATCAGCACCGTCAGGGCCTGGGGCACCACCTGGCAGGAGAGGGGAGTGAAGCCGAACGGCTCGCCGTCCACATGGATGGCCATCGGCTTTTCGGTCTCGATCTGGATGGTGCTCCCCCGGCAAAAGCTATGGCGTGGGTCGTGGACGTGCAGGCCGGTGATGACACCCGCCGTTGTGCGCAGGACAGAGATAAAACCGCTGCCGACAAAGATATCTACATCCAGCAGACCGTCGTCCAGGCGGGCGTCGGTCGCAATCCGCACCTTGCCGCCGTACAGTTGGGAGTTGCTGATGACGATGAGGATGGAACGGCGGTAGAAGCGCTGGCCGTCAATCAGAATCCGGCTTCGGATGCCGGCCATGTTCGTTGCGGTCACCACCCCGGCCACGATGTAGGCCAGCGCGCCCAACCGCCGTTGGCGGCGGCTGCGCGGCTCCATCGCATAGGTCACCTCAGCGTCCAGCCCCAGGCCCACCCACTGCAAAAAATAGCGGCCGTTGGCTTTGCCCAGGTCAATGCGTCGGGTCGTGCCGGGCACCAGCGCCTTGACCGCATCCACCACCGGCAACCAGTGGAGCGGCGAGCGGGTGGGCAGGCCCAATGCCTTGGCCCACACGTTCCCCGTCCCCCCTGGCAACACGCCCAGGGCCACCGGGCTTTGGGCCAGTCCATTGATCACCTCGTTGATGGTGCCGTCGCCGCCCACCACGAACACAGCGTCGAACTCCTGGTCCACAGCCTGGCGGGCCAGATCGGTCGCCTCCCCCGGCCGCCCGGTCTGGCGCAGGACCGTCCGCCAGCCGTGGTCCTCCAGATGGTTGAGCACGGCGGGCAATTCGCGCCTCACGTCCCACGGCCCGGAAGTGGGATTGACGATCAACATGGCTCGCATGGCCACTCCTGTCCCTTTTGGAACACGGACCAACACGGACAAACACAGACTTTTGTCGGCGGAAGTCCCTGTTTTTCCATAGTATCCGTTGGATTGAGCCTGTCGAGACCCGTGTCCCTTTTGACTCGAGTGCGTAACTCCTGGGATGGTTCATAACAGGTTGACCCCTGATGGGACACGGATAAACAAGGATGAGACGGATCAACACGGATTTTACTTCGATCATCCGTGTTCATCCGTGAAATCCGTGTCATCCGTGTCCTATAAAGGTCCACCCTGGTCGCCATTTATGTTAATTTAACAATGTCAAGTTTGTCGAGATACCGAAGAGCAGAAATCTCTGCCTGTCCATTATACCAGACCTTCTGACCTTGTGCCAATCCTGATTGGGTGACCGTCACGAGTTGGAGGGCACGGATAACCACTGCTGGACCGGATTGCTTGACTTTGCCGCAGAATGTGGCTATAATAGAGCCAGAATGGCCAGAGGCGGTTGAGGACCTGCGCTGGCTGGCCGGCAGCACAGGATGAATCCTGTGCCACACACTCAGAAAGCGAGGTTGTATGGACAGACGCCGCATATTCCACCCGTTTCTCAAAGCTGCAGGCCTCATTCTCCCCCTGGCCCTGGGCTTTCTGCTCGCCCTCCAATTCATCCCTGCCCCCCAGGTGGCCGTCATCCGCATTGAAGGGGACATCTGGGGAGCCTATACCGCCTATCTCAACCAGGCGTTGCAGGAAGCGGAGATGGACCCGGCCGTCCGCGCCGTCGTGCTGGATATCGTCAGCCCTGGCGGTGAGGTGACAGCCAGCGAAGAGCTGTACTTTACTCTGCTCAAACTGCGCGACAAAAAGCCGGTCGTCGCCTCGGTGGGGGAGATGGCGGCCAGCGGTGCCTACTATATCGCCTGTGCTGCCGACCCGATCTACGCCAAGCCGGCCTCGATGGTGGGCAACATCGGCGTCATCTCCTACCTGCCCGAACCGGACCTGGTGGACGAGGTGCTCATCACCACCGGCCCCTTCAAACTGTCCGGCGGACCGCAGGTGGCCTATGTCCGCCAGTTAGAGATGCTGAAAGATTCTTTCCTGGCGGCGGTCATGGCCCAACGCGCTGACCGCTTACAGGTTGGACCGGAGGTGCTCTCCCGAGGCGAGATCTATCTCGGCTTTCAGGCGCAGCAGATGGGCCTGGTGGACCAGATCGGCTCCCTGGCGGAGGCCGTCGCTCACGCTGCCGCCCTGGCCGGGCTCCGCCACTACGAGGTGGTGGACCGCACCCCTGAATTGCCCGAAGAACTGGCGATATTCGGACTCAAGCTCTGGCATGGCACAACCGCAGCGACGGTGGCCGCCCGGCCCCCAAACCTGCCGCCCGGATTCTATTACCGCTACGTCGAGCCACAGCCATAACCGGTGCCGGGCACCTGAGCGCCTGGAAAGGACTGGAACATGTTGAAAAAAGTAGCCCTCTACCTTCTTCTGCCCATGGTCCTGCTGGCCCTGCCGCCGCTTGCCCGCTGGCTCTATTATTACGAAGGGAGGTATCAGCCAGGCCAGGTGCCTCACCCCGACCTGAGCACGATCAGGGTGCAGACCCCGGAGATCGCCCCCTTTGCCGATCGCTTCACCGCCGTTGAACCGGGTGTCATCCTGCTCGACCAGGCGCATGACAACCGTTTTACCCTCAACGAACTGAACCTCCTGCAAGCCAGGCTGGCTGCCCGGGGCCAACGCCTCGAAATCCTGAAAAAGGCCGGCGACCTGGCAGCACAATTGCGTTACGCCCGGGCGCTGGTGGTGATCTCCCCAGGCCAGGATTGGCAGGCTGATGAAATCCGACAGGTCCAGGAGTTCGTGGACAAAGGGGGGCGGCTCCTGCTGGTGACCGATCCCACCCGCTTTTCCATCGAGTTTGACGATCTCGACACGCCGATTCTGGACCCGGATGCCCCCCACATCAACGACCTGGCCGCCCGCTTTGGCCTGATCTTCCAACCGGACTATCTCTATAACACCGTCGTCAATGAAGGGAACTTTCGTAACATCCGGCTGACCGATTTTGCCCGCCATGAGCTGACGGCAGGGCTGAGTCAGGTCGTCTTTTACGCTGCTCACTCCATCATCTCCGAGGAGATGGCCCTGATCACCGCCGACGGCGAGACCCGCTCCAGCAGCAGCGAGCGGGCGGGTCGGCTGGCCGTGGCCATCCTGGCTGCCGACGGGTCGGTGCTGGCCCTGGGCGATCTGACCTTCATGACCGAGCCGTACAACGCCGTGTATGACAACGACCGGCTGATCGCCAACGTAGCCGATTTCCTCAGCGGGGCGCAACGCCGCTATGAACTGGCCGATTTCCCCCTGTTCTTTGCCGACCAGGTAGACCTGGTCTACAGCGGCGACCCGCTGCTGGACAGCGACCTGCTGCCGGCCGGCAGCAGCCTGCAAACCCTCTTTGCCGATCTGGGAAAAAGGCTGACGGTCCGCGAGCAAGAAGAGATCGCCCACGACACCCTCTTCCTGGGGCTGTATGAAGAGGCCGCAGAGGTGCAACCCTACCTGACCGCCGCTGAGGTGACCCTGCTCATCACTCCCACCAAAGCGGCTGAGGAGGAGGCGACAGCCACACCCGCCCCAACCTTGCGCCCAACGGCCACCCCCTCGACTGCCATCACCGCTTCGTTGACCGTGCCCCCTGCTCTGACACCGACCCCGACGGCCACCCTCTCGCTCACCACCACCGCCGGGCTATCGCCGACCGTCAGGGGCCGCATCGAAATCGAATCGCTGGGCCAGATGGTGCCGACCGGGACGGCGCTGTTGCTCCTCCAGACGGCCGGTGAGCGCCACGTGCTGGTCATCCTGGCCGACACCCAGACCGGCCTGACCAACGCCATCCAACGCCTGACCGATGGCAACCTGCAAGACTGCCTGATCCACGAGACAGAGTCACCGACGAAAACGGTGGTGGCCCTGTGTCCGACCGGTGAAGTGGCAGCGGGTGAAGGGGAAGGGGGCTGGCAGAAACCGGTGGCCACACCCACCCAGGCCCCGGAGCTGACCACCACCCCATCGCCGACCGGCACCATCGAGCCGCCGGCCCCGACTCCCACCCCATCGCCGGTCAGCCGGCCGGAGGGGCGCATCCTGGTCCTGGCCCTGGACAAGGGCCAGGGCCGCTACGACAACCTGACCGACGCCGACGATTATGTGGCCATCCTGAGCAGCCGCTACGAGGTGACGGCCTGGAGCGTGGCCGAGAAAGGCATCCCCGCCGCCCACGACCTGGTCGGTTATGACCTGGTCATCTGGGCGGCGGGGGACTATGAGGACCCCATGGGTGAGGAAGAGAGCCAGGCGCTGGTGACCGTCATGTTGTCCAAGATCCCGGTCATCGTCTCGGGCGCTTTTGTCGGCGACACACCGACCCGCTCGGCGCAGCGTGACATCCAGGTCCATCACGCCGATCACCCCCTGACGAAGGGGTTCAAGGCCGAGGAGGTGATCCCTTTTGTGCCCGCCCCATCGGGTCAGGAATATGAGACCAGCGTATTGAAAGGGGAAAAGGAGGGCCGGGGTGTCTCCATCCCCTTTGTCCGGGGTCCCGACAGCGAGGATGCCGGTGAGGCAGCAGTCTATGTCATGGCCGATGAGCAACAAGGGATCTACCTGGTGCTCATCGGCTTTCCCATCTACCTGCTGCCGGAGGAGGCCAAAACCAGGCTGGTGTTGAACGCCACCGCCTGGCTGGTCAGTGCAGAATAAGGGGAAGGAGAGATGGCCCCTCGAATTCTGGTGGTGGATCGAAACCTGGCTTTTGCCACCATGCTCCAGGATATGCTGGTGTCGGAGGGGGGGTATCATGCCGAAGTGGCCGGTACCGGCCGCGAGGCGTTAAACCGGCTGCGGCAGGCCGACTTTGATCTGACCATCATAGATGTGGACCTGGCCCCCGATGACATGACCTATCAGCAGTTGATCCGACAGGTGCGTCGGCTCCGGCCCACCATGCGCTTGATGCTCATTCCCCTCATGGGCGAAGATCTGCCGGCCGACGCCCGCCAGTTGAGCATCCAGGGAACAGTATCCAAGCCTTTTTTCGCCGATGACCTGCTGGCCGGCATTCAGGAGGCGCTGGCCAAAAAGGTCCAGCCGGCCGGCCAGCAACCCGCGCCCCCGTCTGTGAGTGGGCTGGCCGCTGACGCCCAGGGCGTGCTGGCCGAACTGGTGCGGGAGACCCAGGCCGATGCCGCGCTCCTGGTTTCCACCGCAGCGGGGGCCGCACAGCTCGTCGCCCATGTCAACGCCTGGGACGTCAGCCGGGCCCAGACGCTGGCCGGGCTGAGCGCGACCATTGTTCGCGCGGTCAAGGCCGCTGCCGGTTTTTTCGAGGGGGAAGAGGAACTGTTCGAGCATCATATGTTCGAAAGCAGGTCTTTAAGACTGTACATCATGGCTTTACCTGAGAACCTTCTGCTGGTGACCGTCACACCTCTCCACACTCCATTAGGGACGGTTCGCACCAATCTACGCCGTGCTGCCCGTTCTCTGACCGGTTTGCCGTTGACGTAAGCTTGCTTAAAATCCTCCGCTCCCGAAAACTTAAGATTGGGGACGGTCAGAAAGGGAGCCGCCTACTAAAGATTGGGGTTCAGGCTTCCCCCAGCCCCTAATTGTGGATCGTCCCCCCCGATCCAGGCGCAGCAAATCACCCTCTGATGCAGGGGAAAAGGGGTTGCGCAAAGAGCGGACCTCTGGTACAATGCCGGAGCGATTATAGCGCGAAGGGAATCCCTGGCCCGGCCGTCCAGGCCGACAAACCTTTGTAGCCAACTGTGAGCAGTTGTCCTACAATCGGAGAGCTTGTGAGTTCAACCACAGATCGTTCGCTGCCTGAGGCTCAGAAGCTGTGGCAGGCAGTCCTCGGCGAGTTGCAGTTACAGATGACCCGGCCTACGTTCGACACCTGGCTGCGGGGAAGCCAGGTTCTGTCCTGTGAAAAGGGCCACTTTCTGGTCCGCGTGCAACATGCCTACGCGGTGGACTGGTTGCACAACCGCCTGCGGCGCGTGATCGAGCGGACGCTCCGGCGGCATGCCGGCCCCGAAGCGCAGATCACCTTCACCGCCTGCGGTCCGGTGACAGACGAGAACCTGGCGTTGGTGCCCGAAACGGTCACCGAGGAGGCTGACCTTCTGCCTCAGAGACCGGCCAGGATCAACGGCCGGGCTTCCACCACCCTGAATCCCCGCTACACCTTCGACACCTTTGTCGTTGGGGCCAATACCCGGCTGGCCCATGCCGCCTGCCTGGCCGTGGCCGAAAACCCGGTCCACGCCTACAACCCTTTGTTCCTCTACGGCGGGGTCGGCCTGGGCAAGACCCACCTGCTCCATGCCCTGGGCCAGGCTATCCAACAGCGGGGCCTGTCGGTCCTCTATGTCTCGTCTGAATGGTTCACCAATGATCTGATCAGCGCCATCCGCGAGCAAAAGACCGAGGAGTTTCGGGCCAGGTACCGCCATAATGATGTGCTGCTGGTGGATGACATCCAGTTCATCGCCGGCAAGGAGCGGACCCAGGAGGAGTTTTTCCACACCTTCAACGCGCTGCATGGTGCGGGCAAACAGATCGTCATCTCCTGCGACCGGCCCCCCAAGGCGTTGGTGGCGTTGGAGGATCGGCTCCGCTCCCGTTTCAGTTGGGGACTGATCGCGGACGTGCAGCCACCCGATTTCGAGACACGGGTCGCCATTCTGCGGGCCAAGGCCGCTGCCCTGTCGGCCCCGGTGCCCGATGAGGTGCTGGCCTACATCGCCCGCAAAATCCCCAGCAACATCCGCGAACTGGAAGGGGCATTAAACCGCGTTGTGGCTCACGCCAGCCTGATGCATGCGCCGCTGAACCTGGACACGGCCCGGATGGCGCTGGAGGGCCTCCTGACCCAAACAGCCGACCTGTCACCGGCGCGGATCATGGCGGCAGTAGCCCGGCACTATGGCCTCTCTGAAGCGGATCTGACCGGGCCGAGCCGGACGCGGGCGGTGTCGGTCCCCCGCCAACTGTGCATGTACCTCATCCGCGAAGAGACCGGGGCCTCGCTGCCGGAGATCGGCCAGCTCCTGGGCGGACGGGACCACACCACCATCCTGCACGGCTGCGAAAAGATCGGCGTCCAGATCGAGACCGACGAGCATCTTCGCCGTGACTGGCTGGCGATCAAGGGGCGGCTGGCGGAGGGTACCGGGGTTTAGGCCCCAAGCCCTCCCGCAGGGTCTGAAACCTGCGGGAGGGTGATCCTTTTTTGTTCAGCTTTCCAGCGCCTGGAGCCGGGCCTCCAGCCGCGCCCGGCGCTCCCGCTGCTCCGCCAGGCGGTCACGCTGCTGTTGGACCACGTGAGGAGGAGCTTTGGCGATGAACCCCTCGTTGGCCAATATCCCCTCAGCGCGGGCGATCTCCCGGTCGGCGTCGGCCAGAGCTTTGCGCAGCCGGGCGGTCTCCTGCTCCAGGTCCACCAGGCCGGCCAGAGGCAGGTAGGCCTCCACCCCCTCGGCGGCCACCAGGGCTATGGCCTTTTTCGGCTTTTCGGCCAGCGCAGGGGTGAGGGTCAGTTGCGCATCATCCACCCTGGCCAGGAAGGTGAGCAGGCCGCGTTGCGCCTCCAGCAGCGAGAGTTTTTCCCCGCCGACGAGGATGGCCGGGATCGGCCTGCCGGGCGTCACGTCGAACTCGGCGCGGGCGTTGCGCACCTGACGGATCAGGTCCATGAGCAGCGCCATGTCGGCTTCGGCCTGGGCATCCAGGCAGGCCGTGTCGGCGGTGGGCCAGGGGGTGATCATCAACGCTTCTCCCCAGCCATCGCCGCCCCATGCTGCCTTCAGGTGCTGCCAGATCTCCTCGGTGACGAAGGGCATGAACGGGTGGAGCAGCCGCAACGCCTTCTCCAGCGTCGCCACCAACGTGGCCTGAGCGGCCGCTTTGGCAGCCGGATCGTCGCCGTAGAGCCGGATCTTGCAGGCTTCGATATACCAGTCGCAGAACTCACTCCACAGGAAATCGTAGATGCGCCGTCCCGCCTCGGCATATTGGCAGGCATCGAACAGCTCTGTCACCTGGCCGATCAGACGGTTCAGGCGGCTGACGATCCAGCGGTCGGGCAGGCTCCAATATCTGGTCTCGAATCTCTCATTTGCGAGTGGATATTGGAGATTGGAGATTATAAACCGGGCCGCGTTCCAGATTTTGTTGGCAAAGTTGCGGGCGCCTTCCAGTCGGCGAGGGTCCAGGTTCATGTCGTTACCCGGCGTGGAGCTGGTCAACAGGGTGTAACGCAGGGCATCGGCCCCCACCCGTTCGACGATGTTCAGCGGGTCATACTCCTCAATGTCCTCCATGGACTTGCTGATCTTCTTGCCCTCGGCATTTCTGACCAGGCCATGCAGATACACCATCTTGTAGGGGGCCTGGCCGGTCATCTCCAGACCCAACATCATCTCCCGCGCCACCCAGAAAAAGAGGATGTCATAGCCGGTCTCGCGCATATCGGTAGGGTAGAAACGGCGCATATCGGGCGTGTCATCGGGCCAGCCCAGCGTGGAGAAGGGCCACAACCCGGAGCTGAACCAGGTATCGAGCACATCGGGGTCCTGGTGGAGATGGGGGCTGCCGCAGTGGGTGCAGGCCGGTGGATCCTCCAGCTCGCAGCTCTGCCCGCCGCACTCCTCACAGTACCACACCGGGATCCGATGGCCCCACCATAGCTGGCGGCTGATGCACCACGGGCGGATGTTTTCCATCCAATGAAAGAAGCGTCGTTCTTCCCGTTCCGGGAGGATGATCGTTTCGCCCCGGCGCACCGCCTCCATGGCCGCCTGCGCCAGCGGTTTGACATCGAGAAACCATTGGGTGCTGATGCGCGGTTCCACCACCGTGTGACAGCGTTCGCAGTGGTCCACGCTGTGGTGGTAGGGCTCGACCCGGAGCAGCAATCCTTCTTGCTGAAAGTCACGCACCACCGCCTGACGGCACTCGTAGCGGTCCATCCCGGCATAGGGGCCGGCCAGCTCGTTCATCCGGCCGGTGGCGGTGAGCACCGTGGGGGCCTCCAGCCCGTGGCGCAACCCGGTCTCATAGTCGTCCGGGTCGTGGGCGGGCGTGATCTTGACCGCCCCGGTGCCGAACTCCGGGTCTACCGCCTGGTCGGCGATGATGGGGATGCGCCGCCCCAGGACCGGCAGCACCGCCATCCGGCCGATCAGCCGGGCAAAGCGCGGATGGCCTTCGTGCGTGGCCACGGCGGTATCGCCCATGATCGTCTCCGGGCGGGCGGTGGCCATCTCGATAAACTCGGTCGCGCCCTCGGCCCAACGACCGCTGCCCCAGGGGTGTTTCGGCCCATCCCAGTCGTCGTTGACGATGGGATAGCGGATGGTCCACAAGTAGTCGTCGTGCTCTTCGGGAACGGCCTCCAGGTCGGAGATGGCGCTCTCACAACGAGGGCACCAGTTCACCAGATAGGCCCCCCGGTAGATCAGGCCCTTTTTATACAAGCGCACAAAGGCGGTGCGCACGGCGCGGCTCAGACCCTCGTCCAGGGTAAAGCGGTCGCGGTCCCAATCGCAACTGACGCCCAACCGCTTGTGCTGCTGGGTGATGCGGGCATGGTAGAAATTCTTCCATTCCCATACCTTTTCCACAAACTTTTCGCGCCCCAGGTCGTGACGGGTGAGGCCTTCTTTGCGCAGTTCCCGTTCCACCACATTTTGTGTGGCGATGCCGGCGTGGTCGGCGCCGGGCAGATAGAGGGTTTCATAGCCTTTCATCCGGTAGTAGCGGGCCATCAGGTCTTCGATGGCTGCCGTCAGGGCATGGCCCAGGTGCAGCGCCCCGGTCACATTGGGCGGCGGCATGGTGATGCACCAGGCCGGACCGTTGGCCAGGGCCAGGCCCTTCTCCACACAGGTCTCCGGCTTGAAGTAGCCCTGCGACTCCCACCAGGCGTATAACCGCTCCTCCGTGGTATGCGGGTTATAGGTTTTTTCCATCTCGATTTTATCGTTTTCGCCCATCTTCCATCATCCTTTCGTATTTGTAGGGCAACTGCGAGCAGTTGCCCTACCGGTTGCCCTGCTTGCGTGCCACCACAATCATCCGCTTGCTGTACAGGTCAAACTTGCTCCCGTCGAAGTCACCATAGATCGCCGTCGGCGACAGTCCCACCCGTTGCAGCATGTCCGACAGCTCCGGGGCGGTATAGTAGCGCACCGAGTGGGTCAGGCTCTCCGCCTGTCCCCCTTCCAGCCAGGTGCAGGTCATCGTAAAGCGGCAGGTCAGCGGGTCAAAGTCGCTCTCCTCCAGGATCACAGCCCGTCCGTGGCGGCGCCAGGCGCGAGGCCACAGGCGCAGCAGGTAATAATCCCGGTTGGACAGGTCCAGCAGGAACTGCCCACCCGGCCTGAGCACCTGGCAGACCTGGCGCAAGACCTGGAGGTTTTCGGCCTCAGCGTCAAAGTAGCCAAACGCGGTGAACAGGTTGATGCAGGCATCGAACTGCCCCTGCCAGGGCAGCCAGCGCATGTCCCCCTGTACCCATTGCACCTCAACCCCTGCTGCCTGTGCCGTCCGCCGGGCCTGTTCCAGCATATAGGCCGACCGGTCCAGACCGGTCACCTGGTAGCCGGCCTGGGCCAGGGGTACGGCATGACGGCCCTGGCCGCAACACAGGTCCAGGACCCGCGCCCCCGGTTGGAGGCTCAACAAAGCCAGGACCCCGGCCACTTCCTGAGCCGTGCGCTCCGGCCCCAGGATCGTATTGAAGATACGCAAATAGAGCTCATTGAAATAGACATCCCACCAGGGCATGATCGTTCCTCTCAGAGCTTGTCTGACAACCACCAAGGACACCAAGGGTATTCGTTTCCTTCGTGTTCCTTTGTGGCCTTTGTGGCCTTTGTGGTAAGCTTTTCAGACCAGATCTCAGACCGGCAAGGTCTTGACAACAGAAACCCCTTTCATCTACAAGGACGAAAGGGGTTCCTTCCGTGGTACCACCCTGTTTGGCAGACAGCAGAGATTCTGTCTGCCCACTCTGGCGCGATAACGGGCACACCCGGGTTGGCTTACTGCGAAAATTCGCCATCAGCCAACCAGCTCCCAGGCGACCTTCGGCGGATAGCCGCTGCAGGGGGCTTGCAGCCGGTGACCCCCCTCTCTGCCGGACGCAATGGTCCGTTCATCAGGGCCGGTCCGCCTACTCCTCCTGTTCCTCGCTGTTCCGATATGGGCGGAATCAATTCCGCGCTACGATCAGGAGCATTATACCCGATCCTCACGAGTCTGTCAAGTGAGCTTGACAGATGACAGGCCCTGGAGTATAATCGCACCGTTTGCGTGCAGCAAAAGGGAGCACAGGCTTCAGCCTGTGCTCCAGTACGAATCGTTGGGAGGAACCGTGCAAAGGAGATGAAAAACAAAAACATCGCTCTGCTGACCATCATCATCCTCCTGGCCCTGATAGCAGGCTACGTTGATCTGCCCAAGAGTCCCGGCCTGCACATCGGGTCGTTCAGCCGTGATTTCAAGATCAGGCAGGGGTTGGACCTGCAGGGCGGGTTGCAGGTCTTGCTGGAAGCAGACCTGCCGCCTGACCAGGAGATCGAGGCCGGTTCGATTGACCAGGCGGCCAGGATCATCGGCAACCGGGTCAACGCTCTGGGGGTCGTTGAACCGCTGGTGCAGACCCAGGGATCCAGGCGCATCATCGTCGAACTGCCGGGCGTCGAGGACCCGGAACAGGCCATTGCCACCCTGCGCGAAACCAGCCTGCTGGAGTTTGTGGATGCCGGCAATATATTTTTGCCGGTGGGCACGATCATTCAGACCACCTATCCGCAGCTCTGGTCTGAAGGGGCAACGACCCACGAGGTTGGGCCGGCGCCGACCATCACCCCCACTGCGATCAGCCCGACCCCGTCGCCAACCCCGTTGCTGACGGCCACCGCCCCGATCACCGCCACCACGGGCCTGAGCCTGGAGGTACCTGCTGTCACCACCGAAGCCGTGCCGATCGCGGCTGCGCCGACTCCATCGCCTACGCCGGCAACCCCAACGCGGGTCTATGCCACCGTCCTGACCGGCAACGATCTCAAAGCCGCCAACCCCTATCGCGATCCCAATACCGGCCAGTTTGGCATCGCCTTTGAGCTGACCGACGCCGGAGCCCGGGTCTTTGCCGACTTTACCACTGCCCATGCCGACTATGACAGGACCCCCTATTACTATCTGGCCATTGTCCTGGACAAAGAGGTGATCTCCTGCCCGCACATCAAGAGCCCTATCCCTGAAGGCAAAGGGGAGATTTCGGGCAACTTTACGCTGGATGAGGCCAACCGGCTGGCGATTCAACTGCGCTACGGCGCGCTGCCTGTCCCGTTGCGGGTGGAAACCACCCGCTCTATCGGGCCGACGCTGGGTCAGGATTCGATCCAGCGCAGCATCCGGGCCGGTGCGGTGGGCCTGAGCATCGTCCTGCTGTTTATGCTGGTCTACTACCGCCTGCCCGGTTTCCTGGCCAACCTGGCCCTGATCCTGTACGGCCTGCTCAACCTGGCCGTCTACAAGGCCGGCTGGCCTGTCCTGCTCCTGATCGGCCTGGTGATGATTGTCAGCTACCTGCTGGACCGCAGGGATGTGTGGCCGGCCCTCCTCGGCGTGGTTTTGCTCCTGCTCACCTTCGGCACGGCCATCGCCGGTTTTGCCGGAGTCACCCTGACTCTGCCGGCCATCACCGGCTTTATCCTGTCCACCGGCATGGCTGTGGATGCCAACATCCTGGTCTTTGAGCGGATGAAGGAGGAGCTGCGCGCCGGGCGGAGTCTGGGTTCGGCGATAGAAGCCGGTTTCAGCCGGGCCTGGACCTCCATCCGTGATTCGAACATCTCGACCCTGATCACCTGCCTCATCCTGTACCTGTTTGGCACCCGCTTCGGGGCAGGAACTGTTCAGGGGTTTGCCGTGACTCTGGCATTGGGGGTGATCATCAACATCTTTACCGCCATCACCGTCACGCGCACCTTCTTCCGCCTGGTCTTTGACTGGCTGGGGGACAGGTTCCGGGTCCACAGGCTGCTGATGGGCATCTAAATGTGGGGCAACGGCCAGCAGTTGCCCTGCTGTCTCAGGAGGATGGGAATATGTTTAGCATTGTCGAGAAACGGCACTGGTATTTTTTGCTCTCGGCCCTGATCATCGTGCCCGGTCTGGTGGCGCTGATCTATTCGTTGATCATCTTTGGCTCGCCGGTGAAGCTGGGCATTGACTTTACCGGCGGCTCACTGCTGGAACTCCGCTTTGGCCAGGCGGTCCAGCCGGCCCAGGTGCGCCAGGTGTTCACCGATCAGGGCTTCCCGGGCACCACCGTGCAGACGACCACCGACGCGCAGACGATCCTGGTGCGCAGCAAAGAGATGGACCCGCGGATCAAGGCCCAGATCGAAGACAGCCTGCGCGACCTGTTCGGTGAGGTGGAGGAACTGCGTTTCGAGTCGGTCGGCCCCAACGTCGGCGCCGAAGTGACCCGTGCAGCCACCTGGGCGGTGCTGGCCGCGGCCTTTTTCATCATCGCCTACATCGTCCTTGCCTTCCGCAAGGTGCCCAACGCCTTCCGCTATGGAGTGTGCGCTGTGGCCGCCATGGTCCACGATATTCTGGTGACCATTGGGCTTTTTTCTATCGCCGGCCTGCTGCTCAACTGGGAGGCGGATGCCCTGTTCCTGACGGCTGTGTTGACGGTCGTCGGCTTTAGCGTGCAGGACACCATCGTCGTCTTTGACCGCATCCGTGAAAATATCCCCAGGCGGCGTGGCGAACCGTTCGAGACCGTGGTCAATCGCAGCCTGCTGGAGACCCTGCACCGCTCGCTGGCCACGCAACTGAACGCCATCTTTGTGCTCATCGCCATCCTCTTCTTCGGGGGGGCCACGATGAAGCAGTTTGTGGCGGTGCTGCTGGTGGGGTTGCTGTCGGGCACCTACTCCTCTATCTTTAACGCCGTCCCCCTGCTGGTCGTCTGGGAAACCGGCAGGCTGATCGGCCGCCCACGCAAAGCCACAGCCCAGTAGCCTCAATGCTCAATGACCAGGCCCGACCGCCCGCTCAACTTTGCCCATCGGGGCGCGAGCTATGAAGCACCGGAAAACACCCTGGCTGCTTTTTTGCTGGCTGCCGAGTTGGGGGCGGATGGGATCGAGCTCGATGTCCAGCTCTCAAAGGATGGGCAGGTGGTCGTCCTGCACGATTTTGTCCTGGAGACCACCACCGACGGCCATGGCCCGGTCCGGGACAGGACCCTGGCCGATCTGAAGGCGCTCGACGCCGGGAGCTGGTTTGACCCGGCCTTTGCCGGCCAGCAGATCCCCACGCTCCAGGAAGTGATGGAGGTTGTGGGCCGGCGGCTGCTCCTCAACATCGAGCTGAAGACGCGAAGCCTGGGCGATGAAGGCCTGGCGGCGGCGGTGGTGCGCCTGGTGGAGGAAAATGGCCTGCTCGACCGGGTGATCCTCTCCTCCTTCAACCCCCTGGCCGTGTGGCGGGTCAGGCGGCTCAACCCCTGGATCCCGGTTGGCCTGCTCTACGCACCCGATCTGCCGTTGCCACTGCGCCGGCCATGGCTGCGCCGCCTGATCCGACCGGAGGCGTTGCACCCACACCACACGCTGGTGGATGACAGGTATGTGCGGTGGGCGAAAAGGCGGGGCTATCGCCTGCACGTGTGGACTGTGGACGATCCAGGGGAGATGTGGCGGCTGGTGCGGCAGGGGGTGGAGGCGATCATCACCAACCGACCCGACCTGCTGCGCCAGGTGCAGCAGGCCGCTTGCAGGTCAGACCCTGCTCCAGGCGGAGAGGGCCGATGGTTTCCGAGGTCCGGATAGGCGACCTGGTCCGGCTGCGCAAGCCCCATCCCTGCGGCAGTGACGAGTGGCAGGTGGTGCGCATCGGCGCCGACATCGGCCTCAAGTGTCAGAAGTGTGGCCGGCGGGTGCTGCTGGACCGCTCGACCTTCAACAAGCGGCTCAAGAGGGTGCTTTCGCGCCCGGATGACCAGGCCCAGCAATAGCTATGAGGCGAAATAGGCCAACGCCAGCCGGACCCGTTCCTCCAGGGGCAACGGTTCGCGGGGCAGGGTCCGGATCGCCTCCTGCACTTCGGCCAGGCTGTAGCCCAGGCCGGTCAAGGCCGCGATCAGGTCGGTGTCGGCTTCGGCCGGGGTTGGACGGGGCACGCCGGCCGGCCATTCGGCAGCCAGCTTCTCCTTCAGGTCAAAGACCAGCTTTTTCGCCGTTTTGGGGCCGATGCCCGGCACGCGGGCCAGGAGCGCCTCGTCCCCCTGGGCAATCGCCATCCGCAACCGCTCCGGCGGCAGGCGCGACAGGAGCGACAGCGCCACCCTGGGGCCGATGCCTGATACCGTCTGGAGGAGGCGGAAGAGGAGCAGCTCCTCCTGCGTGGCAAAGCCATAGAGGGTCAGTTCGTTCTCCCGGACGTGGAGGTGGGTGTAGAGAAGCAACTCCTGGCCCGGCCCCTCCAGGCTGTCGAGCAGGGTGCCGGGCACAAAGAGCTGGAAGCCCACGCCGCCAACCTGGAGGACGAGAAAGTCTTTGCCAATGGTTTGCAGCACCCCCTGGAGCGAGGCGATCATCCCTTCTCCTCGGAATCTGTCGGAGTCGAGGCTTCAGCCGGCAGTAACTATGCGCTGACGGAAGTCAGCCTCTTTGGGCCGCAGGCCTGCGGTCGGCCTTCGCCGACCTCCGAGCTTGTCTGAAAACCACCAAGACACAAAGGACACCAAGGGCACCATGCGGTTTTTTACTCGTTTCCTTCGTGTTCCTTTGTGACCTTTGTGTCTTTGTGGTAAGCTTTTCAGACTGGCTCTCACACCCGGCAAAGTGCCCAGGGAGGACGATTTCAATCGGCCTGAGCCTCGACTCCAGATTGCCTCTCCAACAGGCTGCTCGCCCTGGTGCTATCGGGCGGCATCGGCTATCAACGCCGTCAGCCGGGTGGTATGGATGTGGCACACCGCCACCGCCACTGCATCGGCGGCATCGTCGGGCTGGGGAGCGCGCTCCAGATGGAGCAGCAGCCGCACCATCTCCTGAATCTGCGGCTTGTCGGCCCCGCCATAGCCGGCCACAGCCTGCTTGACCTGCAACGGTTTGTATTCATAGACCGGTAACCCGGCATCGGCCAGGGCCAGCAGTGCCACCCCCCGCGCCTGACCCACCGCCAGGGCCGTGCGCACGTTGCGGCTGAAGAACAGTTCCTCCACCGCCGCCGCATCGGGCTGATGCCGGGCGATCAGGTCGGCCAGGCCCCGATAGATCGCCTGCAATCGCCTGGGCAACGGCTGATCCGGCGGGGTGGTGATCACCCCGCACTCCAGCAGAGCCAGACCTGTCTCATCCTCGCGCACCAGCCCATAGCCGGTGAGGGCTGTGCCGGGGTCAATGCCCAGGATCAACACTAGGCCTGGGCCTCAAAGGCGGCCATCAGCTCATCGGTGATATCCAGGTTGGAGTAGACCGCCTGCACGTCGTCCAGCTCTTCCAGGGCGTTGATCAGGTTCATGTTCTGGAAGGCCTGCTTCTCCTCCAATGTGATCGTGGTCTTGGGCACCATGGTCAGTTCGGCCGACTCCAGGGCCAGGCCACGCGACTCCAGAGCCTGGCGCACCGTCTGAAAGTTATCGGGCGTGGTATAGATCTCGATCAGGTCCTGGCCAACAACCACGTCGTCAGCTCCCCACTCGACGGCGATGTCAAAGATCTCGTCCGGATCGTGGTCATCCGGCGCCAGGGCCAGATAGCCTTTCGGCTCGAACTGCCAGGCCACGCAGCCGGCCTCCCCCAGGCTGCCGCCCAGCCGGTTAAACCAGCGTCGCACCTCAGAGAGGGCCCGGTTGCGGTTATCGGTCACCACCTGGACGAGGAATGCCACGCCATGCGGCCCATAGCCCTCGTACATCACCTCTTCCAGAGCATCGCCCTTTTCCAGGCCGGCTCCGCGCCGGATGGCCCGCTCGATGTTCTCCTTGGGCATGTTGGCCGATTTGGCCTTGTCCACCACCAGCCGCAGCTTAAAGTTCATGTCAGGGTCGGGGCCGCCCTCCCGCGCCGCGATCGAAATCTCTTTGGCGAGCTTGGTAAAGATCTGCCCCCTCCTGGCATCTGTGCTTGCCTTTTTCCGTTTGATCGTTGCCCATTTAGAATGTCCGCTCAAGTTTGCCTCCTCATAACTCAACGTTGTAACCAGGTGGACCTCACCCCATCCCCCAACCCCCTTCCGGGCCAGGGGGTAGGGGAGAGGTCAAATCTAACATTTCGGATCGGCCTGGCCGGGAGTCGCAGACCCCCGGCGAGCGGAGGGTTTGTGAACCACCGCTCACCCCCGCCGTCCTGCTTTCAGCTCATCCTGGAGCGCCCTGAGGCTGTCCCAGTCGCCCGCTGCTGCCAGGCGTGCCTGCTCCGGCCAGGTAGCCGGATCGGCCAGTTGTAGCAGCCGGGGGTCTGCCTGGTGCAAGATCTGCTCGAGGCGCCCGATTTCGGTGGCGGCCAGTTGAGCAAAGGTGGTGATGCCCGCTGCCTGGAGCAGGTCGGCGATCTTGGGGCCGATCCCTTCGATGACCTTCAGATCGTCCGGCGCGGAGGGCGCAGGCGGGGCTGCGACCGCTGCCACCTCGGCACGGCCAGCAGCCGACGGCTCAGCGGTCGGGGCCGGCTCTGCCTTCCCGGCTTGTGGCACGCTGCGCTTCCACAGCCACCAGAGCCACCAGAGCAATAGCGCCACCACACCCAGCACAACGGCCAGAGCGACGAGGATTCCCACCACTCTCAGAAACATCTTCTCTCCTCTCCTTTCTTTCCTTTTTGTCTATCTTCCCAGCAACATCCTGATCTGCCGGGCCGTGCCCACAGCCTGGCCGCGCCAGTGGTTGTTGGCAAAGACAAAGGTCGTCTCGGCCCGCTCATCCAGGGAGCGGATCTTGGGCACCCACTCGCTCAACTCCTCGTCGGAGTAGGTATAGTCGTACCGCTCCCAGGCCTGTTCATGGTTCCACCATTTCTGCGCGTTCCGGCCATGAAAGCGGACATAGGCGACCGGGCCGGTTGCCTCGGCCACGGGTGGCAACAGCCCCTTGAGCTGCGGTTCGTCCACGCAGCAAAAGCCCAGCCGGTTTTCCCGTAGAAACCGGAAGGTCTCCGGCGAAAGCCAGGCCCGGTTGCGCAGCTCGACCACCACCGGCAGTTCGCCGAACCGCTCGCGGAGCATCTGCAGATAGTCGCGGTTCTCCGGCCGGGCGTGGAAGGAGTAGGGGAACTGAGCCAGGATGCAGCCGAACCTGCCCCCCTCCAGGAGCGGTTGGAGTGCGGCCAGGAAGGTCTTGAACTCCCCCTCGTTCTCCTGCCGGTCATGGGTCAACCCCTGGAAGGCTTTGACGGTGAACAGGAACCCCGGCGGCGTCTTGGCGGCAATCCGTTCCAGCATCCAGGCGTTGGGCTGGCGGTAATAGGTAAAGTTCAGCTCGGTCGTGTCGAACTCGCGGGCGTAGAAGGCCAGCCAGTCCGACCTGGCCAGGTTGGCGGGGTAGAAGGGTCCGACCCAATCCTCATAACTGTAGCCGCTGGTGCCGATGCGGATCATACGGGTTCCCCCTGCTCTGCTATGCTTCCTATCACATACCGTGTTCCGGGTTCAAGGAGTGTCAATTGCACAGCCGATTCCTCTCTCTTGATGGCTTCTTCAGGTACTCCACCAGGACCTGCGGGTTGATGCCAGTTGGAAAAGCGAAATTTGGATGCCTCCAGATATTCCTCGCCGATCTCAAAAGCCAGCCAGTGCCGTTTTAACCGTTCAGCGACTTCACCGGTGATATTGCTGCCTGCAAATGGATCGAGCACCAGATCGCCGGGATCGGTGAGAAATTCGATAAAGAACCAGGGAAGACCATGAGCCGGATGGGGTTTCATACCATGCTCACGGCATTCACGCAAATAGGTGCTATTTGAGTCGGTATTTGCCAGACTCAACAGATTCGGTGGAATCGCTCCCCTGTTGTCCTTTGCAAAGTTCTCGGAAATATCATGTCCTGAAGGTCGCAGTTTTGCTTTATAGCCTTTTTTCAGCAGATCTTTCATCGAATCACTGTAAGGTTTTAGCACACGCCAATTGCTTGCTTTCGGGTAAGGTGTCTTTGACAACCACCAGATGGGGTCAACCGCATCTTTGACGCGAATTCGCCGCACTGTCACCCATTCGGCAGGAGAAAGCAACCTGGACGGGTTGTACCAATAAAACTCCTGAGCCAGGTGGAACCCCAACTGTTTACACAGGGCGATCACCAGTTCAAAGTGGTACAATGAACGGGTCGGTTGGCCTTTGATCCAGGTACCCCCTATGTCAATGACCAGGCTTCCGCTACTCTTGAGCACTCGCTTGAACTCAACCGCAAACTCCAGAAACCACGGCACATAATCTGGGTCATCCACGTTGCCATATTCTTTTTTGCGCTTCAGGGCGAATGGGGGTGAGGTCACGATCAGGTCCACCGACTCGCTTTCCATCTGACGCAGGTAGACCAGTGCATCACCCAGATAGGCAGCCCCATACCGGGTGGTATAAAAAGGTTTGTCTTCAAAAGTCTGAATCACAGCCATGCCCTTTGACTACCGAACCACAAAGTAGTCGGCCCGTTCTTTCACTTTCATTGCCTGTTCGGCCTTACTATTCAAAACGGCCACAATTGACGTTGGATCCCTGCTTATATCCTCTAATTCGTGCCCATTCAATAAAATCACATTGAGGTTACATGTTTTCATCACATGAGAGGCATAGTTATAGGCATCGCGGGTGAAGTCGCCCGTCGTTATGACCATCACTACGTTAGAGTAGATAAAGGTGAGCGAGAGCCCCACCTCCTTTGCGATGTCATCCAACCGGACCACCTCGGTATTCTTGGCCTGGATCTGCCAGCGGCTGAAGATCAACCGTGCTCCCTCGACGATGACATCTACTTCGGCCCCACCCGTATCAGCACTGCGTGTACGCCAACCTTTGAAGTCCAGGTCAATCAGCCGGGTGAGACAGATTGCCAGCAATTCGAGCGCCTGACCTTTGATATGCCTGTCCGATGACTTGAGATCGGCGAGTATTTGTGACAATGGCCGATCAAAAAGCTCTCTGGGAACCAACCCGGACTTTTCTGCTGCGGCAGAAAGAATCGGCTCCGAGATTTCCCGATGAAACCTTGGGGTCCGTGAAACCAGATAGGGTTTAGCTCCGCGTCCACTTGTTGATTTTTCTATCTGGATATATCCCAGATCGCGCAATGGAAATAGAACAGCTTTGGGCAGTTCTTTGTGATTGTACTCCACTGCATAGAGGGCGCTGGCCATGTCAGCCACCTTGTTCGCCGCAAAGGGATCCGGATCAGGAATACGCACCAATGCGCGTAAGAAGGCCCGCTGCCCTGCGTTGAGTTGAGTCAGGATGTCAATCGCATCCATGCGATACCCAGTATCTCTTTCAGACGCTTCTGATTTACTTCATACAATCGGGGGCCATCCTGAACACTCACATCAAAGATGCCGGCTTGTGCCAGCCATAACCGTATGCTGCTAAGATGGACTGCGGCGCGTGGAACATGTAATCCTCTCTGCTCAAGTCGTTTTCTCCATGTGTGCAAAGTGATTTTTTTCACCAGATGCCTGCATGATCTCTAGTGTTTCTATGACAGAAATCCCTTTTAAGTTCAGTAAGATATGTCTGGCAAATTGCTCATAAAGCGCATCTGGTTTACCTGTGAGAGCCAGCAGTTCCCCTGCCAGCCTGGTCGGTGTTGCAGCGTCTTCAGCCAAAAGGCCGTATGCTCGCAAAGACAATACCGTGTTTTCAGCCAACTTCCGACGCTGGGTCAAAGACTGGTTTGCGAAAAACCTATCCCGGATAGCTTCCGTGATCTTGCCCCGGTTTCCTGCTTCTTTATGGATTATCTGGAGCAACTCTGGCAGGCTCACCTGGTTTGGGCTGAATTGAGCACCGAAAGGAATTTCACTTTTCTTGGCCACAATTTACCTCATAATGGCTATTCGGTGACAGGTACTCTTGCTCCAAAACTATCGTTTCAGACAATTCTATGATCGGGGCCGACTGCATTTTCTAGAGAATTCTACACCTTTAGCGGGAACAGTGACCTCACAACTTTCGCAGACTCCCCGTTTTACTTCGGCTCCTCTCCTGGCAGCCGCTCCTCGATCTCATCAAAGTCAAGGCCCCGGCCCGACAGCACCTTCCGTCCCCGCCCGGCCCCCAGGTCGGGTCCCACGATCCCCTCCTCTTCCAACCGGTCCATCAGCCGGGCGGCGCGGGGAAAGCCGATGCGCAGCCGCCGCTGGAGGAATGAGGTCGAAACGGTTTCCTGCCCTCTGGCCAGCTCAATGGCCTGCGCCAGCAGGTCATCCGCTTCGCCCCTGGCCTCGACCTCCAGCCAGGGCGGGAAAAGGGGGACCTGCGTTGCTTCCTGTTGCCGGCTCTGCCAGAAAGCTGTCAGCCGCTCGATCTCTTGATCGGAGACGAAACAGCCCTGCAACCGAATCGGAGCCGACTGCTGAGGGGCCATGAACAGCATGTCCCCCCGGCCCAGCAGGTTCTCCGCTCCCCCCTGGTCAAGGATGACCCGCGAATCCACCTGGCTGGTGACGGCAAAGCTGATGCGCGCCGGAAAGTTGGCTTTGATCAGGCCGGTCACCACATCCACACTCGGTCGCTGGGTGGCGACCACCAGGTGGATGCCGGTCGCCCGGCCCATCTGGGCGATGCGACACAGGTGGCGCTCTACCTCGTCAGGGGCCGTCATCATCATGTCGGCCAGCTCGTCAATCAACACTACCAGGACCGGCAGGGGCTCCTCCCCCTTGCGCCGGACCAGGTGCCGGTTGTAATCCTCCAGGTTGCGCGCCCCGGCGCGGTGGAACAGCCGATAGCGTTCGTCCATCTGGCGGGTGACCCAGGCCAGGGCGGAGACCACCTGTTCCACCTCCACCACCACCGGCCCCACCAGGTGAGGGAGGCCATTGTAGCCGACCAGCTCCACCATCTTGGGGTCCACCAGCAGCATCCTGAGCTGGTCCGGACGGTTGTTGCACAGCAGGCAACAGATGATGGCGTTGATGCACACACTCTTGCCGGAACCGGTAGCCCCGGCGATCAGCAGGTGCGGCATCAGCGCCAGGTCCACAGCCACCGGCCGGCCTGAAACATCCTCCCCCAGGGCGATGGCCAGAGGGGAGTTGACGCGCCGGAATTCGGCCGATTCCATGACCCGGCGCAACGAGACCAGCGAGACCGTCTCGTTAGGCACTTCCAGGCCGACCAGCGGGCGACCCGGCACCGGCGCTTCGATGCGGATGGGTGCAGCGGCCAGGGCCAGGGCCAGGTCGTTCACCAGAGCGGCGATGCGGGCCACGCGCACCCGCTGCTGCCGCACCTGGCCGTTGGCCATCCGACGCTCAATGGTTCCCGGCTCCAGCCCAAACTGCGTGACGGTCGGCCCCTGGTTGATCTCGACCACCTGGCAAGGCACGCCAAAGCTGGCCAGGGTCTCCTCGATGATCCGCACTTTGCGACGCACATCGGTGTCGCCATAGGCCTGGGGCGAGGCCGGGTCCAACAGCTCCAGCGGCGGCAGGCTCTCATCCCTGGGCCGTGGTCTGGGCGCCTTCTCCCTGGGCTTCGTCGCCACCCTGGCCGGGGCCGGTTCTGCTTCTCGCTCCCACCACGGCACCTCCACCACGTCAGGCAGCACAGGAGTGCCCTGGCGTGCCGTCCACCGGCGGCTGAAGGAGGCAGCCACAGTCCGGGCCTGACGCCGGACCCAAACCTCCACCTCCGACCACCACGGCTGGAGCAACAGGAAGAGAGCCAGCAGGAACAGGGCCAGCAGGACCGCCATGCCGGCTATGTTCCCCAGCCCGTTGGTCAGCAGCACGGCCAGCGCCCAACCAACATACCCGCCGGCCCGGCCCTGCTGCGCCACCAGGAAGGCCCCCTCGGCGCCGGAGTGCAGCACCGACGGCATATGGCTGGCCACCAGCGCGGTCAGCAGCAACAGTTCCAGCCCGATGAGGGTCAGAGGTCCGAGGGGCCACCGCTGGCGCAGATCGCGCCAGCCGAGCCGCAGCCCCGCCAACCCCACGGCCAGGGCCAGGGGATACGCCCCCCAACCAAGCCACTGCCGGCAGGCCAATGCCCAGCGGTTCAAGAGCGCCCCGGACGAGAGGCGGAACAGGCCCAGCAGGGTCAGGGCGGCCACAATCACCAGCCCCAGACCGATCCCTTCCCGTTGCAGCGGCCCCAACTCCGCTCGCCAGCCCGGCCGCCAGCCTTTGACCCGCTCCCACAGGCCGGGTTGCCTGCTGATCGTTCGGCTCTGCCTCCCCGGCGTGGGGGCGGGCCGGGCGCGGCGGGTCTGGGTCCCATGCCGCCGACTCATGCTTCCGCCTCAGGTGCGATAGGCCTGGCGCAAACTCAGCCCCAGGCGATGCCTGGCCGCATCCACGTTTAACACCCGCACCCGCACTCGATCCCCCTCACGGACCACATTGCGCGGGTGCAGGAAGCTGCCCTCTGCCAGTTCCGAGACATGGATCAGCCCTTCAACCCCCTCCGCGACCCGGACAAAGGCGCCAAAGCTGACGACATGGGTCACCACCCCTTCCACCACAGCGCCAACCCGCAGATCCGCCTCGACTCTGGACCAGGGATCGGGGCGCAACCGCTTCAGGCTCAGGGCGACACGCTGTTCGTCGGGGTTGACCCCCAGGACATAGACCTCCAGCTCCTGGCCGAGGGAAAGCAGATCGGCCGGATGGCGCACCCGGTCCCACGACAGCTCAGACAGGTGGATGAGCCCTTCGACGCCGCCCAAATCCACAAAGGCCCCAAAGGTGGTCAGGTTGGTGACCGTGCCGGAGCGGATTTCGCCCGGCCTCAAGGCGTTCCAGATTGCCGTCGGCGAGTGGGGGCCGGAGGCCGCAGCCCGCTCGGAGAAGACCAGCCGGTTTTGCCCTTCGTCCACCTCGATCAGGCACACCGTCAGCCGTTCGCCGATCCGCCGCGCCAGTTCCGAGGTCCGCTCGTCAGGGTCAAGGGCGCGGGGCATCTCTTTCAGTTGAGAGGCCGGCACAAAGCCTTGCAGGCCGTTCCATTCCACCAACAGCCCGCCCCGGTTGGCGCCGGAGACCCACAGCGAGAAGGACTCGCCTCGTTCGAGAGCCTGTCGGGCAAGTTGCCATCTGCTCATCGCGCCATTGTTTCTGGCTGCTTCAGAGGCGAGGGTCGGCCTGTACTCCTCTTCCAAACCCAGATCAGAAAAGATTTCGTGAGGATCGGCCGGCGGGGCGGTGTCAGGCACCGCCTGGCCATGCTCCACCAATGACCGCCAATACTCCTCTTCTCGCGCCGTCCACCATTCCCGGTCATCGGCCGGGATAGGCCGCAACCCCACAGTTTTGTCCGTTCCTCCTTGCCTCACCTTTCCCAACCTCTACCTGGAGGGCAGGCTGGCCCATACGCATCAAGTTAAGCGACTCAAGCCGCACCTCAGGGGCCTGCAGCCAGGCATCCACCTGCGTGGATGCCTTCGTCCGCGCAGGCGGACGGCCGGGTAGCCGAAGGCATTGCCGTCGGCTACCCGGTGCGATTTCCAATCGCCCGCGCCTTAACTTGAGGCCAATGGGGCCACCGCCAGGGGCGCCCCTACAGATTGACAAATCGGCGGGGGAATGTTATAGTAGCGCCGGCGTTGTTGCCAGGTGCGGTGGGAGGTCATGCCTGGCGCTCAATAGTCGAAACAAAGGAGCGAACTGTGTTTGGACGAGAGAAACGGCCAGTTCCGTTGGACCGGGTCGAGGTCTCGGTTGGCCCGACGGCCAACATCAAGGGGGACCTGGAATGCGATGGCATCGTCAAGATTGACGGCGTCTACCAGGGCAGCATCAAGACGGTGAGCAACGTCATCATCAGTGAGAAGGCGCGGGTGGACGCCCACATCGAGGCCCAGAATGTGTCGGTCTCGGGCCAGGTCAAAGGCTCTATTGTGGCCAGAGGGCGGCTGGAGATCCTGTCTACCGGCCGGGTGTGGGCCGACGTGACTGTGACCAGCTTCCTGCTGGACGACGGCGGCAAGCTGCACGGCGGGCTCAAGATGTTCGGCACCGGCCCGGAACCGGACTCGTTCGAGGTGCCGCCACCGGCCGGTGCCACGGCCCAGGCCGACAAGGAACCCTAGTGAAAACCACGAAGGCAAAGGTTTACAGCAGGGGCGCAAGCTTTTCAAACAAGCTCTAAGAGCTTGTCTGAAGCTTCACCCTCCCGCAGGTTAGAAAGTGGCCGGCAACAGGGCGAGCAGCTCATTGCAGCGCACTTAGAGATTGCGCCCAAACCTGCGGCAGGGTAGCTCCTTAGCGGTTTTCGGACCAGCTCTGAGACAAGGAGTGTCTGGCATGTCAGAGAAAGAGTATTGGGACCAATTTCTGGGAGCCGACCTCGGCCAGGTGGACCCCGACACCGATCTGATCATCGGGTTCGAGGAGGAACGCCAGGCCCGGAAGCTGATCATGATCCCTTCCGAGTCTATGGCCCCCAAGGCAGTGCGCCAGGCATTGGGCAGTGTGTTCAACAATGTCTACGCCGAGGGCTATCCCCCGCTGCGCATGACCCGCGATGAAGAGGCGATGCTGTTGGACATTCCTCACCAACTGGCCTACTACCGCCGCTATGCTGACCGCCGTTTCTACAAAGGGGTGGATTACGTCCACTTTGTCGAAACGCTGGCCCAACGGCGCTGCGCTGCCTGTCTGGCCAACGAGCGGGTATCGGCTCAGGACATCTATGTCAATGTCCAGCCCCTTTCGGGCGCAGCGGCCAACCTGGCCGTTTATGATGCCGTGGTCGAGGTGGGCGATGTGGTCATGGGCATGAATCTGTACCAGGGCGGCCACCTGACCCACGGCAGCGAGTTCAATTTCTCCGGCAAACGGTATCGCGTGGTCGGCTACGGGGTCAGCAAGCGCACCGGGCGGCTGGACTATGACGAGATCCGCGACCTGGCCCGCCAACACCGGCCCAAGATGATCATCGCCGGCTACACCTCCTACCCCTGGGCGCCGGACTGGGCAGCGTTTCGCAGCATCGCCGACGAGGTGGGAGCGGTCCTGCTGGCCGACATCGCCCACCCGGCGGGCATGGTCATCGCCGGAGCTTTCCCCAGCCCGGTGGGCCTGGCCCACGTGATCACCTTTACCACTCACAAGACCCTGTGCGGGCCCCGGGGCGCGGTCATTGTGACCACCGACGAGGAGATGGCCCAAAAGATTGATATGGCCGTCTTTCCCGGTGAGCAGGGGGGCCCTCACACCCAAAAGTTCGCGGCCATGGCCGTGGCCTTCAAGATCGCCCAGACGCCGGCTTTTAAGCGCCTGCAGTGGAAGATCAAAGAAAATGCCGCTGCTCTGGCCGAGGGCCTGCAAAAGCGCGGCCTGAAGCTGGCCTACGGCGGCACCGACAGCCACTTTTGTATGCTCGACCTGAACGGCATCCAGACCGACACCGGCTTTCCGCTGCGCGGTGAGCCGGCGGTGCGCATCCTGGACATGGCCGGCATCGTCGCCAACAAAAACACCATCCCCGGCGATGAGGTCACCGCCCTGGCTATGGGCATCCGCCTGGGCACCCCCTGGCTCACCCAACGCGGTTTCGGCCCGGCAGAGATGGATGAGGTAGCCCGCCTGATCCACAAAATCGTGACGAATATCAAACCGTTCAGCTACATCGGCCTGGGGGGTGAACTGCCCCGAGGCAAGATTGACCTGGACCTGCTGGAAGAGGTCAAGCAAGAGGTAGCGGCCCTGGCAGACAGGGGGGTGGCCGAGACCCAGGACCGGGGCAGCCGCTATCCCCACTACTACCGGTTGCTCAACGTGGCCCCCTGTGCCTATCCGGGCCTCCAGCGGGCCGACAGCCCCGGCCTGGCCGCAGAGCTGGAGGCTGCCCGCAGCGGCGCACTCCTGCTGGATGTGAGCGACTCCGGCCTGCTGCTGGTCATCGGCGACCGGGCCGGGCCGGCCCTGCAACAGATCCTCACCAGCGACGTGGCGGCCTTGCAGCCCGGCCAGTGCCAGCTTGCTTTCTTGCTGAACGAAGATGCCCGGCTCATGGATGATGTCTCGCTCTTGCGCCTGGAATCGGACGAACTGGGCCGCGACCGTTATCTGCTGCGCACCAACCCGGAGAACCACGAACGGGTCAAAGCCTGGCTGCGGGCCATGGCCGACGGCTATACCCTGTTCGACAAGGAGGACCTGTTCCGCAAGGTGGAAGGTCCCATCATCGTCGAGGACCTGCGCCAGGTGGAACAGGCGCAGTGCACCGTGGCCCTGGCCCTGCGTGGCCCCCAGGCAGCCGCCTGCCTGACCGGCCAGGAGCTGTCAGGGGTCCAGGTTTTCCATCACGCCGATGACCAGATCGAGCTGGCCGTGCCGGCCGACCGGGTGCAGGCCCTCTACGACCGGTTGATTGCAGCCGGAGCCGTTCCCGGCAGCGCCGAAGCACGCCGCGCCCTCCGTGCCCAGGACAGACTGCCCGATTACAGCCGCTATTCCGGCTATCACCCCGATTCGGGGCGACCTGCCGGCCAGGAGCTGTACGATGCCGGCCATTCAGATCGCTTTGAGCTGCGCAAGCCCTATTTCATCGGCTGCCACGCTCTCCAACCTCCCCCGGTCAGTTCCCCATTGCCCGCCTTCCAATGGCAGGAGCCTGAACATGCGCCCCTCCAGCGCACCTCCCTGTACGACTGGCACAAAGCCCATACCCGCAAAATCATCCCCTTTGCCGGGTGGGAGATGCCGGTGTGGTACAGCGGCGTGCTCGATGAGCACAATGCCGTGCGCAAGGCGGCCGGCCTGTTCGACGTGGCCCACATGGGGGTGTTCGAGGTCAGCGGCCCGCACGCCACCGAGTTCCTGGACCTGGTCCTGACCAACTATGTGCGCTGGTTTGAGCCGGGAGAGAGCTTCTATAGCTACCTGCTCGACCCGGATGGCCGGGTTATTGACGACCTGTTCGTCTATCGGCGGCGCAAGGACCTGTTCCTGCTGGTGGTCAACGCCGCCAACGCCGACAAAGACTGGGCCTGGCTCAACGCCGTCAACCAGGGAGAGGTGCTCCTGGACCGGGAACGGCCTTACCTGCGGGTGCTGCGTCCGGCGACGCTGCGCAACCTGAAAGACCGCTCCAGCGGCGCCGATATGCGGGTGGACCTGGCGCTGCAAGGCCCGGCGTCGCTTGCGATCCTGCAAAGCCTGACCGACGACCCCCGGCTCAAGGACCGGCTGGCCCGGGTGCGCAAAACCGGGCTGATCGAATGCGAACTGGCCGGCTTCGAGCTGATCATCGCCCGCACCGGCTACACTGGGGAGGAGATCGGCTACGAACTCTTTGTCCATCCCGACCGGGCTGTGGCCTTGTGGGAGACGCTACTCCGGGCCGGAGAGCCGTTGGGCCTGCAACCGACCGGCCTGGCGGCCCGCGACTCGACACGGACCGAGGCCGGGCTGCCGCTCTACGGCCATGAACTGGCCGGACCGTTCGACATCTCGCCGGGAGGGGCAGGCTTTGGCTCCTACGTCAAGCTGCACAAGCCCTACTTTATCGGGCGGACGGCCCACATCGAACGGGAGAAGAACCGCACGATGGAGATCGCCCGCTTCCGCATGAAGGACAAAGGGGTGCGCATGCCCAAGAGCGGCGATCCGGTGGTCAACAGGCGGGGCCGGGCGGTGGGTTGGGTGACCAGCGCCGCCGTGGACGTGGATGGCTTTATCCTGGGCATGGCCTACATCGAGAGCCGTTATCACCGCGTCGGCGACGAAATCGGCATCTTTAGCCTGCCGGCCAGACCGGTGGTGGAAAAAGAAGACAAGGCCCACCTGGAACCGGGCGACCAGGTGCAACTGCCCGATGCTGCCATCATCCTGCCCCGCTTCCCCGACGCGACCGAGCGGGCTCACTGGCGGGAGACAGCACCCGGTTTCCCGTGATCACGGCTCTGCACCATACCGGTGCGGACGGCGCGGTCAGCGCCCTGCCGACCGGAAGCCGGGCAGCCACGCCCGGAGGCGTTCCATCGGGATCAGGCGGAGGAGCAGATCCATATCGGGCTGGCGAAAGCCACCGATCAGGAGCAGCACAACCCCATATACCCCTCCACCCACCGGGATCAAAAGCGGCCAGGGCAGGCCGTGGAACAACCCCATCACCCCGGCCATGACCGCTGCCGCCACCACCGGCTGCCAGAACAGAGAGACCCACGGCAGCGGCCCCAGATGCCTGCGCACAGCATGGTAAAACGGGATGAGCAAAGCCAATTCCGACAGGATCGTGACCACGGCGGCCCCTTTGTAACTGAACAGGGGGATGGCGATCAGGTTGGCGGCCACATTGAAGGTCACACCGATGAGGAAGGCTTTGGTCAGAAAGCGCTGCTGGTCAATGGCAATGAGCACATATTGGGTCACGCTGTTGACAAAGCTCAAAGGGAGAAAGCCGATGAGAAGCTGCAGGGCGATCATCGAGTGGGGCAGATAATCGCCACCGCCCAGGATCAGGATCAGCCCACGGGCGATAAACGGCGTGCCGGCGGTGATCGGCAGGGCGACGATGAGCAGCAGCCGGAGCGACAGCACATAGGCCCGCAGCAGCGAATCGCGGGCCGAAGCCGCATAGCGGCTCATCAGCGGAAAGATCGCCTGGGTGAAATAGGCCGGAATGATGTTCAACCCATTCAGGTAGGCATAGGCCGCCCGATAGTAGCCGACCACCTGGTCGCCCTGGATCGGCTTGAGCAACAACACGTCGAGGTTAAAAAAGGCGCTGGCCAGGAGCTGATTGATCATCAGCGGCAGGGAGGTGTGCAGCATCCACCTGCCCATCTGCGGGTGCCAGACGGCATGGGGCCGGAAGCAGTGGCGGACCATCAACCTCCCCAGGATGAAGGCGCTGACGATATTGGCGACGATGGCCACACCGGCCAGGCCCACAAACCCCCACCCCAGCAACAAGGCCAGCACCCCCAGGCTGACCCGCGTCAGGGCGGTCACCGTGGAGATGGCGGCCGGGTATTCCATCTTTTCATAGGCATAGAACACGGCGCTAAAGCCATCGGCCAGGAGGCTAAAGAGCACGGCCACGGCAAACAGGGCGATGGCCGCCACCACATCGGGCGTCATCTCCCCCACCAGGGCATAGAGCCACAGGGCCAGGGCCGTCAGCGGCAGCGCGGCAAACCACAGCCCTCCCCGCAGCAAAGTGACGATGCTCAGATAGTCGTTGCTCCGGCTGCGATCCCTGGCCGCCTCGCGGGTCAGCAATGTGCCCAACCCAAAACGCACCAAAATATCAAAATAGCCGATAAAACCCACGGCAAAATAGTAACGTCCGGCCATTTCGGGGGCCAGGATGCGCAGCATCAGCATGGCAAAGGCAAAGTCAATCAGCCGGTTGACCAGTTGCAGGCCGATGGGCAGCAGGCTGTTCTTGGCCACCCGCTTGACGGTGGAATCCTGATCGCTTTCGCGGTAAAAGCGGGTCCACAGCCAGTAGAACCCCAGCAGGAACAGCACCACGGCGGCGATAAAGCTGCCGTACAACCCCAGCTTGAAGCTCAAGGGGGTGTACTTGAAGCGCACCCGGTGCGCCCCACCCTCCAGCCACACCGCCCGAAAGTTGCCGTCGGCGCGGACGATCTCCAGCTCCGTCTCACCCGCCGGCTCCTCCTTTGGACCTGGGACCCGGTCGGTGGGGGTGGAGCGGTACGCTTTCCAGCCGGAAAAATAGCTGTCGGCCAGCACCAGCCAGCCGGGGCCAGGCATCTCCACATCCACAAACAGGGCGTTGGGGCTATAGGTCACCACCCGGGCGGCCTGGAACGGCCAGTTGCCGGGCGATTGGAGGCGCGTATCGTCGGCGTGGACCATCTGATCGTCGAGCAGGACCACCTGCCGGGGGTCGAAGCTTTGCAGCCGGGGGGCCAGGTCCCCGATCGAGACGACCTCGGCCCGGGGCAGGGCAAAGGCCCGGGGCAGGGCATCGCTGTTCTCATAAATGCGCACCTCCCCCTCGTACACCAGCCGATAGTCGGGGTTGGGCACCTGCCCTTCTGTCACCACATAGCGCACCCCCAGCAGGTCCAGCAGCGGCGAACTCAGATGCTCAAGGCGGTAGATCGGCGCAATGCGGTTGTAAAGTAGCTCCCCCTGGGCCTCGATGGCCCCCATATAATCAGCATACTGGCGGAGGATGATCGAATCGTAGCCACGCACATCCTGCAGGCCGTGCAGCCAGGGGATATTGGCGTTCAGCGTCTTGGTGTCCTGCCCGATCTGATAGGTCGTCAGCCGCCACGGCTGGCTTTGGGCCGCCTGCTCCTTCAGGAACCGGATGGCCGGCGGCGTGAACTCCAGCCAGGCCGGATCGGCGGCCGGGTTGAACCCCCAGCCAAAGAGCAACAGGTCCACGGCCAGCACCCCCACCGCCAACACCTGCCACACCGGCACCGGCCCATCGGCCCATCGGCCCATCTTCAGGTGGATGGGGCAGCGGCTGAGGCGCAGCACAATGCCGCTGGCTGCCAGCATCAGCCCCAGGACCAGCAGGTTGCGCCATTCGTAAGAGAGGAGCATCTGGCCGCTGCTGAACGCCTCCTGCGCCTTTTCCACCGCAACCAGAAAACGGTCGGCCAGGGGGATGAACGGCTGCGGCGCAATCCACACCGCCAGCAGGCCGGCCACCAGCACCACCCCTCCGCCGATGGCACCCCAGGCAAGGGGCCTGACGAGCGGCAATCGCCGATCGAGTTCCCGGGCGCCAAAGCCGGCCAGGGCAGCGACGCTCAGCGTGTAGGGAAAGACCCAGCGAAAGGGGGAATGAAGCTGTTTGATGCCCGGCAGGCCATAGTACAGGAGGGCATAGAGGGGTGTGCCAAAGACGAACAGCAGCGACACCAGGGCCAGCCCGGCCAGGACCCAGACATGGCGTTGCTCCTCCGCACCCGGCTTCCGCAGCGCCGACAGCACCGCCACCGCCGCCAGACACAGCGGCAGAATACCCACATAACTGCCGGCTTCCACATAATTCTTGATGCCCCAGAAGACGCGGTCCACCGCCACCCACTGGCGGCTGACCAGGTCCCAGTAGCCGTGATGGGCCGGATTGCCGAAAAAGTCGGGCACCAGAAAGGTGATGATCTGCCGGGCGGGATAGGCCCAGCCCACCACATCGGCGTAGGTGACCGAGCCTTCGCGGAAGCTGCGGGTGACCAGCTCCAACAGGGGGATCAGTTGCACCGCGCCCAGGCCCAGCCCCAACCCGCCCATCAGTCCCAGCCAACCTGCCAGGCGCACGGCCGGCCGCCAGGAGCCGACCCGCCGCCACAGCAGGACCAGGCGCACCAGAGCATAACCGGCCATCACCAGCAGGGTATACACCAGGATCTCGGGGTGGCCGGCCAGGATGTGGAAGCCCAGAGCCACGGCACCGACAAGCAGGTAGACGATGGGCACAAAGGGGCCGCTCCCCTTTTCCTCCTGCCTGCGGATCATGATCTCGATGATGGCCAACAGCAACGGCAGCCAGACGGCAGCCGCGATGACCATGGTGAACACGACGCTCACCAGGAAAAAGGCGCTGAGCTGGTAGGTGAGGCCGGCGATCAGGGCCGGAAAGCGCCCCAGGCGCAACACACGGCCGAACAGAAACATAAAGACTCCCGCCAGCCAGAGCTGGGACACCGTAAACCAGCCATAAGCGCGGCTCAGGGGCAGGAGATAGAACAGGAGGCTGAAGGGATAGAGGGCCGAGTGTTGCCCGGCAGCCAGGAACGGCACACCGGCGAACAGATAGGGGTTCCACAACGGCACCTCGCCGGCCCGGAGCGACTGCACGATAAACCGCTTCCAGACCAGATTTTCCAGCACCAGGTCGCTGAGGAGCTCGTTGTGCGGCGGGAGGGTCACTCCCTGCTGGTCGGCAAAGGTCCGGTACGGCTCCCACTGGTAGAGATTATCGGCCGGGATCAGGGTTCGGGAACCGACGGTGACCGGCCAGAACAGGATCAGCGGCAGGAGCAGCAGCAGGAACCCTGCCCCCAGGTCGCGGAGCGGTTTTCGGATGGACAGGGGGGATCTCATGCGGGGTGCTCTATTCGCCGGGCGTGGCGGTGCCGCCACCGGATCTGCCAGGTGCGCAGGGCTGCCTCGACCTTGACCGGCACCGTCATCTTGGACCGGCCGATGCGGCGGTCCTCAAAGTAGATGGGCAGTTCCAGGAAGCGATAGCCCAGCTTCTCGGTCAGATAGGCCATCTCCACCTGGAAGACATAGCCGTTGGAGCGCACCCGCTCCAGACCGATCCCCTCCAGCGTGGCTCGCCGCCAGCACTTGAAACCGGCGGTGACATCTTTGACCCGCAGCCCCAGGATCAGCCGGGTGTAGATGCTGTTGGCCCACCAGCTCAAAAAGTAGCGCCACCAGCCCCACCGCTCATCCAGCCTGCCGCCGGCCACATAGCGCGAGCCGATCACCACATCATAGTTGGCGATCGCTTCCAGAAACTGAGGGATGTAACCCGGCGAATGGGAAAAATCGGCGTCCATCTGCACGATATATTCGGCGCCCTGCTCCAGGGCATGGCGAAAGCCGGTCACATAGGCCGTGCCCAGGCCCAGCTTGCCGGCCCGGTGTATGACCTGCACCCGGCCGGGATACCGTCGCGCCAGATCGTCGGCGATCTGACCTGTGCCGTCGGGCGAGTTGTCATCCACAACCAGAACCCCCAGGCCCGCCAGTTCCAGAGCCAACAGTTCCCCGACCAGGGCAGGCAGGTTGTCTGCTTCGTTGTAGGTGGGAACAACTACGATCACCTGGTTTCTATCCATAAGAAGACCTGACCGGTTTTAGAGCTTGCCTGAAAACTACCAGGACACAAAGGACACCAGGGATATTCGTTTCCTTTGTGTTCCTTTGTGGCCTTTGTGGTAAGCTTTGCAGGCTGGCTCTTACAGGATGTGCGCCAGGAACTGCCGCGTCCGCTCCTCCTTGGGGTTGGTGAACAGCTCCCCCGGCGGTCCCATCTCGGCCCACACGCCGTCGGCCATGAGGATCACCCGGTCGGCCACGTCGCGGGCGAAGTGCAGCTCATGGGTAACGACGACCATGGTCATGCCCTGGTTGGCCAGCCGCTCCATCACCTCCACCACCTCGCCGATCAACTCCGGGTCCAGCGCCGAGGTCGGCTCGTCAAAGAGCATGATCTTGGGCTCCATGGCCAGCGCCCGGGCGATGGCCACCCGCTGTTGCTGCCCGCCCGACAGCCGGGAGGGATATTCGTCCCGCTTGTCCGACAGACCCACCCAGGCCAGCAACTCCTCCGCCCTGGCAATGGCCTCCTCTCTGGGCACCTTTTTGACGGTGATCGGCGCTTCAATGATGTTGCCCAGGGCGGTCATGTGTGGAAAGAGGTTAAACTGTTGAAAGACCATGCCCGCCTTTTTGCGCAGTTCGCGGATCTGATGGCGTTGCTCGCGACCCGGATCACGGGCGTCAATCACCACCCGGTCAATTTCGATGGTGCCCGCCGACGGCTGCTCCAGATAGTTCAGGCAGCGTAGAAAGGTGCTCTTGCCGCCCCCCGATGGCCCGATAATGACCACCACCTCGCCCGGCATGACCTCCAGGTCCACCCCCCTGATCACGTGCAGGGGGCCGAAATATTTATGCAGCCCTTTCACTTTGATAATCGGTTCTGTCATTCCATGCTTCCTCTCGGAGAGCTTGTAATTGACTCGACAATGTTAAATTAACGTAAATGGCGGTCAAGGCGGACCTCACCCCATCCCCCAACTCCCCTTCCCTGAAGTTTGGCCTTTTTCAGAGCGGGGCGGGAAAATCTCCAAAACCCGCCTCCGGCGAGGCCAAAAGAACAAAAAGAAAATTTTTCATTGCGAAGGCTGCGCCTTCGCAATGAAAAATTAATCTTCTTTTTGGAGGAGCGGAAGCCGTCAGGGGTCCATGCAGGGGGCCGCGGGCAAAAAGCCAAATTTGAGGGAAGGGGGCCAGGGGGTAGGAG
>DAOTYI010000005.1:0-8539 GCA_034434895.1 Anaerolineae bacterium
ACCCCCTTCCCCTCTCCGCGGCGGAGAGGGGAAGGGGGCCAGGGGGTAGGGGTGAGGTCGAATCTAACAATGTCGAGGTAACCACTCGCCACCATGGCTCAAACGGTCTGTGACCGGCGTTCGGCGGGTCGCAGACCCGCCGCGAGCGGTTGGGGTGGGGAGTTACGTTGAATCCAGGATCGTCAGATTGCTATGGAGGTCGGTGTCTATGAACATGGGGTCCAGGAGAGTCTGGAAAGCTTTGGGGGTAGCAGCGTTGCTGTTGATGGCAGCCATGTATATCACCGGTTGCCTTTCAAATGGGCTCGCGGCGGTAACGCCCACGCCCACCAAAACCCCTCGGCCGGCGAACACAAAGCGACCTCTGCTGCCTACGATGACCCACACGCCGCTCCCCTCGGCCACGCCAACGCCCAACTCATCCCCGGCCGATCCGCCCACCGCCACACCAACTCCTGAGCCGACCGAGGTTCTCGATCCAACGGCCACGCCCTGGCCCACCCTTGCCCCCAACCTCTGCCCGCTGACCGGCCTGCCGGTGAGCGACCTGGCCCTGTTGGAGCGGCGTCCCCTGGCGATCAAGGTGCAGAACGCCTCCATTTCGCGTCCCCAGTGGGGTCTGCCCCAGGCCGACATCGTCTATGAGCATCTGGCGGAGGCCGGCATCACCCGTTTTACGGCCATCTATCTGTGTCAACAGGTCGAAAAGGTCGGCTCCACCCGCAGCGCCCGGTTCATTGACCTTGAGATCCCGGCCATGTACAAAAGCCTCATCGCCTATTCCGGCACCAGCCCTGGCCTGTACCCCAAGTTCAAGAACGCCGACTTTCGAGAACGGGAGTTCTGGTACGACCAGGGCATCCACTCGGAGGGGTTCTACCGCGACAAGGAGCTGCGGGCCCAGGGGGTACCCATCGAACACACCCTCTTTGCCCTGCCCCAGAAGATCTGGGAAATCGCCACCCAACTGGGCATCAACCAGCGCCAGGAGCTGCAAGGGTTGAACTTTGCCGCCGAGGTGCCGCCGGGCGGACAACCGGCCACTCACATCCACATCCCTTATCCAAACCGGGAGATGATCGTGGATTATTACTACGACCCGACCGCCGGCAACTATCTCCGCTGGGATGGGGGACAACCCCACGTGGATGCCCTGTCGGGCAGGCAGATCACCGTGACCAACGTGGTGGTGCTCTATGCCACCCATGTGGACGCCGACTTTTATGAGGATTTTCCCCGCACCAACCACCCCTCGGTGCAGATCCAGTTGTGGGGAACAGGGCCGGCGGTCCTCTTCCGCGATGGACAGGCGTTTCAGGGTCTGTGGGCCCGGCCCAGACGGGAGGATATGGTCGTCCTGCGCGATCTGACCGGTCAGGTGCCCATCCCGCTCAAACCGGGCAATATCTGGTTCCAGCTCGTGCCGCTGCCCGGCCACCGCTGGAGTTTTGAGGCCACATGGGACACGCAGGAGAAACCGTGATATGGTGGTAAACAGGCAGATCCGATTGCACACCCAGGGCCACGGTCAGGTGCTTGACATCACCGCCGAGGTGGAGCAGCAGCTCCAAAGCTCCGGTCTGAAGAACGGCATCGTGACCCTCTTTACTCCCGGCTCCACCAGTGCCCTGACGACGACCGAATATGAATCGGGAGTGGTACACGATCTACAGCAGACCTTCGACCGCCTGGTCCCCCCGGATATGGACTATCGGCACAATCTGCGCTGGGGAGATGGCAATGGCCATGCCCATGTCCGCCATGCCCTGTTGGGGCCTTCCCTGACGATCCCCTTTGTCGAAGGGCGATTGACCCTGGGCACCTGGCAGCAGATTGTGTTCGTAGACTTTGACAACCGCGCTCGTTCTCGCACGGTGGTGGTGCAGATCATGGGAGAATGAGCGGATACCGGTCCATTCCGATTGTTAAAGAGCCGATTTTGCCCTCTGCCAGGCATAGTCAGTCCCATTATAGCACACAGCCGGGATCGCTTCAATAGGCTTTGGGGATTAGACGGGGGTACCGGTCGGGGTCCTCTGGGGTGTAGGCTGAAAGGGGATGGGGCACATGGCCAGGGCAAGGCCGGGCCGACAGAGGGCAGATCGGTCCGCCACCGCCAGCCGGGCCGAAAGGCGATGGCAGGAGTGGCTGCACGCCAGGGCCAGGCTAATGCCCGGCCTGTTGATCCATTCGCCTCCCTGGGTGAGCAGCCTGTTTGAGCACGACTGGGCACCGATGCAGGCCCTGATCAGGCAGGTTCGGCTGTTGCCGCCCATCCTGGCCGATTATCTGTTGAGGTGCAGCGGCGGATTGGTGCTCATCTCGGTCGGTGAGTCGCGCTATGTGCCCGGTCCGGGGGAGTTCAAGAGCCGCCCGGTGCAGAACATAGCCTTTGTGGCGGTGACAGACCTGGCCAGGGACAACGAACAACCCCTGCACGTCCTCGGTCACCTGGCCGACCATTACCTGGGCTGCGGCGGTGAGTCGGGTGGCCGCTGGCTGTCTGAAGGGGGGGGAGTGACGCCGGCCTGGCAACGGGCCGGCGCACGTCTGTCCCGTCTGTTTGCCCTGGGCTACGGCGTGGACCAGGTCGCCCGGTCCAATGTGCGCGACTATTTTGCCCAGTCGCTGGCGCTCTACTGCCGGGACCGGCGACGCCTGAACATAGCCGATCCGCAGATCGAGAAATGGCTGCGCACCACCCTGTGGGACGAAGCCTTCTGGAACCGGGACAGGTGATCGAAAGCCCTCCCTGCGGGCCTCTTTCACTTTCGAGCCAGCACCTCCGGGCGGATGGTCCGGATCACCTCCAGCGAAGCCAGGGCTTCGGGCACGGTCAGCTCCAGGATCACCGGCCCGGTAAACCTCGCCTCAGTCAGCCGGTCGAGCAGGCGGGCGACATCCAGGTCGCCCCGGCCCAACGGCCGGTGATCCTGCCCATAGCCGATCCGCTGCTCCGGCCCCTGCCAGGGGCCATCGTGCAGGTGCACCTCGCCCAGGCGGTGCAGGCAGCGTTCCAGGGCGTCAAAAAGGTCCACCGGCCCGGAAAAGCCGACCAGCACGTGTCCGGTGTCCAGGCAAACCGACAGGTCCAGCTCCTCGGCCAGTTCCAGCGTCAGGTCAAAGGGGAACTCGACCGTTTCGATGGCCAGCCTGCGGCCGGGCAGGCCGGTCTCGGCCAGCACGGCCTGGATGCTCTGCCGGGCATAGCCCTGGAATTGGCGCAGGATCAACGGCCTGGCCTGCTCCGGCAGGTCCATGCGGTAGAATTCGGCGGCCAGCGCCCCGGTGGCGTGCAGGACATACACCTCTGGCTCCAACGGGCGGGTGACCTGGATGGCCTCCACCACCGCCCGCAGCGACCCCTGGCGCACCGGCGTCAGCGGCGTTGAAGGCTCCACCGACCACAGGGGCAGGTGGAGGGTATAAGTCAGCCCCATTTCGGCCTTGAGGGCAGCCAGCCGCTCAATGGCGTGTGGCGAAAAGCTGTGGGGCAGGAACAGGACCATGTCGCCGGTCAGTTCAATGGGGTTGAACCCTTGAGAAAACAGTTGCCGCACCAGGTCGGCGTGTTCTAACCGGGCGATGTGGGCCAGCACTTCAGGGGCCGGCATCCCCGGCGGGATCAGGGCCCCCTTTTGCATGGTGTAGATTCCAAAACGCATCATTTCCTCCTGTAGGACAACTGCTCGCAGTTGCCCTACAAAGCGGTAGCCAGGCTCAGGCCGCCATCCACCACAAACACCGCCCCGGTGATGTAATCTGCCGCCGGCGAGGCCAGGTAGAGCGCCAGTCCGGCCACATCCTCCGGCTCGCCGAAACGGCCCAGCGGCAGGTGGGCCAGCAGAGCCCCGGCAACCTGAGGAGTCTGCCACAGCGCCTGGCTGAAACGGGTTTTGATCACCCCTGGGGCGATGGCGTTGACCTGAATGTTGGCCGGGCCGAGCTCCAGGGCCAGCACCTGGGTCATGGCGATCAGCGCCGCCTTGGAGATGCTATACAGCCCCATGCCCGGTGAAGGTCGCAGCCCGGCGATGGAGGCCACATTGAGGATCTTGCCGCCACCCTGGGCCTGCATCGAGGGCACCACAGCCCGGCAGACGTAAAAGGCCCCCCTGGTATTGGTCGCCAGGATCTTGTCCCACTGCCCTTCATCGGCGGTGAGCAGCGGCCCAAAGTGGGGGTTGGTGGCCGCGTTATTGACGGCAATGTCCACCCGACCAAAAGCCTCCATCGTCCGCGCCACCAGCGCCGTCACCTCCTCCGCCCGGCCGACATGGGCCTGCACGGCCAGGGCCTGCCCGCCGGCGGCGGCAATCTCGTCGGCCACAGCCTGCACGCCTTCCAGCTTGCGGCTGCTGACCACCACCCGGGCACCGGCGCCGGCCAGCCGCAGGGCGATCGCCCGGCCGATGCCCCGTGACGCCCCGGTCACCAATGCCACTTTGCCTTCCAGTGAAATTTCTGTCATCGGCCTGCCTCCTTGCCAGACAATCTGGTTACCTGACAATGGGGAGCGACATCATGCCTTACAAACTCTCCTTGAGCTGCTCCGCCACCTTGCGGGTCATGCCCGGCACGGCGGCCAGTTCTTCCACGCTGGCAGCGCGGATGGCTTCTATCGAGCCGAACTGTTTGAGCAATGCCGAACGCCGCCTGGGGCCGATGCCCGGCACCTCATCCAGTTGAGAGATGACCGTCTGTTTGCCCCGCACCTGGCGGTGGTAGGTGATGGCGAAACGATGGGCCTCGTCGCGGATGCGCTGCAGCAGAGACAAAGTGCGCGGCAGGCGCAGCGGCTCCGCCCGGTCGGGCAGGTAGAGCTCCTCTTCCTGCTTGGCCAGGCCCACGGCCGGCACCTGGCCGCGCAGGCCATACTCCTCCAGCACCTCCAGGGCCACGTTGAGCTGTCCCCGGCCGCCATCCACAACCAGCAGGTCGGGCAGCAGGTGCCAGGCCGACCGTTTGCCACCCGGTGTCTGGACCGCTTCCGGTTCGGTGGCCCGGCGGAAGCGACGGCGGAGCATCTCCCTCATGCTGGCATAGTCATCACTGCCGACGACGGTTTGAATTTTGAAGCGCCGATAGTCACTCTTGTGCGGCACCCCTTTGACAAAGACAACCATCGAGCCGGTGGTGGCCGTACCCTGGATGGTCGAGATATCGTAGCCCTCGATCCGGTTGGGCGGCGACTCCAGCCCCAGGAATTCCTGTAGCTCGGCCAGGGCCTGCGCCTGTTTGCCCTCATCGGTCAACCACTGGGCGCGGAGGTGGTTCAGTGTCTCGGCGGCATTTTCGGCGGCCATCTCCACCAGCTCCCGCCTGTGACCCTGGTCTGGCACCTGGAGTATCACCTTGTCCCCCCGTCGGCTGTGCAGCCACTCCTGGATGATCAGGGCCTCGTCAATTTCGTGGGGCAGCAGGATTTCAGGGGGCACATAGGCCGCCTCGTCGTAGAACTGCTTGACAAAGGAGGCGATCACCCCGGCATCGGCCTCCTCGGCCGCGCCGTCGAGCACAAAATATTCCCGGCCGATGAGCCGCCCGTGGCGGATGAAAAAGACCTGCACGCAGGCGTCGCCGTCGGCTCGGGCGAAGGCAATGACATCCTGATCGGCCATGTCCGGCGAGATGATCTTTTGTCGTTCGATGACCCGCCGGATGGCGGCCAGTTGATCGCGGTAGACAGCCGCCTGCTCAAACTGCCATCGCTCCGCCGCAGCCTGCATCCTGGATTCCAGGTCGGCTGTGATCTCGTCCGCCCTGCCCTCCAGAAAGCGACACAGGCGGTCCATCATGGCCCGGTACTCTTCCCGCCCCGCTGCGCCGATGCACGGCCCCAGGCACAGGCCAATGTCGTAATAGAGGCAGGCTCGCTCGTCCTGGCCGGTAATGACCCGATTGCAGGTCAGATAGGGGAAAACGCGGCGCAGTGTCTGCAGGGTTTGCTGCACGGCCCAGGCAGCGGTGAAGGGGCCAAAATAGCGGGCACCATCCCGTTCCATGCGGCGCACGATCAGCACCCGAGGGAAATCCTCCTGCCAGGTGACCTTGATGTAGGGATAGCGCTTGTCATCCTTCAGCCGGACGTTGTAGCGCGGCTTGTGCTCTTTGATCAGGTTGCTTTCCAGGATCAGCGCCTCCAGCTCCGAGGCGGTGACGATAAAGTCAAGGTCGGCGATGCTGGCCACCAGCCGTCTGATCTTGGGGCTGTGCTCGGCCGAGGCGTGAAAGTAGGAGCGCACCCGGGCGCGGAGGTTCACCGCCTTGCCCACATAGAGCACCGTCCCGTCGGCGTCTTTCATCAGATAGACGCCCGGCCTGGTCGGCAGGGCATCCAGTTTTTTCTGGAGCTGGTCCCGTGATTGGCTGACCATAGTTTTATTCCAGCACAGATGGCACGGAGCTGATCGGCTGACAAATTTAACAATTCAGCGGGCAGTGCATTCATCAAAGTTGTGGTATGATTGGTCCCCGATTCTGTCAAGGGAGGCCACCATGCTGGATACCATGACGGACAACCGTCTAATGTTCCGCACCCTCATGTGGGCGTTTGTGGCGGAGATCCCCCGTTCCGCCTGGGGGGATATTCGCCGTCTGGCGGCCCTGGCCTGGGCTGTCGTCGGGCTGTGCCAGGGTCAGGCCGTGAGCCTGGCCGGAAAAGGTAGAAAGTCGAGCCCTGCTGGCCGCCAGCCGGACCCGCTACTTCCAACGTTGGTTGGACAACCCCCAGGTCCGCGTCCAGGCCCTGTATGAACCGTTGATCCGGGCCGCCCTGCGGGACTGGGCCGTGGCCGGCCGCGGCTTTGTCCATCGCCGGTTGTTCCGTTGGCTGCGGCGTTATCACCGGCACTCCCGCATCGGTCTGACCGGCGACACCTTGGTTCACCTGCCCAACCACCCCTTGCTCTCCGTCCGTGACCTGTTGCCGCCCAAAGGAGCAGCCCATTTCTATCATCGGGTGTGGATCCTGGGTCACCGGATCGGCCCTGTCCACCTGGCCCTGGCCCGGTTGGATGAACCCAACACAGTTGACCGTGGACTTCTGTCTGATCCCATTATATCACAGGGGAAAAACAGCGTCAAGAGGTGCTCTACCAGGACCAGGGCCCTGTCAAAGTCGCTGATTGTCATTTTTCCGCTGGCCGGTCGGGGCGGAGCGCCGCTCCACCCGCACAGACGTTCGGCGAGCGACTCGACCGGGTTCATCGAGGTCTCAGTCGAGCCGACCCCCGGCCAGGCCTCCTGCCGGATGGACTCTGGCAGACCGGCCAGATCGATCCGGAAGGACCGCCAGGTCACAGGGCCGGCGGGAGCACCTGGTGTGCGCGCTGTCCGCTTCCCGGCCGGCGGGTGGCAGAGCGCCAGGTTGACGCCACCGGCCAGATGTGGTATACTTCCCGACGGGGGGATCGCCCTTTGGCTACGCTCAAGGCCCTGGCTCAGGGCAGGGCCGGGCGCGACCGGCAGGGTCGGAGTGGCCGGGAGCCGGCATATACCTGTTTATCGCCTTCTGAGTCTGATTACTGACCACTGGAGGAGGGGGATGATGAAACGACGGTGGATATGGGCCATCGGGCTGGCGATGATCCCGGTTGTCCTGAGCGCCTGTGGAGGCAGTCAGCCAGCGCCGGGAGAGCCAACCATCCGCCTCCAGGTCGAAAGCAGCGCGTTTCAGGCCGAAGGGATCATCCCCAGCCGGCACACATGCGATGGAGAGGACCTCTCCCCGCCACTTTCCTGGTCGGAGCCACCGGCCGGCACCCGCAGCCTGGCGCTCATCTGCGATGACCCGGATGCACCGGCCGGTACGTGGGTCCACTGGGTGCTATTTAACCTGCCTGCCGGCGCACGCTCCCTGCCTGAGGGGGTGACAGGTATGGGCGTGGAGGGCAGCAACAGTTGGAAGCGGCAGGGCTATGGCGGCCCCTGCCCACCCACGGGGTCAACCCATCGCTACTATTTCAAGCTCTATGCTCTGGACACAACCCTTGACCTGGAAGCCGGCGCCGGCAAACAGGCCGTGGAGAAGGCCATGCAGGGCCACATTCTGGCCGAAGGACAACTCATGGGCCGCTATGGCCGATAATCACCCTGTCCGCCGGTTCAGGGCGTCACCGTGATGGTGACGGCATACTGCGTGACCACACCGTTCAGGTGCACGACCTCCAGCGTATAAGTGGTTGTCACGGTCGGGCACACCTTCTTTTTGCCGTGCCCCGTCACCCCGTCGCCATCCAGGTACACCTCGCGGACATTTTCCACATCCCAGCGCAGTCGAGTGCACTCTCCGGCATGGAGAGTGGTGGTATCGGCCCAGAAGTGGATGTAAGGCGTCCCGGTCGGCGGCGGCGGGCTGGGCTTCCGGGTCGCCGTTGGCGTGGCGGTGGCCGTGGCCGTGGGCCGCGTGGTTTCGGCACAGCGCAGGTCATCCACATAGATCACGCCGCTGCCGCTGAAGCTGTCGGGGATATCGTCCAGCACCAGAGCGCGAAAGTCAATCGGATAGTCAACCGCCCCGTTGGCAGGGCCTTCGATG
>DAOTYI010000006.1:0-3812 GCA_034434895.1 Anaerolineae bacterium
TGGAGCTGCTGGAAGGCCTGAGCGTTGGCGATGGCCAGCCCGGCCTGCCCGGCCAGGGTCTGGAGCACGGCCACCGTCCCCCACTCGTCGAACCGCCCCGGCCTGTGGCTGTAGACATACAGCACCCCCAGATTCCCCCCTTCGCCGGGGATGGGCAGGCCCACAAAGGAGCGGATGCCGGTGTCCACCACCTGCCGGCTGACCCGCCTATCCTGCGCCGTATCCGAAATGCGCACCACCTGCCCGGTGCGGATGATCTCTCTGGAAAGGCTTTGACCCTGAAAGTGCTCCCTCCACTGCGATCCGGTCGCATGGGTCGTGGCATGGATGCGCAGCCGGCCGCTGCCCGGCTCCAGGAGCACGATGGCCGCCTCGTCGGCCAGGGCCAGGGAGCGGGCAGCCCCGTTGATCTGCTCCAGCACCTGATCCAGGTCTCGCTCCGACAGAATGGCCCGGCCGATGGCCCGCAACCGGACCTGATGCGCCGCCGAGCGGATGAGCATGGCCAGTTCGTCGTAGCGGAACGGCTTGGCCAGATAGCGATAGGCGCCGGCCCGCAACGCCGGCAACTCCCGTTCCATGCCCCAGCCGGTAAAGATGATGCACTCGGTCTCCGGGCACCGTTGCCGGATGCGCTCTACCAGCTCAACCCCCCGCGGTTCCGGCTCCCGATCCGGCGCTGGTGTCAACAGGTCGTCAATCAGCGCCACATCGTAGGGTTGCCCGGCGGTGGTGACCAGCTGCCACGCTTCGGCCTCGGTGGCGGCGGGGTCCACCTGGTAGCCATATTCTTCCTTGAGCCGCCTGGCCAGCGGCTCCCGCAGGAACCGTTCGTCGTCCACCAGCAGGACCCGCAACCCCTCCTCGCTCATCGTTCCTCACTCCTTTCGGGTAGCCGAAGGCATTCGGGTAGCCGAAGGCATTCGGGTAGCCGAAGGCATTCGGGTAGCCGAAGGCATTCGGGTAGCCGAAGGCATTCGGGTAGCCGAAGGCATTGCCTTCGGCTACCCCATTGCCACCGGCAACTCCACCAGGAAGGTGGTGCCCAGGGGGACCAGGCTTTCTTCCACACAGACACACCCGCCCATGGACTCTATCAGGCTGCGGGCGATAAACAGCCCCAACCCTGTGCCCCCCGGCCGGGTAGAAAAGCCCAGGGCAAAGATGTTGTCCCATAAGCGGTGGTGGATCCCCAGCCCGGTGTCGGCAAAACGGACCCATACCACCTGTCTGTCGGGGTCCACCCCGGTCGTGATCCGGAGCCGGCCCTGGCCCTCCGGCCAGGTTTCCAGCTTCTGGCCGGTGTGCTGGATGGCGTTCAACATGATGTTCAGGAACGCCTGTTGCAGGCGGATCGGACTGCCGGCCACCGGAGGCAGGTCGGGGGCCAGCTCCGGTTTGATCTGCACCCGGCTGCGCCGGGCAAGGGCCTGCACCAACAGGATCGCCCGCTGCACCACCTGGTTCACCTCTACCTCCTGCTGTTCCTCCGCCCGGATCAGCTCCCGAAATGCCTCCACCGTCTTTTCCAGGTCGAGGATGGTTTCCAGCAGCCGCTCGATGCTATCTGCCACCAGGCCACAGCCGCCTGGCTCATCCAGCCGGACCCCCTCTGCCTGGCCCTTCGAGGCGCTGCAGGCCGCTTTCAGCTCTCGCACCTGGAGCTCCAACGCCGACATCTTGTTGAACACGTCGTGCCCAAAGCCGGCCGCCAGCTGGCCGCTCAACAAAAAAGGGCCGACCGTCCGGATCCGTTCCTCCAGGGCCTGGCTTTCCAGAGCCACAGCCAGCAGGGTGGCCATGGCGTGCGCATCGCGCAGGCGGTAGCGGCTGAACGCTTCCGGCTCGCGGTGGAACAGGAACAGGGCATGTTCTACCCGCCCGGCCGCCGACAGCGGCACCCCCAGGCAACTTTCAAAGGGCAGGGCATCCAGCAGCTTTTGGAAGCGCCGCCGGTTGTGTTCAGACATTCGGGATTCCAGGATCTCGCCCCCCTCCACAATCAGGTCTTTGACCGGGCTGGTGGACAGGCCAGGGAGCGCCCACTCCTCGATCGGCAGCTCGCCGGCCTGGGCGACGATGCTCACCTGCTGGGAGATGGGATGCAGGCGGAACAACACCCCCGCTTCGGCCCGGGCAAAGCGCACCAGTTCTTCCAGACCGGCCCGGAGGCGGGCTTCCAGCGGACCGTGACGGCGCATGATCGGGGCCAGTTTCTGGAAGGAATCGGCTTTCTCGTCGGGCAGTTCCACTGCCCCGGCGCGAAACGGCCCAACAGGCTCTCCTCGCGCCAGCCGGCTCAGGGTATCGAGCACCTCCTCCATGTTCAACGGCTTGGCCAGGACCTCTACCACCTGGAGCGCCTCCAGTTCGTGGCCCCGCCCGGCGATCCAGCCGGGGATGCTCATGAGGATCACCCGGGTCGCCGGGCTGATCTGGCGCAAAGCCCGGATAAACTCCACCCCATCCTGCCCCGGCAGGTCCAGGTCCACCAGCGCCAGGCCATACTGGCCGTGGCGGATCTGGTCCAACGCCTCAGCCGGCCGCTCTGCGCCGACCGCCTGGCAGTGATGGCGTTGCAGCCAGTTGACCAACCCTTCCCGCACCCCCTGATGGTCATCCAACACCAGCACCCGACCCAGCGGTCGGAGATCGGCCACCGTTTCATCGCCAGGGATCGGTTCACCGGCCTCCGGCGATGGTTCGGCCTGGGCCTCAGCGGCTTCCAGGTGGCCGGTAAGCTGCTGTCCGCGCGCCTGGTGCATCATCTGCTGGCGGATGCTCAGCCGCAGCCGTTTCTGGGGCCGATCCAGCGCGGTGATCATGGCCTCTACCCGGTCCCCGACCCAGTACAGGTCCGATGCCTTCTGCACCGACCAGGGAGCCAGTTCCGACAGGGGGACAAATCCATCTACACCGGGCAGGACCTCCACAAACATGCCGCCGGGCAGGAAACTCTTGACCGTGCCGGTGACGGTGTCCCGAACCTGGAAGCGGCTGACCAGGAGATCCCAGGGGTCAGGCTCCAGCCGTCGGACGCTGAGCTCTAACTTTTGACCCCTTTCGGGCAAAGCGATCACCACCGCCTTGAGGGTCTGCCCTTTGGAGACAACCTGCTGGGGGTCTATGGTGCCGGCCAGAGTCAGTTCCCGGCGACGCACATAGCCTGGGGTGCCGTCGGGCAGGAGGACAAATACGCCAAAGGGAAAAATCCGCTCTACGCGAGCGGATACAACCTGATTCAATCTGTAAGCACTGCGGGCTTGAGTGCTCAAGGTTCGCCTCAACCCTTCTCCTGCCCGGTCTGCACCTCTCGGTCGCCGGTTGACCTGATGAAATCATAGCACTTCTCTTCCGGGCCAACATCACACCTGCATGACATCCGGGTCACAGGGCAACAAGGACAGTTTTGTGTCAGGGGTGGATGACCACCAGGGTGCCCGTGGGGGCCCAATTGAAAAGCCATTTGGCTTCGGCAGTCTTCATATTGATGCAGCCATGGCTCATCGGATGGCCAAAGTTGTTGTGCCAATAGGTGCCGTGGATGGCATAGCCGCCATAGAAATACATGGTCCAGGGCACGCCGGGCAGATAATAGCCAGGGCCACTCATCGCCGTGGAGCGGTATTTGGCATAGATACGGAAGCGGCCCGTCACGGTGGGGTGATAGCGAGTGCCGGTGGAGACCAGGGCGTTGAGCACAACCGTTTGTCCCTCGTGGGCGTAGAGCCGTTGCTGCGAAAGGTCCACCTCGATCCATTTGCCCGTCTGGCTTTGGTCTTCCGGGAGATGGGTGGGGCTGGGGGTGGAGG
>DAOTYI010000007.1:0-4030 GCA_034434895.1 Anaerolineae bacterium
CCTCTTTACCCCGCCCCACCTGGGGGTGGGGCGGGGTAAAGAGGCGGCTGGTGGGCTGCACCTGGATGGCCGTCAACTCGACAGCCGGGCCGAGGGCGCCGCCGCCAGGTTCCACCAATTGCACCTCCAGATGCGCCTGGCCCGGCTGCACCTGGATCGGCAGGCGGAAGCTGGCCTGTCCGCGCCAGGCCTGTCCCGCCAGCCAGACGCTGGTGGGGTGCCAGAGGTTGGTCAGCGGGAAGGGGCCGATCTCGACCCTCTGGCCGGCCGCATCGGTCAGGGAGATCAGCACCTGATAGTCGCCCGACGGCCTGGAGGCCACCCCCCAGACCAGGGTCAGCAGCAGGCGGTCACCCGGCTGCGCCTCAACCCGGTCCAGGTCCCAGCCCAGGAGCGACAGCCCCCCTCCCAGGTCGGCGTGCAGGGGATGGGGGACCTCTACCTGGTCGGCGGTGACCGCCGGGACCGACAACCGGACCGCGCCCAGCATCGCCCGCCGGCCCTGAGCAGCACCGGCCTCGTCCAGCAGGTCCAGACCGGAGGGTTCGGCTTCGGTGTAGACGCCTACCTCCAGGCCATAGTCGCCGGGAGGGGTGCCGGGCGTCGGGATCAGGTCGTAGCGGCCGGGGACAATCTGCCCAACCCGCCAGCGGCTGGTGGGGTAGAGATAGGCCGTCGGGCGGCCATCCCACCGACCCCAAATCTGGCCGGCGGTGTCCCGCAGGGTGAGAGAGACGCGATAGTCCTGGTCCAACGGCTGGATGGCCTGCCAGAACAGGGTGACCTGCTGGCTGCCGCTCTGGGTGTAGCCCAGCAGCCGCAACCGGTTGCCAAAGTTCAGGCTGGTCGGATGGGCAATCGTGGGCTGCGCGGCAAAGCGGGCGTCGGCCGGCAGGCGGTAGTGGCGCAGCCGCACTCCGACAAAGGTCCGCCGCACCGGCTGCTCCTGTCCCACCTCGGCCAGCATCGCCGTCAAATAGCCCACCGGGTCCACCACCTCATCCTGCCACAGCACCAGCCACACCCCACCCCGGCCGGCCAGCCAGCGGTTGAGCTCGCCGGCGATCGAGTAGTCCAGGGTACGGGTGACGTCCAGGGTGGGGCTATCGGGCAACAGGTGGCGCTCCAGGCCAGGGGCATAGTAGTCAAAGATGGGAAAGAGGTGGCCGGAACAGAGGATGACCGTTTCGTCCGGCCTGATCTGTTTGCGGAGGTAGCGGGCTACGCCCCGAAAATCGGCGCGGGCGACGGCCGGATCGGTGCAGGCTTGATAGTCGGCATAGGCTGAGGCCCCCAGCAGGAACAGCAACGACAGGCCGGCCAGCGTCCAGCGGGCCAGGTTGCCCAGGTAGCTGCGCCGCTTCTGCCACAAAACGGCCAGCCCGCCGGCCAGGAGGAGCAGCAGCGCCGGATGGGAGAGCAGCACATAGCGGGCGTTGAACTTGGGCGAGTGGTAGGCCAGGGCCAGGATGAGGGCAGGAGGGAGAACGAGGTAGAGGAGGAGAAAAGAGAGTGAATATTGGGTATGGGGGTCCTGCGGCCAGGTATCCACCGGCGTGGACGCCTCTGTCCGCGCAGGCGGACGGCCGGGTAGCCGAAGGCATTGCCTTCTACCCGGCGCGATTTCCAATCGCCCGTGCCTTAAGTTGACGTCTGTGCCCTGACCCCCTATCCCCTGCGCCAGGCACAGGAGCAAGACCAGGAGATAGCCCAGGGCCAGGGGGAGGCCGGTCTGCTCTGGGACCGATTCGCCGCCGGCGAAAAAGAGGGCGATGTCAAGAAGGGCTTCGGCCACTTTGAGCCGGCCGGGCAGATAGCTCATATCGGCGCCGTAGCGAGTGAGCAGATGGGGCAGCCACGGCAGGTAGGCCAGGGCGGTCGCCGCTGCGGAAGCCAGTCCGCCCAGAAGGAGCCGTGCCGGGCGGCAGCCCCGGCGCAGCCACACCACGAGCAGATAAAGCCCCTGGAAAGCTAGCACAAAGGCGGCAAAATAGTGGGTGTACAGCGCGGCGACGTTGCTCAGCGTAAAAGCCAGCCACAGGGTCCCTGTGACCACATCGGAGTCAGGCTCCGCTGCGCCCGGCGGCCGATCGGCCATCCGCTGCGAACGACGCACGACAAGCAGCAAAAAGTAGCTCGACAGCAGGCAAAGGAAGTTGAGCAGCGTGTACATCCGCGCCTCCTGACTGTACCACACCTGCGGCGGGGAGACCGCCATCAGCAAGGCTGCCAGGAGACCGGCCAACCGGCTGTGGAAAAGCTGCCAGGCCAGGGCGTACAACAGGGGGATGCTCAACACACCCAAGAGGACCGATAGCCCTCGCACCGCTGCCTCACCGTCGCCGAACAGGCCGATCCAGCCGTGGAGCAGATAGTAGTAGAGCGGTGGCTGGATGTCGGCGGCGGTCCGGGCGGTGAGCTCCGCTACCTCCATGCGCGCCAGGTAGACGCTAAAGCCCTCGTCGTACCACAGGCTCTGGGCGTCCAGGCGATAGAGGCGCAGCCCCAACGCCAGCAACGTGATGAGGGCCAGCAAAACGATGCTGGTCAGGACAGGCCGGCTCTTCAAGGTTTGCTGCTCCTGCTGCTCAGAGCCTGTCTGAAAACCACAAAGGACATGAAGGACACAAAGAATTGTCCTGTGCTCGCTGGCCTCCAGTCGGGCAGCCTGTCAGTTCTGTGCGCCAAAGTTTTCAGACAAGCTCAGACCTTCCGGTAGTCACTCGATTGAGTAGTGATTTATAGTATAATAGGGACAGGAGGTGAAAAAGATGGCACGAAAACCTTCTCCAACCAATCCACCTTGTCCTCGCTGTGGAGACACCCATGTCGTAAAAAATGGCAGCAAGGACGGGAAGCCGCGTTGGGTGTGCCGTAACTGCAAGCGCTCGTTTGGGCCCACCCTGGGCACGGCAATGTACCGCTTGCGCAACACCCCCACGGAAGTGGCACGCACGCTGCTGGTGGTGATGCGCCGGGGAAGCCTGAGCGCCGCAGAAGAGATCACAGGCCACAAGTATGAGACCATAGGGCGGTGGTTGCGTGTCGCGGCGAGGCAGGCAGAACAGATCACCAACGCCTTGGTCCATGAGCTCCACTTGACAGCGGTGGAGGTGGATGCCTTCTGGTCCTTTGTCGAAAAAAAAACGATCCAGTTGGAGACTCGATCAACACACCGGCTGGGGCAGGCCCGCGTTGGGGATGTATAAGTGTGGATCGGCCCACGCGCTTCGTGGTGGCTTGGGCCTTTGCCGCTTCGGAGGATGAAGCGGCTCCCCAGGTGGTAGCTCAAACGCGGCGGCGGACAGCGGGCCAGCGGGGTGTGCCATGGATCAGTGACGGACGAGAGGTATACCGGCGAGAGATTCAACGGGTATATCGGGACCCGCAGCGCCTGGGTAAACGGGGCCGACCTCGGCTGGTGCCAACTCCTGGGGTTGGATTGACCCAAGCCGTCAAGCACCGTTGTGGCGGCAAGGTGGTGCATATCGAGGTACGCCAGGTGTTGGGCGAGCCCATCGAGTGTCCTTATGCAGTCCACGAAGAACGCTTGAACGGGGTGCTGCGTGACCGGCTGAACTGTTTGACCCGCAAGACCCATGCCTTTGCGAAGCGGCAGCAGACTTGGGACGCCGCTGTGGCCTTGTGCTTGTTTGAGGGCAATTGGCTGCGCTCGCATCCGGCCCTGCGTGAGCCTGCCAATGACCTTCCCCACGGACGCCGTTACCGACGTAGGAGCCCAGCGATGGCGATCGGTCTGACCGATCACGTCTGGAGTTGGGAGGAATTTCTGACCTACAGACATTATCACTACTTTAAGGTATGACTGCCCGAATGAGAGCGCAATTCGTGAATTCGTGCGATATTCGTGGCGGTTTGCCCTCAAAACACAGGTGGGGAGGGTATTACAAGAAGCAAAAATTACCCAAATGGGTGATTTTTTTGACTTGAGGCCGATCGGTATAATCAAGAAACAACAGAATTCTGGTAATCTCGGACAGTTTCCCCCTCTTCTTTGACTGAACCGCAA
>DAOTYI010000008.1:0-6066 GCA_034434895.1 Anaerolineae bacterium
TCGGCACACCGGTCAAAGCGGGAAGGGCACCGGTCGGCAAAGCGACAACCCTGGGGTGGGTTGAGCAGGCTGGGGGGGTGGCCTGGGATAAAGTCCGGGTCCTGAGTCGCACGCAACCGGGGCACGCTGGCCAGCAATTTCCTGGAATAGGGGTGCAGCGGCTCGACGAACACCGTGGAGGAATTGCCCACCTCGACAATCTGACCGGCATACATCACCACCACCCGGTCGGCCAGCTCGCTGGAGGTGGCAATGTCGTGGGTGATCAAGATAAAGCTGATCTGCAGTTCCTGCTTGATCCGTTTCAGGGTGTTAAAGATGTTGGCCTGGGTCAGCACATCCAGCGCCGAGGTCGGCTCATCAAGGACGACCAGGCGTGGCGCGGTGACCAGGGCCATGGCCAGGGCAACCCGTTGCCGCATCCCGCCGCTCAACTCAAAGGCGTAGCGGCGCATAAACTCCACCGGCACGCCCACATGCTGGAACATCTTGGCCGCCTGGTCCAGGGCATCCCCTTTCTTGACGTTATAATGTTCGATCATCGGTTCGGCCACCTGATCGCCGACCCTGAGCACCGGATTCAGCGAGTTCATGGCCGCCTGGGGTACCAGCGACATCTTGACCCAACGCACATCGCGCCGAAACTCCTCATCGGACAGGGCCATCGTTTCGATCCCTTCCAGGTAGACCTTGCCGGAGTAAAGAGCGGTGTTGCGCGGCAGCAGGCGCAGGATGGCCCTGGCCAGTGAAGTTTTGCCGCAGCCCGATTCGCCCAGGATCACGATGGCTTCGTTGTAGTCCAGGTCAAAGCTCACTTCATCCACAGCCTGGACTACCCCCTTGGTCGTGCTAAAATGCAGAGCCAGATCTTCGACCCGTAATAGCTTGCTGTCACCTGTTGGAGCAGTTGCTGCACACATGGTCTTATTGACCTCTCAGTCTTGGGTTAAAGATGCGGTCCAGCGAGAAGCCAAGCAAGGCGAAGGCCAGGCCGGCAATGATCAGCAGCATGGCCGGTTCGAGCACCCAGTAATACAACCCCTGATACAGGGCGCCGTTGGCCTGCGCATCGCTGATGATCTTCCCCCAGGTCGGCAGGGAGGGATCCCCCAGGCCCAGCACGGCCAGCGAGGCTTCTAGGAAGACGTAAGAGGGGATGCCGATGACCAGTTGCGGGATGAGCAGGGGGATGATGCGGGGGGTCAGGTAGGAGAAGATAATGCGCCAGTTGCCTGCCCCGTAGGCCCGGGCCGCATCAATGTAGGCCGACTCCCTGACCTGGAGAAAGATCGAGCGATAGCTGATAATGCTTGCGCCAAAGATGCTGAGGAGAATGGTAGCCCCCAGGATGACAAAGATGCTGCGTGAGTAAAAGACGCCGATCATGATCAGGATCGGCAGAAAGGGGAGCACCATGTTCACCTGGGTGATGCGCTGAATAAGCGAATCAACCCAACCGCTGAACCAGGTGCCGATCGCAGCGATGACCATCGTGGTGACGGTGGTGCCCAGGGCAGCCAGCAGGCCGAAGGCCAGGGCCACCGGAGTTCCCCACAGCAGCGCCACCCCCAGGTCGCGCCGCAGATGGTCGGTCCCGGCCAGGCCCGCCAGTTTGCCGTAGATGACCAGTTCGGCATCCAGGTCCGACTCTGGCTCGAAGGTGAAGGCCAGGATCTGGAGCTCATACCGGCCCTTCTCAATGGTCAACGTCTTGGCTGCCGGATCCTTCACAAACAACGCTTTGACCGGGGACAGGCCCCCCAGCTTGCGCGTCAATTTGGTATCCTGGCCAAAGGGGTAGGTCTGACCCTTCTCCACCGACATGTCCGCAATGCGCATCGAACTGCCGTCAGGCTTGATCCAGGTCATGGAGATATGAGGCTTCTTTTCCTGGTACCGGGAGGTAAAGTAGAGGATCATATCGGCGGCGAACTCGTCGGCCTCGAATTCAATGGGAAAGGTCATGGTGATGACATTCACCTCACCGGTCTGGACCGACTTGGAGGCCGAACCGTCGGCCGTGCTCAGAGCGATCGTCACCGGCAGCTTGTTCCGGCGCAGCAGGTTGAGCCACACCGGCCCGGCATATTTGGGGTTGCGGTACCAGATGTCAAGCCCGCTGGTCTGGTCTATCCCGCCTCGCCACAGGCGGATCGCCTCTCTGTACGGGATCTTGATGACGGCATAGATCGCCACCACCACCAACAGGAGAATGATCAGCAGGCCGACGACGGCCGACGGGTAGCGGAACAGCTCCCTGAACGTATCTTTGAGCTTCATCCTGCCCTTCCTTGTTCTCCACCGACCTTGACGCGGGGGTCAACCAGTGCATAGATAAAATCGAGGAGAAAGATGGTAATGGCCAGCAAATAAGCATAGATCACCGCCTCGCCGACGATCACCGGGGTATCGAACAGGCCGATAGCGGTAAACAGTGCCCGTCCAAAGCCTGGCCACTGGAACACCGTCTCAAAAATAGGGGCGCCGGTCCACATGGCGATCACCACCAGGGCAAAGTTGGCAATAATCGTCGGCAGGGTGGGCCGCAGGATATAACGACGCTCAATCTCCTTGTCCTGCAGGCCCTTGGCCTTGGCCATTTCCACATAGTCCTCGCTGGAATAGATCAGGAAAAAGGTACGCCAGTTATAGATCTGGATCGGCAACGAGGTGATGGTGAGGGCCAGCACCGGCAGGATCATATGTTTCAACAGGCTCAGGGCATACAGGACCTTGTTTGCCGGCGGCGGGGCATCCACCATGTGGCCAAAGGGCAGGAGATGCAACAGGGCGGCAAAGATCAGGATCAGGAAGATACCATAGAACCATCCCGGCGCGGCGGAGGTGGGGGCCAGCATGACAGAGAGCTTGTCCCAAAAGCTGCCGTACCTGCGCGACAGGGACAGGGCGATCAAAACACCGGCGAAAAACAGGAGCACGCTGGTTGTCCCGAACAACACCAGCGTGGCCGGCATCCGCTCCAACAGGATATTCTTGACCATCTTGGAGCCGCTGTCGCTGGCCATCTGCAGCGCCCGGCCCAGATTGAGGGTCAGGGCGTTTTTCAGATAGATCACGCTGCGGACGATAAACGGCTTATCCAGGCCCAGCCGCTTTTCCATGATGGCGTATTGTTCCAGGCGCAACCTGGTCTTTTCCTCCTCGGGCAGGTTCTTGTACTGGGGGTTCATGGCAAAGGCCTGGTCCACCGCTTCCCGGATCTGACCGCGTTGGATCTTGTCAACGTACCCGCCCATATTGGCGATGATAATGGTCAAATAGACGCCGATCACCACCGTGATAAAGAGGTTGATCAGGCGCACAACGGAGTAGCGCGCTACCCGGTTGAGGGTGCTGGTGCCCTCCTTTTTCTTCTCCACGGCCTCCGCTGGAGGTGCGGCGGCCAGCGTTGCTTCGCTCATCGGTTCCCCCCTTCCCGCAGGTTCGCTGCCTGGGTTCAGCCTGTGGGGGTAGGACAGGCTAAAGTCTGTCCTACGCGGGACCCGGGCAGCAGCCCCCTTTTTGTAAGAAGCCCGATGGGGCCAGGGCTTGGCTCTGGCCCCACCGGGCCACGTCAGGGTGTGCTTACCGGCCTACTTGGTTACGACAAACTCGTAATCCACAATGCCGGGGATGCTCACCAGGTTGGAGGTGACGACCACTTCCAGCTTGTTCGATCCGGCCTGCAGCTTGCCAGTGACGTCGGCCGGCAGGGTGATGCCATATTTGCCCTCTTCGATGAGCGTCACTTCGCCCTGGCCGGCCAGAGCACCTGTCGCGTCAAAGACCAGGTACTTGGCGCCGGCGATCTCCTTGCTGGGGTATGGCTCACCCTCGAAGGTGACAGCCACTTCAAACTTGGCTTCCTCGCCGATCTTGACCTGAGCAGGGCCGGTGACCTCGATCTCGGGGGTCTTGGGCGTGCCAAAGCCGGCCCAGCGGTTCGCCAGATCGGGGTAGTCCTCGAAGCGGCGCAGGCTCAGCGTCTTTTCCACCGGGAAGGCCTTGTCCAGCCAGAAGGGACCGGTCCCCAGCCAGAAGTGACCCTGCAGCTTGTACCACTTGGTCAGGTTGGCATAGCGGGCCGCAATCTCCTCCGGCGTCAGGTAGAGGCTCAGGGTGGGTGTGTAGACCATCCCGCCGGAGGCCGACAGCGCATCCAGCTCACCCTTCAGGATCTCCAGGCTGGGCCCGGCGATGTAGCTCAGCCACTCCACCCCCTTCTCCCCGGCCTTGTCGGTGGAGAAGGCCAGTTTGCCGTGGGCATCGGCCATGATCCCGATGGCCAGGTTGTGCCAGGCGCCGGGGCCATAGAAGTAGTAGGGGAACCAGGTCGTCGGTAGCCACTCGGCATCCAGGTAGTAGGTGTCGTCGTAGGTGGTGATGACCAGGGGGTCGGTGGACTCGATCACGACGCCGCGGAAGTGGGACAGGAAGACATTGGTGATCTGGTCGGCAAAGGCCGGGTCGTAGATGGCGCTTTCCGGCTTGCCGGGGTCGAAGGTCATGATCATGCGCATGATAAAGTCGGCCATCGTGATCGGGCTGCCGTCATGCCACTTGACCGTGGTCCACAGGTCCTTCGGGTAGGTGACCGTGCACTTGGTGTTGGCTTCCAGGGTCGGGGTGGGCATGTCACCCGCCTTGATGAAGGTCTGGGTCGTGGCATCCCAGTCGGCCCAGGCATCCGCCGGGACCTCGATCTTGGGGGCGAAGCTCAGGTCGATCCAGTCCAGGGTCTTGGCCACCGGCAGGCCCTCTTTGACCACGCACTCGGCCTTTTCGATGCGCAGCGGCCAGTACAGGCCGGTGTAGGGGTCGGCGATCGTGCCCTGGTCCGCCGTGGCGCGGATGGGGGTCTGGTCATAGATCCAGTTGCTGCCGGCGATGGGGTTCCAAGGCTCAACCAGCACACCCGGCTGGGCGATGCGCATCGTCCCACCCTCTTTGTCCTTGAAGCGGATGGTGTAGGGCATCAGGCTGGAACCGGCCACACCGCCGGCCAGGTCGTAGGCCACCTGCATGTCGGCCCGCTGCGGGGCAAAACTCACCTGGTCAATCAACCAGACGCGGACCGAGTCTTCCATGGACAGGCGCAGTGCCTTCTTGAACAGCTCGCCGCGCTCCTCCATGTCCTTAAAGTCGTTGATATATAGCTTGCCGGCCACGTCGTCAAACTCGGCCGCGGGAGTGTAGGCCTGCCACAGCGGCGAGGCCGAGCCACGCTTGGTATAGAAGTAGCCAAAGTTGGTGGCGTCGTCGCGGCTCACCGCGGTGGTGATCCAGCCGCCGGTGTAAAAGTTCCACCGGCCCTCAGCCGGGTCGCTCTGGACCCAAATGGGCGAGGCTTCGGACCGGGTCTTGTACTGGCGGTCCACGGTAAAGCCCACCGATTCGAGCTGGCTGGAGACATAGTCGCCGATCTCGCGGCGCTTGTCTTCGGTGCGGATGATGGCGATCAGGGTCACCGGCGCGCCGTTGTACTGCCACTTGCCATCGGTCCCCAGCGTGGCCCCCATCTCGGTCATGACCTGGGTGATGGCCTCCTTGGCCTTGTCAGGGTTATAGGCATACTTGGCTTCCAGCTCGCGGCACACATCCACATAGCGAGCATAGTCGGGGAAGAACGAGTTCAGGGTGGTGTACTTGGGCACGGCCAGACCGCCATAGATCTCCTTGGCGATATAGTTGCGGTCAATCAGCCAGTTCAACGCCTCACGGAACTTGGCCACGCCGAAGGGGTTGATGCGGCCATCGTTGAAGGTGGGGACAGGGTTGGCCGTGATCTCGTTGTACGATCCCAGGGACGGGGTAGAAGCCAGATTGGGGTCGCTCTTGACCGCCTCATAGACGGTGGGGTCGGCCACGGTGTAGGCATAGATGTCAATGTCGTTGGCCTGGAGCTGCTTGATCGCCGCCTGGGCGTCGTTCTGCTCGGTAAAGACCAACTGATCCACCCAGGCTCCCTTGCGGGTCACCGGCACCGGCGTGGGGGTTACCTCGACGACCTGGGTCGCAACGACGGTCTTTTCCACCTCAACAGTCTGGACGACCGTCTCGCCTGGC
>DAOTYI010000009.1:0-2716 GCA_034434895.1 Anaerolineae bacterium
ACAGTTTTAACGCCCGTCAAAAGTGTAAACCAATTTCCCCAGAAAATTGAACCATCCCAAAAGCAGGAGCGATTATAACACACCTGCCTTGCAGGTACAAACGCGCCTTCAGACCTGGAAGGTTTCAGCACCTTCCAGGTCTGTGAGAAGGTTTGACAAAAATAGGGTTCTCTGTTATGGTGATGGAGAGTATCGGGTTTGTCCGCAGTCCAGGCCTGTTTGTCAAATCCGATTGACCAGTCCGTCCGGGGGAACTGGAACGAAATTGACGCCGTGGAGTTGGCAGGCCGGGCAGGGTAGCCTGGCCTCCTGGTTGTTCCCATGACCGCAGGGGTCAGGGGGGGCCTTCCGCCTGACCAGAAGGAGGGGCATGGAATATCGGGAGAAGATGACTGTCCGCAACCTGACGCTGTACTATGGCGATTTTCAGGCTCTGAAGGAGATCTCGATTCCCATCAAGCAACAGCAGATCACCGCCCTGATCGGCCCTTCAGGTTGCGGCAAGAGCACCTTCCTGCGCTGCCTGAATCGGATGAACGATACGATCCGGGGCGTCCGGGTGGCGGGCCATGTGTTGCTGGACGGGCAGGACATCTATGCTCCCGCTTTTGACGTGGTGAGCCTCCGTCAACGGGTGGGCATGGTTTTCCAACGGCCCAACCCTTTTCCTCAAACGATTTTCGACAATGTAGCGTTTGGCCCTCGCGTCCTGGGGATGCACAAAGGACGCAGCCTGGACGACATTGTGCGCGAGAGCCTGCAGGGCGCAGCTCTGTGGGATGAGGTCAAAGGCAACCTGAAGCAATCGGCCCTGGAGTTGAACGCCGGGCAGCAACAGCGGCTGTGCATTGCCCGCGTGCTGGCCGTCAGGCCGGAAGTGATCTTGATGGACGAACCCTGCTCAGCCCTGGATCCTGAGGCGACGCTGGCCATCGAGGAGTTGATGCGCTGGCTGGAGAGAGAATATACGATTGTGATCGTCACTCACAACATGCAACAGGCCGCCCGCGCCTCTGACTGGACCGGCTTTTTCTGGCTGGGGGAACTGGTGGAATATGGTCCCACCGAACAGATCTTTACCACCCCAGCGCAGAAATTGACCGAGGAGTATATCACCGGGCGGGCCGGATGAGGGGGTGAGGTGGATCCATGATCCCTGTCAGAGAAGAGGTCCGGGCGATGCTCAGGCAGGCCCTGGCCGAGGCGCAGGCCCGCCACGTCGGGCGGATCGCGGAACTGCACCTGGAGCTGTTCGACCCATCCCCTGAGACAGAACAGGCTCTGCGCCGTCTGGTGGCCGAATTGAGTGTGGGCACGCCGGCCGAGGGCTGCCGGATCGTCACCTTCCCGGCACCCAGCCGCTTTATCTGCTGGAACTGTTGTGGCCTTCGTTTCAAGAGTGACGGCCCAGAGGCGATCTGTCCCAACTGTGGCGAACCGGGCCTGTTGATCCCGGCGGAGGTGACCTTTGCCCTGGATCACATAGAAGGATAGGGCGGGCAAGACGGCCTGGGAGGCTGCTGAAAAAGTCCTGAATTGCACCGCAGAGACGCAGAGGCCGCTGAGTTTTTTATGATTCCTCCGCGTTCTCTGTGCCTCTGCGGTGAGAGAGGATATTTTTAAGCACCCCCCGGCAGGAGGAACAAGATGAGGGTCCGATTCCTGCTTGTGTTGTCTGTTCTCATCCTGTTGCCGACAGCCTGTGGGTTGCCGGCCCAGGTGGGCCAGGCGCGCCTGCCTGTGGTGCAGGTCCTGGCCCCTGTCAACGGCCAGCAGGTGCTCCTGGGCCAGCCGCTGGCTGTCCAATCCACGGCGACCGATGGGCAGGGGGTGGCCCGCGTGGAGCTGTGGGTGGATGGCGTGCTGGTCAATATGGCCGCCAATCCCGCTCCCGCCGCCAACGTCCCCTTTGCCGTGCATCAGACCTGGACCCCTACCACACCCGGCTCGCACTCGATCACTGTTGTGGCCTACAACGTAGCCGGCGCGGCCAGCAATCCTGTCCTGGTCAGCGTGACCGTCATCGCTCCCGGCAGCGCACCTCCCCCCCTTCCTTCCGCGCCCCTGCCGGACACCCCTCTGCCTTCAGGGCCATCACCCACCGCCACCTGGACACCCATCGTCATCGGCCCTGGCATTGCCCCGTCACCGACCCTGCCTGCGCCCACCGCTCCTCAACCGGCCCCGACGGCAACAAACACCCGCCAGCCGTCGCCAGGTGGTGGGGGAGGGGGCACGCGGCCGGATGCCCCCGGCCCCATCACCGATTTCGAGCAGTTCGGCACCTGGAAGCGGGGCGACCAGCCGAACGGCACCTTCACCCGGTCGGCCGAGAGGGTCCACAGCGGCTCCTACGCCGGCAAACTGGCCTACAACTTTCCCTCCGGCGGCAACGACTTTGTGGTCTTTTTGCAGACCTACAGGCTGGGTGGGCGGCCTAATCAGATCAGCGCCTGGGTGTACGGCGATGGCCACAAGCATTATCTCAACGTCTGGATCCGGGATGCCGCCGGCGAGACATGGCAGTTCCCCCTGGGGCAGGTGAAACAGGTCGGCTGGCAGCAGATGATCGCCTGGCTGGACCCGGCGGCTCCCTGGCCAGCCGGGCACATCGAAGGCCCTGCCAACGGGGCGGTTGACTATCCGATTGACTTTCGCGCTCTGGTGCTGGACGATATCCCCGACAGCTTCAGCGGCAGCGGCGTGATCTATGTGG
>DAOTYI010000010.1:0-2903 GCA_034434895.1 Anaerolineae bacterium
CCCCCTTCCCCTCCCCTCCGAATTCCGAATTCGGAATTCCGAATTCGGAAGGGGAAGGGGGCCAGGGGGTAGGGGTGAGGTCGAATCTAACAATGTCGAGATAGTTACAGATTTCGGTCCTGTGTGCCTTCGTGGTGAACTTTTCAGACCTGGAAGCTCTTTTTCAACCCCCCCATACCTGGCGGAACACCCGCCGGTAGTTGTCCCCCAGGATCTGACGCACCCCGGCTTCCGTGTACCCACGGGCCAGCAGACCGGCGGTGATGGCAGGCAGATCGGCAGCATCGCGGACCTCCGGCATCTGATTGTCACCGTCATAGCCGTCAAAGTCGGAACCCAACCCCACGTGGTCTATGCCGGCCACGCGGACGATGTGATCCACATGGTCCAGCAGGTGGTCCAGGGTGGGTTGTCCGGCCGCGACGAGAAAGGAGGGCACAAAGGTCACCCCCACCACCCCGCCGTTCCGGGCGATCCCCTCCAGTTGTTCGTCGCTGAGGTTGCGCGGGTGGTCGCACAGGGCGCGGGCGTTGGCATGGCTGGCGATGATCGGGGCTTCGCTCAGCGCCAGCACGTCGCGGACGCCGGCCGGGGCCAGGTGGGCCACATCAATCACCATGCCCAGCCGGTTCATCTCCCGGACCACAGCCCGGCCATAGTGGGACAGGCCGCCGCCGGTTTGGGCCTCAAAGACGCCGTCGGCCAGGGCATTGCGTGTGCTCCAGGTGAGGCCGAGAATCCGTATCCCCAGGCGGTAAAAGATGCGCAGTCGGTCCAGCAGCGGTCGGTCTCCCGCCGTTGGCAGTCGCCGATCCTCACCCAACGGCTCACCCCCTTCCAGGCCCAGGATCGCCGCCAGCCTGCCTGCGCTGTGGGCCTGTTCGATCTCCCCGACTGTGGTGGCCAGGGCGAGCTGATCCGGGTGGGCCTCGATCTGCTGATAGAGGGCGTCAATCATGCGCAGAGCCAGGTCCAGCGGCCCGTGAGCTGTTGGCTGGCGGGGGCGGGCGGTGAACACGGCAAAGATCTGGGCCGCCACGCCGCCGGCGCGGAGCCGGGGCAGGTCCACATGGCCTTCGGTCTGCCGGCAGGCCAGGTCAACCCCCTCGCTCACCACCCGGCCCAGGGTATCGCAGTGGCCGTCAATGATCAGGGCCTGCTGATGGATGGACAGGGCGTGCAGGTGATTCATCTACTGATACTCGTAGAACCCTTTGCCGCTCTTGCGGCCCAGGTGTCCGGCCAGCACCATGCGGCGCAACAGAGGGGGCGCGGCATAACGCGGGTCTTTGTACTCCTCGAACATGGCATCGGCGATGAACAGGCAGGTATCCAGCCCGATAAAGTCGAGCAAGGTCAGCGGCCCCAGCGGGTGGTTCAGCCCCAGCTTGATGGCGGTATCAATGTCCTCCCGACTGGCCAGGCCCTCTTCGTAGAGGCGGATCGCATCCAGCAGATAGGGGATGAGCAGTCGGTTGACAATAAAGCCGGGAGTATCCCTGGCCGTGACCATGGTCTTGCCCAGCGACGCCCCGAACTGGTGGGCAATGGCCATCGTCTCATCGCTGGTCAGAATGGTGCGCACAAACTCGATGAGGGGCATAACCGGCACCGGGTTGAAGAAATGGATGCCCAGCACCTTGTCGCCCCGTCTGGTCACGCTGGCCATCTCGGTGATGCACAGCGACGAGGTGTTGCTGGCCAAAATGGCGTGCGGTGGCAGGATGCGGTCCAGTTCGGCAAAGATCTCTTTCTTGACCGCCATATTTTCAATGGCTGCTTCAATGGCCAGGTCACAGGCGGCGAAATCGGCCAGGTCCAGCGTGCCCTGGATGCGCGCCAGAGCCTGGTCCATCTGCTCCTGAGTGGCTTTGCCGCGAGCCACCGCCCTGGTCAACGAATCGCGGATGCGACCCAGGCCCTTTTGCAACAGTTCGTCGTTGACCTCCCGCACGACGACCCGATAGCCGGCCCGGGCACAGACCTCGACGATGCCCGAACCCATCAACCCACAACCTACGACGCCAACCTGTGTGATCTCCATCAGGCTCACTCCTTTCTCTTTGCTGTTGTGTCTTCCTGGTCCCGTTGATACCTGGGTGGCCGGGGCCACCGTGCGCTCTGCTTGCTTGTCCATGATGGCCGCCCGATATCCTCCAGCAGGCGAGGTCGCCACCCCTCTTCTGCCTCAGGCTCGATCCGGGGACGTTCGTCCCATACCTTTTCTTTCAGCGTCGTCGGCACCTTGAGCATGGCCATCGTGGCTTCGGTGCGCCACAATTGAGCGGCGTTGGCCTCTCCCAGCTCGAACAGAAGCCGCCGCAATTCGGGATCGGCGATCATCTGCCTGTCCACAAGCTGCATCTTGTACCAGGCTACAGCGCGGCTCAGGCCATCGTAGATAAAGCGGAGTTGCGATTTATAGTCTTGACGGGCAAGGGCATGGGTCATCAACTTGTCGTCCAACGGCACTTCCTGGGGGTTTACGTCCAGGTTCCGCAGGTAGCTGGCCAGGGGGGCAATTTCTGCCTGCTGAGACTGCATGAGAGACCTGAGCAGGTTCACGACCTCTGGATCGGAATTTTGCTCGATATAGGTCTCAAAGATCTTGATGTAGGTCAGTTTGTACCGCAGATTGCGGGTCAGCCGGATCACGACAATGGACTCTGCCATCCTGCCTCCTCAAGGGTCGGTCAAAAAGCAAACCGTATTGTACCATATTTTGCCCCTGATCGCCAACAATCGGGTAGCCGGGTGTTCGTAGCAGAACGCCAGGGTGGGGCATCCCATTGCTCGGCGGGGGTCTGTGACCCCCGCCCGTGGGGGGCCGCCAGGTCCCAGACCCGGCGGGAGCAGAGCGGGCGGGGTGTTCCATTCTTCTGCTTCGAACACCCCTCAGGGGG
>DAOTYI010000011.1:0-30514 GCA_034434895.1 Anaerolineae bacterium
TCTTGGCGTGGCGCTGGTAGACCTTGCGCAGGTCGGCCACTTGTTGACCGTTGACGCGGTACACGGCGACCCCCTGACGCTCCAGGTAGACGCCCACGGTGAACCACGACATCGCCGTGGCTTCGAGCACAGCGACCAGCTGCAGGTCTGGGGAGGCACCAATGCGTGCCGTGGCAAGCAACCGGTCCATCTCGGCTGGGTCAGTATGGAACGTGAGCACAGGGGACACGAAGCGATTGCTGGCCTGGTCCAGCACAATCGCCTTATGGGCGGCGGTCACCGCCAGGTCAATGCCGATGATTCGGGTGTCCATTTGTACGACCTCCTTGCATATAGACTGAAAGGGTTGACGATGGGACTCGAAGCGGCAATGTGCCCAAGACCACGGTGTCATACTGAACCCAGCCTTGCCACTGATACGGGGCCTGCGACAGGCGCAGCCCCAATGTTCCGAATCGGGTCACCTGGGCGGAGCCGGCAATCTTCGTGCAGAGGCAGCGCTGCTCCTCAGACACAACCGGGTAGCCGCTTCGACCTCCCAGGTGTATTATGCACCCTGTTTGAGTTTCTGGCAATTCAGATTGTTAATGTGCTGCTTATGCTACTCTAAATATACAAGGACACGAAGGACACGAAGGATTACTTTGGAACCTGCCCTTGCAGGCCCTTTGTGTCCTTTGTGTCCTTGGTGGTAAGCTTTTTATGGGCATATGGACAGAGCGGCGCTTCGCTCCGGCGAGCGGAAAAATGACAATCAGCGACTTTGACAGGACCCTGGTGACACACCGGGAGATCTTTTCTCCCTGGCCAAAGTTGTGTTATAATCTGGAATCATGGGACAGAGTGCAGTGTTCGTTGGCCTGATATCGGGCTATCTATTGTTGCTGATCCTGGCCATCCGCCACCGGGTCGGTCGCGGACGGTTGCAACACCTCCTGGAGACACAACTGATCCTGGCATTGGTCTGGACGGCTGTCCTGAGCCTGCTGACCATGCCGGCCTGGAGGGGGTGGTGGGCTTTTATCCGATACAGAACGGCGCAGATCGGGCTGGTGGTCCTGGCCTGGCTGGCGGCCGAGTTCACCGCTGCCTTTGTGGGGTGTGTCCCCCGCCGCTGGTTTCACCTGGCTGTGACCATTCTGCTGGTCGCCGCCGCCGGGGCCCTGGACCTCTGGCCGATCCCCATCCCCGCCCACCTGGTCCCTGGCCTGTTCAGCCGGGTAGGCCCCACCGGATGGGGCAGCCTGTTCCTGACCGGCGCCTGGCTCCTGTCCAGCGCCACCGCCTGGCGGACCGGCCTCACCTCGCTGCGCCAGGCCATCGGTTCCAAGCACCGCAACCGGCTGCGCTACCTGATGATCACGCTGCTCAGCCTGACCCTCGGTGACCTGCTGGTCCTCATCGGCAATATCCCCGACCTCTACCTGGGGCTGACAGCCCGCCTGCTGGGGCTTTGCCTGGCCACCCTGGCCGTACTTCGCTACCACCTGCCTGATGTCAGGCGTCTGCTCCTGTCGAGTGTCCGCCTGTTGCTGCTCTGTGGCCTGACGGCCGGGGTGTACCTGGCCATCCTGCTGCCCGGCGCCTATCTCTCCGGCACACTCCCGATCCTGCTCCGGTCGGCCGCAGCGGGCTGGCTCCTCGGCCTGGCGCTGCTGCTGGGAGTCATCGCCGACGTGGCCTTCAGCCCGTACCTGCGCCGGCTGCTCGACCGCATCCTCCTGGACCAGGAGCAGGACATGCAAAAGGCGCTGCGCACCTACAGCCAGCAGATCAGCCTGATCCTGGACCTGGAGCGGCTGGCCGACACCACCCTTGAATGGTTGTGGACGGCCCTGCGGGTGGAGCGCTCGGCCTTTATCCTGTTTCAACCCCAGGCCGACGGCCAGGTTGAGCTCCAGGTGTTGCGCACGCGGGCCACCCCCCAGCCACCTGCCAGGCGCTTCGCCGCCGACAGCCGCTTCATCCTCCACTTTCGGAACATCCGTCGGCCGCTGAGCCAGTATGACGTGGATATGTTGGCCTGGTTTCAGGTCATGCTCGCCGAAGAACGGCAGTGGCTCAGGGAACTGGCTATGGAGCTGTGGGTGCCGGTGATGGTGGCCAATGAGCCGGTAGCACTGCTGGCCCTCGGCCCCAAAGCCAACGGCCAGCCTTACTCCGATGAGGAACTGGAGACCCTGACCATCCTGGCCGCCCAAACCGGTACAGCGCTGGAAAATGCCCGCCTGGTAGATGACCTGCGGGCCGTGCAAGGGGAGATCCACCGCCTCAACACTGAACTGGCCGAGACCAACCGCCATCTAAAGCGGTTAGACAGGACCAAAGCCGACTTTATCACCATCGCCTCCCATGAATTGCGCACGCCGCTGTCGCAAATCTACGGCTACTCCGACATCCTGGCCAGCCTGCCCAGCGCCGAACTGAGCGATGCCCAGGTCGTACATCAGTTTGTGGAGGGGATTTCGCGGGGGGCCAGCCGCCTGAAGCGGGTGGTGGACGCCATGGTGGACCTGTCGCTCATCGAGACCGGCTCTCTGATCCTCCGTCCGGTGAGCATGCCGCTGAAGGTCATCATCCAGAACGCGATGGGGACGGTTCAGCCTGCCGCCGAGCGGCGCAAGATCACCATCACCCTCCAGGACCTGTCCGGCCTGCCCTACATCGAGGTAGATGGTCCCCGGTTGGAACAGGTCTTTACCAGCCTGCTGAGCAACGCGGTCAAGTTTACCCCCGATGGCGGCCAGATCACCATCTCTGGCCGCAGCGGTTCCTCACCGGGCGGGGAGGCTTATGTCGAGATCATGGTGGCCGACAACGGCATCGGCATAGACCCCGACCAGCAGGAGCTGATCTTTGACAAGTTCTACCGCGCCGAGAACCCGCTGCTGCATAGCAGCGACGACGTGGGCTTCAAGGGAGCCGGGCCGGGGTTAGGCCTGGCCATCGCCAGAGGCATCGTTGAAGCCCACGGCGGCCGCATCTGGGTGGAAAGCCCCGGCCGCAACGAAGCCACCTGCCCCGGCAGCACCTTTCACGTCCGCCTGCCGGTCGTCAGCCCGATCAAGAGGTAGAACGGTGAGCAGCTCCTACCCCGACAGCCGTCCCTGTCCCGGTGCCACGCCGGACGACCTGGACCCGGCCCAGATCGAAGCCTATCGCCAGGAACTGGACCGCCGGCGACCAGGTTCTCCTCTGGTGCGCCTGTCGCCGGAAAAGCTGCTGGTCGAGGTGGGGGCGGCCCTGGATGGGGGCCGGCTACAACCCACCCTCACCGGCATCCTCTTCTTTGGCCGCCGGCCCCAACAGTTCTACCCCTCGTTCACCATCACCTTCCTCCACTTTGCCGGCACCTCTTCCACTCAGGCCGAGCCAGGTGCGCCCCTCTATCTGGATAACCGCGAGTTCCGGGGCACCCTGCCGGCCATGATCGAGGCGGCGCGGGCCACAATCTTTGAAAAGCTGAGCAAGCAGGCCGTGGTGGAAGGGTTTGTGCGGCAGGACATTCCAGAGTATCCGGAATTTGCCTACCGCGAAGCGCTTGTCAACGCCGTGGGCCACCGCGATTACGAGTTGGAGGGCAGCTTTATCCAGGTGCGCCTCTTTGCCGACCGGCTGGAGGTTCAGAGCCCCGGCGGGTTGGGGGGCCACCTGACCGTGGATAATATCGCCTACGAGCAATACACCCGCAACCCCCACATCATGCGCCTGTTAGAGGATTTTGGTTATGTCGAGCGGCGCGGCCTGGGTGTGGACCAGATGATCCGGAGCATGATCGCCGCCGGTCTGGAACCACCCTTGTTTGAAAACCGGGGATCGTCCTTCTGGGTGACCCTCAAGGGGCGGCGGCCGGCCCGCCCCCTGCCTGACCTGGCGCGGCTGGGTCTGGGCGACCGCCAGATCCGGGCGGTGGACTATTTACGCCGCCACGGGCGGCTCACTAACCGCGAATATCAGCAACTGTTCGGCGTATCGGAACGGACGGCGCTCTATGACCTGCAGGGGTTGGTCGAAGCCGGCCTGGCCCTGCCGGTGAGCAGCGGTCGGGGGCGGTATTATATCCTGCGCGATTGAGGTCCAACTGTGGGGCAACTGCTCGCAGTTGCCTTACAGTTCATTTAGAACATATGTTCTAATCATTCAAGCGGTTTGCGGGTTCCATTGCGGCTTTTTGCGGGTTTATTGCGGGATAATCAGGCCTGGAAGCCCTTCAAGAGCTTCCAGGCCCGATTTTATTCCACCACAGAGGTACAAAAGGCACAACGCCGCGCCTCGAGTGGGATTTCCGACAGGCACTCCGAGCACCTTTTGGTCGTCGGCGCGGCGGGTGGAGCCGCTTCCTTCTTTTCAGCCGCCTCCCGCATGCGGTTGACAGCCCGCACGATGACAAAGACGGCAAAGGCAACGATCAGAAAGGTGATGAGGTTGTTGATAAACACCCCATAGTTGATCGTCGCCGCACCGGCTTCTCTGGCCGCTGCCAGGCTATCGTAGCGACCCGGCCCCAGATTGATGAACAGGCCGGAAAAGTCCACCCGTCCCAGCAGCCGGCCGATGGGCGGCATCAGGATGTCATCCACCAGCGACTTGACGACCGTGCCAAAGGCGGCGCCGATGATGATGCCCACCGCCATGTCGAGCACATTGCCGCGCATGATGAACTTTTTAAATTCGTTCCACATCTTTTCACCCCCTTTTGAACTTGCTACCTCGACGAGATTCTCCTTCCTCTCTCCAGAGGGCGCTTAGAAAATATCCCCTCTCACCGCAGAGAACGCAGAGAAGGCAGAGGAATCATAAACTCTTACTCGACCCTGAAAAAAGCCGGGCTCAAGGCAATGAGCAACTGTCCGCCATAGTACAGATACAAACCCAGCCGGTTCAGTTTGAAAGGACGACGGAAGCGGTTGACGGCCAATACCAGGTCCGACAACCAGAAGAGAGCCGCGCCAACGGTCAGCAGCCAGGCCTGGACGGCAGTAAAGGCCTGGCCGAAAAAGGTAGAAACAGCCCGATTGACCATGAAGCAGATGACCAGCATATAGAAGATGACCGGCCCCTGCATCCTCCCCAGACCAGGCCGCAGATAAAGATATACGCCCACGGCCAATGCCAGCAACACCGCCGCCGAAAGCAGGTCTTGAGGCTGAAACCCGTTATAGAGTGTAAAACCGGCGGCATAGACGACATGGGCCAGCAAAAAGAGCACCAATCCAACCAGAAAGGCACGGTCCGAGTCGAACATCAAGGCCACATCGCCGCCCAACGACAGCACCAACCCGGCCGTGATCCACAGGGTAAAGGACAGTTGCGCCCCCGGCGTGCCCAGCGATAGCAGGGCGACAAAGATGACCAGCAGCGTCGAGAACGGCTTGAACAGATAGACATAGCGCCGGGCGGCCTTGAACTCGGCCCAGATCAGCAGGGTCACGCTGACGACCAGCAGCGGAATCGGAACCAACATCAAATAGTCCACGGGTCACCTCCACAGACCGTATTTGTGCTGCTTTGACTCAGAGCTTGTCTGAAAACCACCGTGTTCTTTGTGTCTTTGTGCCTTTGTGGTGAGCTTTTCAGACTGGCTCTCAGAAGATCGGCTGTGTCCAGATGCGATAGAATTCAGGCACACGGCGCAACACACGCCAGTTGCCGGCGCTGATCCCATCCGACATCGCTCCCAGCAGCTTGAGCGAACGCCACAGCCGCCAGGTGGACACGTCAGAACGATAGTAACGGCGCACCTCTTCCAGGGTGAGGGGCGCAAAGCCGCCCGCCGCCAATGGGCCGGCCAGCGCCTCGTTGGTCATGGCCAGCAGGGGCGGCACCAGATCGGCGCGGTGACGGACCATAAGGTTGCCCAGGAAATCGAGCATGATGATCCGCACCTGGAAATAACGGTCCATTACCTGCTGGTCAATCTTCAGCCGTTTGATCAACCGCCGGGCCAGGCCGGGCAGGGCCTGGAAGTACATGTCGGTACGGACCACATCGCGCCCGCCGATGCGGATCATCGGCACGTTGGTATCCAGGTAGAGCAGCGGCTCCTCGCCGGTCAGGGCCTCCGGATCGCCACCATAACCGACTACCGCCCAGTTGGGGATCTGACCATCCAGCCCGACCTGGTAGCCGTCGGCGGCACGGGCCTGATTGTAGCGGAACAGCTTTTCGTACTGGCGCAGGATGGCGGCGTAGAGGCGTTGAGCAGCCTCAGGGCCGATCGTGCGCAAGATCTCATGGCCCACCGCGGCCGGGTCCACCCGCTCCTGGATGACAAAGATGAGCACTCGCCCCGGTTCCGGCTCGGTGATCCGGGCATCGAAATGGGGCACAGCAATACCCACCTCATCCCGCAAGACCGTGTTGTATTCCCGGTAGCGCCGGACAAACTCTTCGGCGTCAGTGCGGTGGAGAAAGGGCGGCATCTTTTTATAGACCACCGGCATCGGCGCGCCGGTGACGGGGTGACGCCAGCCGGTCACCTGCAGGCCGGCGACCTCGGCCACGGTGCTGATCTCACCCCAGCCCAACACACGGCGCTGCAGGCCAACCCGGTCTGTGGAAGACATGTCGCCGCGCCTCCAGGTCGGTCGGAGAGTCAATGGTGAATGGCCCAGCCACGCATCCGGCTGAGCGCCGCCAGAGCGCGGTCAAGAGCGCCCAAAACCTCTTCGGCTTCCAGGTCACCCATGATCAGCGGTGGCAGGAACTGGAGGACGCGCGGGTCGTTGTTGGCATAGATGGCCAGCACACCCTGGTCAAAGATCAGCCGGGTCATCAGCGGGCCACAACTTTCGTCAGGGAAAAGCAGGCCGATCATCAGCCCCAATTGCCGGACCTCGACCAGGGTTTCGGGGTAACGCTGGCGTAACTGCTCAAAGCCGCTGGCAAAACGGTCGGCCAGCTCGTTCACCCGCTTCAGGAAAGCCGGCCTGGCGGTGATCTCCAGCACCTTGAGGGCCACGGCACAGCCCACCTCGGCCCCGCCAAAGGTGGAGATGTGGATGAAGGGATGTTCGTGCAGAAAGGTGTTCAGTTCGGCGCGGTAGCAGGTGGCAGCCATGGGGTAGAGGCCGCCGCTCAGCCCCTTGCCGGTCACCAGGATGTCGGGCGCGACGCCCCAGTGCTCGATGGCCCACATCCGGCCGGTGCGCCCCAGGCCGCTCTGCACTTCATCGGCGATCAGCAACACGCCATGACGGTCACACAGGGCACGCAGTTCGGGAAAGTAGTCAGGTGGGGCGATGGGCATCCCCAGCGTGGCCGGTACCGTCTCCAGGATGACGGCCGCTATCTCGTCGCCGATGTGAGCGGCAACAGCTTCCAGGTCGCCAAAGGGCACCTGGCGGAAGCCGGGGGCCAGCGGGCCGAACGGCTCACGATATTGGGGATCGCCGGCAGCCAGGGCCAGGCCGGTGTGGCCATGATAGCCGCCCCGCGCCGAGAGGATGCCGGGCCGTCGGGTGTGGGCACGGGCCAGCTTGAGGGCAAAATCAATCGCCTCCCCGCCGCCCACGGCAAAGGTGGTATAGGGCAGGGGACCGGGCATCAGTTCGGCCAGGCGTCTGGCCAGTGCCGCCCGTGGCTCGGACAACAGATGGTGATTGCCAATATCCAGCTCGTCGAGAGCCTGCCTGAGGGTTTCAACGATGGCCGGGTGCCGATGGCCCAGGTTGAACACGCCTCCGTTGCAATGGCAGTTGATCAGACATTTTCCGCCCTCCACGTCCCAGAGATAGACCCCCTCCCGATGGCCTGGCACAAAGTCCAGGCCATATTGGGCGAAAAAGGCCGCCTTGCCCGACGAGACGTGGTCACGGAACCAGGCAATGCTCTCCCCCCTGGCCCGCTGGCCGATGAAAGCCATGATCCCCTCCCGCTCCCCAGGGTTGCAGCGATTATAACACAAACCGCCAGGAAAGGCAAGAGCCGGCGTTGGATCACCAGGCAGATTATCGCTCGGCGGGGGTCTGTGACCCCCGCCAGGGAGGGAGCCGCCAGGCCGGTGCCCTTGTAGGGCAACTGCGAGCAGTTGCCCTACTTTGAGAACAGGCCGAAAGGTTTGACATTTCGCCTGACTCCGCATATAATGAGCCTGGAAGTTGAGTCGAGGACCTTTCCGAAACAGGAGCAACTGCATAAGCTCCGAAATGAGCTTTCAGCCATGACCAACCGCGAACTGGCCGATATTTTCAACCGGATCGGCGACATGTTGGACATCCTGGGCGAGAACCGCTTCAAGGTGCTGGCCTACCACCGTGCCGCCGACCAGATCCTCCACCTGGGGCAGGATATTCGCGCCTGCTGGCAGGCCGGGACGCTACAACAGATCCCCGGCATCGGCCCGGCCATCGCGGAAAAGATTGACGAACTGCTGACCACCGGCCGGCTGGAATTCTATGAGCGATTGCAGGATCAGGTGCCGGCCGGCGTCGTCTCGCTGCTGGAAATCCCCGACGTGGGGCCTAAAACGGCCCGGTTGCTGTGGGAACGGCTGGGCTTGCAGAGCGTGGCCGAAGTCGAGCAGGCGGCACGGGCCGGGAAGCTACGCACGCTGCCTGGATTAGGGGCCAAATCGGAGGCCAGGATCCTGGCCGGCATCGAGGCGCTGTACCGGCGCAGCGACCGCATCCCGCTGGGCACCGCCTGGCCGGTGGCCGCCGACCTGGTGGAAGGGTTAAAAGCCCGATGTGCCGAGGTGGTGGACGCCGCCGTCGCCGGCAGCCTGCGGCGGATGCGCTCCACCATCGGCGACATTGACCTGCTGGCCGCCTCCGAGTCACCGGCGGCGGTGATGCGCGCGTTCAGCAGCCATCCCCATGTGGCCGAACTGCTGCTCAGCGGCCCGACCAAGACCAGCGTCCGGCTGCACAACGGCCTGCAGGCCGACCTGCGCGTCCTGGAGCCGCAGCGTTGGGGCGCGGCCCTGCAATACTTTACCGGCAGTCAGGCGCACAACATCCGCCTGCGCGAACTGGCCCAAAAACAGGGCCTCAGCCTGAGCGAGTACGGCTTTAAGCGGCAGGATGGCAGCGAAATCGTGTGCCGGACAGAAGAAGAGGTGTACAGGACGCTGGGCCTGCCCTGGATCCCCCCTGAACTCCGCGAAGACCGGGGCGAGATTCAGGCCGCGCTGGCCGGCACATTGCCCCACCTGATCGAATGGGATGATATTCAGGGCGACCTGCACGTCCACAGCAACTGGAGCGACGGCGCCGGCACCCTGGCCGAGATGGCCGAGGCGGCGCGAGCCAAAGGCTACCGCTACCTGGTCATCTCCGACCACACCCAAAGCCTGGGCGTGGCGCGGGGCCTGACCCCGGAACGGCTGCGCGAACAGCGGGCCGAGATTGACGCTCTGAATGCGCAGTGGGACGATTTTGTCCTGCTCCAGGGCTGTGAGCTGGAGATCAAGGCCGACGGCAGCCTGGACCTGCCTGACGAGCTGCTGGCCGGGCTGGATTTCGTGGTCGCCTCGGTGCACAGTTCGCTGCGGCAGGACCCGGCGCAGATCACCGCCCGGGTGATGAACGCCATCCACCATCCCTGCGTGGATGTGATCGGCCATCCGTCGGGACGGATCCTGGGCCAACGTGAAGAGAGCGCCGTGGACCTGGAGGCCATCATCCGCGCCGCCGCCGAAAGCGGCACGGCGCTGGAGGTGAACAGCATCCCTGCCCGCCTCGACCTGGACGACCTGCATGTGCGGCGGGCGGTCGAGATGGGGGTCAAACTGGCCATCAACAGCGATGCCCACCACCCCGCCGGGCTGGACAGCCTGCCCTTCGGCCTGGCCACGGCCCGGCGCGGCTGGGCGACGGCCGGCGATGTGCTCAACACCCTGACCCTGGAGCAGCTCCGCGCCTGGCGGCAGGCCCGGATCACAGGGGCAACAGATTCTGAACCACCACGAGGAGGAAGAGGATGACCCAATACGATGCCGGTCCCGGTGAATGGAGCGACCGCCCCTGGGAGTCGCCCGACAAGAAACCCAGGCCCCATGCCCGCCGACGACGGGTGACCCTGCCGCCCTGGGCGCTGTTGGCCATCCTGGTGGGCATCCTTATCCTGCTGTGCGCGGGGCTGATTCTGATCGTCAAAGCCATCAAGGGAGGTGACAGGGCGACCCCAACCCCGCCTGCCACGGCCACCCGGCCCGCCTCCCCCACTGCCACACCCCCGGCCATCGCCCCGACGGCCGTCATCACCCGGACCCCGACGGCCACGGTGGCCTTGCCGCTGCCGGGTACACCCGGACCCACCCCCTTGATCCAGATCGCTCCAGGGGCTCTGGTCGTGGTCCAGGGCACCACCGGCGCCGGATTGAACCTGCGCCAACAGCCAACAACCTATTCCCGGATCGAAACCACGGTCAGAGAGGGGACCGTGCTGCTTGTGTTGGACGGCCCCACAGAAGCGGATGGCTATGTGTGGTGGAAACTCCGCTCGCCGGAGGGGAAGGAAGGCTGGGGCGCGGCCAACTGGCTGGTGCTCAAGATCGGGCAGGACTGATGATCCTCCTCAAAGGGTTGCGCATCCTGGGGCAGCGGCTCTTCGGACAGGGCCTGCGGGTCACCTTTTGGTGGGCCGCCGATCACATGGTCCGCCTTCTCAGCGGCGCGCCCATCCGTCGCGTCAGCCAGATCACGCCCCAGTTACATGTCGGCGGGCAGTACCGGCGGCGCGGCTGGCCGACGTTGGCCGCACGGGGCATCACTGCCGTGGTCAACCTCCGCCTGGAGTTTGACGATAACCACCACGGCATCGCCCCACCCCGTTACCTCCATCTGCCGACGGTGGATGACGAGGCGCCCACCCTGGCCCAGTTGCGGCAGGGGGTCTCGTTCATCGCCGAGGAGATCGGGAGCGGAGGCGGGGTGTATATCCATTGCAAGTCAGGGGTGGGCCGGGCAGCCACCATGGCCGCTGCCTACCTGGTCAGCACCGGCCTGACGCCCGATCAGGCCTGGAAGCGCCTCCGCCAGCACCGCCCCTTTATCCGTCCGACGGCCGCCCAGATCGCCCAGATCGAGCGCTTTGCCGCCGAAGTCAAAAATGGAAAGGAGTGAAAATCATGCAGGCAGAAGAACTGGTCAAAAAATTGCACTGGCTGGGACATGACAGCTTTCGGCTGGAGGGACCACCGATCCTCTATTTTGACCCCTGGAAACTGAAGGGCAGGCTGCCGACCGCCGATCTGGTGCTGGTCAGCCACGAACATTTTGACCACTGTTCCCCTGACGATGTGAAGAAGGTCAGCGGCCCCAAAACTGTGGTCGTGGCCGGCGGTGAGGCGGCGGACAGGCTGCCTGGAGCGCAGGCCGTCCGCCCCGGTGACCGCCTGACCGTCGCCGGGGTCGAAATCGAGGCGGTCCATGCCTACAACCTCAACAAGTTCCGCGAACCGGGCGTGCCTTTCCATCCCCGCCAGGCCGGGCATGTCGGGTTCATTGTCACCCTGGACGGGGTGCGCCTCTACTTTGCCGGCGATACCGACCACATCCCGGAGATGGCGGACATCGCCTGTGATGTGGCGCTGCTGCCGGTAAGCGGCATCTATGTCATGACCGCTGAGGAGGCAGCCGAGGCAGCCCGCACCCTCAAACCCGAAATTGTGGTGCCGATGCACTACGGCGCCGGCATCGGCACGGCCGATGATGGGACCCGCTTCCGCGACCTGTATGGCGGCCGGGTCGTCATCCTGGAGGCCCGGTGACAGCGCCGACCGGCAGCGATCTGCCTCGCTGGCTGGCCTGGGCCCGTGAGCTCCAGGCTATGAGCCAGACCGGCCTGACCTACAGCTCCAACGAATATGAGACCCGGCGCTACCGCCGCCTGAGTGAAATCGCGGCTGAAATCATCCACGAACAGACCGGGCTGGCGACCGGGCCCCTGCTCGACAGTTTTCTGCTGCAACCCGGCTACGCCACGCCCAAAGTGGATGTGCGCGGCGCAATCGTCCGCGACGGCACCATCCTGCTGGTGCAGGAACGGGCCGACGGGCGCTGGGCCATGCCCGGCGGCTGGGCCGATGTCGGCGAGCGGCCCTCGGCGATGGTCGTGCGCGAGGTGTGGGAGGAGAGCGGCTTCCAGGTGGTGGCCCGCAAGGTGGTCGGCGTGTTCGATGCCAACCGGGATGGCCGGCCGCTGGAGTTCTATCACGCCTACAAGATCGTCTTTCTGTGCGATCTGATCGGCGGCGAGGCCCGGCCCAGCCACGAAACGCTGGCCGTCGGCTTTTTCCCGTTCGACAACCTGCCGCCGCTCTCTCCCAACCGCACCCACGAACGACATCTGGCCGAGGTGCTGGCCCATCTGCACGATCCCTCCCGGCCGACAGCCTTTGACTGAAGATGGGCAAAATCCTTTTTACACCGCAGAGGCGTGCGGGCCCGGCGGTGAAAGCTTGTCTGAAAACCACCAAGACACAAAGGACACCAGGGGGCACCATGCGGTTTTTATTCGTTTCCTTCGTGTTCCTTTGTGGCCTTTGTGTCTTTGTGGTAAGCTTTTCAGACCGGCTCTGAGAGAGGAACGGATGGAAGTACACGATCTGAACGACGAGTTGCGGCGCCGCCGCCAGGCGCTGCGCCAGGGGGGAGGCCCCAGGGCGATTGAACAGCAGCACGCCAAAGGGAAACTCACCGCCCGCGAGCGGCTCGAGCGGTTGCTGGACCCCGGCAGCTTTCAGGAGATCGATCCCTATATCACCCACCGCCACACCGCCTTCGGTCTGGATGAAAAGCGGTTCCCCGGCGACGCCGTCGTGGTCGGCCTGGGGCGGATAGAGGGCCGCCAGGTGGCCATCGCCGCCCAGGATTTCACCGTCATCGGCGGCTCGTTTTCAGAAGCGCAGGCCCAAAAGGTATGCAGGGTGCTGGACCTGGCCATCGGCTCCGGCTTTCCCTTTATTTTCCTGAACGATTCGGTCGGGGCGCGCATCCAGGAAGGGGTGTGGAGCCTGGCCGGCTACAGCGAACTGTTCTGGCGCAACACCCAGGCCAGCGGCGTCATCCCCCAGATCAGTGTCATGCTCGGCCCGTGCGCCGGCGGATCGGTCTACTCCCCCGGCCTGACCGATTTTGTCATCATGACGCAGGGCCTCAGCTATATGTTTATCACCGGCCCGGATGTGATCAAGACGGTAACCGGCGAGGAGGTGGATTTCGAGAGGCTGGGCGGAGCCCAGGTCCACGCCGCCGTCAGCGGGGTGGCGCACTTTGTGGCGGCTGACGAAGGGGAGGCTTTTGCCCTCACCCGCCGCCTGTTGGGCTATCTGCCGGCCAACAACGCCACGCCGCCGGCCCGCCTGCCCCCCACCGATGACCCGGCCCGCGCCGATCCGGCCCTGGACAGCCTGGTGCCGCTGGAGGACACCCAATCCTACGACATCCGCCAGGCCATCACCCGCATCTTTGACCTGGAGAGCTTTTTCGAGGTGCAGGCGCTCTTTGCCCCCAATGCCGTTGTGGGCTTTGCCCGGCTCAACGGCGAAGTGGTGGGGGTGGTCGCCAATCAACCGGCCTGGCTGGCCGGAGTGCTCGACATTGATGCTTCCGACAAGATCGCCCGCTTTGTGCGCTTCTGTGACGCCTTCAACATCCCGCTGGTCACCTTTGTAGACTGCCCTGGCTTTATGCCCGGCACAGTGCAGGAACATGGCGGCATCATCCGCCACGGGGCCAAGATCGTGTATGCCTATTCCGAAGCGACCGTGCCCAAGGTGTGCGTGGTCACCCGCAAGGCTTACGGCGGGGCCTACATTGTCATGAGCAGCAAATATGTGCGCACCGATCTGGTCTTTGCCTGGCCGACGGCTGAAATCGCAGTGCTGGGCGCCGAGGGAGCGGCCAACATCCTCTACCGCCGACAGCTGGCCGAAGCCGAGAACCCCGAAGAGCTGAAGGCCCGGTTCATGGCCGAGTACCGCCAGCAGTTCGGCAGTCCCTACGCGGCCGCAGCCAGCGGCCATGTGGACGACGTGATCCTGCCCAGTGAGACGAGGGCCAGGCTGGTGGCCGCGCTGGATTTCCTGCGGGACAAGCAGGCAGCCTCGCTGCCCAAGAAGCATGGTTGTATGCCGGTGTAACAATTGGATATTGGATATTGGAGATTGGAGGTTGGAACGTGGGGGCGGGGTTGATGGTGGTGCTGGTGATCACCGCTGTGGGCATGACGTTGCTGTTCCTGGCCCTGGCCTTTTTCTACGGCCTGTTGTCGTTGCTGACGGCGGCGATCCAGGACCGGAGCCGTGAGCCTGAGCGCAACGCCGCAACAGAGCCGGCTGAAGAGGAAGCACGGCTCCAGGCCGCAGCATTGGCCGTGGCCCTGGCCCGCGCCGAGGCCGAACTGACGGCCAGCCCGACGACGGGCGAAGCAACCGCCTCCCTGCCGGTAAGCCCCTGGTGGGCACTCCACCACCAACGCCGACTGACTCCCCACCCCACCCGGAGGAGTGGATGAAACGATACCAGATCACCCTCAACGACCGCACCTTCGATGTCCGGCTGTTGTCCGATCCCCGCCAGGAGCAGGTCCAGGTCGAAATAGATGGACAGACCTTCACCGTCGGGGTCAGGGTCGTTCCTCCGGCCGGGCCGTTGACCGCACCCACATCCGACTCCGCCCCACCTGCCCTCCGGCCAACAGAGGCCGTTCTGCCTGCGGCAGGCACGCTGACCGCCCCGCTGCCCGGCACGGTCAAGTCGGTCGCCGTCCGGCCCGGACAGGCGGTGGCCAGGGGGGACGAACTGCTGGTGATCGAGGCGATGAAGATGGACAATCTGATCCGCGCCCCCCAGGAGGGGATCATCGCCGATGTCTATGTCGCTCCGGGCCAACGCATCGCCCACGGCGAGCCGCTGTTGAGCTATCGCCGTTAGCAACCTGTTGAGAGGCAATCCAGGCTTGACTATTTGGGCGAAAAGAGATATCATGGTCAAAGGGCAGCTACCTGCCCGTTATCCTCCCGCAGGTCAGAAGGCGAGCAGCTCATTGCGGCGCAAAGATTGCGCCCAAACCTGCGGGTGGGCAGGCAGTTACATCAAAGGACGCAGCCAAAGGTTGGGGGAACAGGCCCTAAACCGGCCGACGGAGAACGATGAAACCGGTACACCTGGAAGTGATCGCCCCCATGCCGCAAGGACCGGACCTCTGTAGCTCCTGTGAGCTGATCCTGTCCGAGGCCGGCATGGGAAGAGATCCGGCCGAACGCGCCCTGGCCGAGTATCCGCCGGAATGGCAGGCCGATGTCCGGCGGCTGAGGGAATGGGTCTATGATCTGGCCGGACGCTACGGCGAGCGGCTGCTCATCCAGGTCATAGACCCGCAATCACCGGCAGGGCTGCTCAAGAGCCTGCGCTACCGGGTGCGGCGCTACCCCACCTTCATCGTCGCAGGAAAAAAGAAGGTGGTCGGTTGGGAACGGGAGCAGTTGGAAAGAGCGTTGGCCTCGGCGCTGGCAGGTAAAGATGGATAGGACGGCCTGGCAGGAAAAAGCACGACAGCTCGCCCGCACGCTGGGCGAGATGTTGTACGGCATGACCGTCTACGAGATGGTCCGCGACCTGAAAAAAGAGCGGGGCCTGATCGAACGGCTGTTCATCCTGGCCGTGTTCGGCGACGTGTTGGGGGTGCCGATCCTGCCCCCCTACTACGCCCTGCGCCTGCTGCCCTACGTGGTGCCGAACATTCAGGGCTGGCGTTATAGCCTGCTCCGCGAACGGGACCTGACCGATCTGTGCGATCAGGAGATCACCTGAGAAAGGCGGAATGGGGAAGGCGGAATGCACAATACCCAATATCTAATACCCAAAAGTGTGAGGAGATTGAAATGACGGAGGAAGAGCAGAAAAAGCCAGGTTTCCTGGAGACGGCCAAGAGCATCCTGTATGGCATGGCCGGCCACGATATGAGCCGCTATGCGCTCAAGACGCGGGGCAGCATGGAGCACCTGTTCATACTGATCACGATGGGCGACCTGCTGGGCATCCCCATTTTGCCACCCTATTACTCGTTGCGCATTCTGCCCTATGTCGTCCCACAAATTTCCACCTGGAAACGCCGGATGCTCCGCGAGCGGGACCTGACCGACGCCCTGGCGTGAAAGAGGCATCCTGCATCCTGCATCCTGCATCCTGCATCTTGCAATCATTACCAAGGAGGGAACATTGTCACTACGGAAAATCTTTGAGGAACACCCCGAACGCCGGTACATCATGTTTGGCGGCAAAGGGGGGCTGGGCAAGACAACCTTTTCAGCCGCAACAGCCTACTGGCTGGCAAAGCAGGGCCACAAAGTGTTGGTCTTTTCGGTAGACCCGCAGGCATCCCTGTCCGACATTTTCCAGCGGGACATTTTCGGCAAGGGCGCAGTGGAGATTATCCCCAACCTCTACGCCCAGGAGATTGACGCTGACCAACGGATCAAAGAGTATCAGAACATGATCCGGCGCAAGATCCTGGACATGTACGGCCTGGAGCAGGTCCCGGAGGAGATCGAAAACTATATCCAGGCCGCTGCCGCCGAACCGGCCATGGAGGAAAGCGCCATTTTCGACGCCGTGGTGGATATCGTCGTCAGCGCCGAGTACGACTACTATATCTACGACCTGGTGCCACTGGGCCACGCCCTCTACTATCTGAGCATGGCCAGCGTCTACGACCAGTGGATTGACAAGATCACCGCCCTGCGCGCCGAGATGGAGGAATACAGCCAGGTCGCAGCCATCATGCAGCGCAAGAAGGAAACCGAGGAGGATGCCATCCTCCGCGAATTGCAGTATATCAAGGAGCGGATCAACAAATCGTCCGGCATCCTGACCGACCGCGAGCGGACCGCCTTCTTCTTTGTCGTCATCCCAGAAGAGATGGCGATCCTGGACACCAAAAAGGCGGCTGGCCTCTTTGCCCGATATGATGTGCCGTTGTCGGGCTATATCGTCAACCGGGTCATTCCCGAAACACTGGCACAGCAACAGATCCCGGACTACCTGCGGCACCGGCTGGAGATGCAGAAAGGCCATCTGGCGACCATCAAGCGCGAACTGGGCAACGAGGTGCTGGCCTACATCCCGGAAATGGAACGCGACATCACCGGCCTGGGCATGATCGAAAAGATGGCCTGCGAGATGTTCGGAGGGTAAGGACCATGATCACAAAGAACACCACTCAGTTCCTGGCCGAGCATCCCGGCCTCAAGTATGTCTTTTTCGGCGGCAAGGGGGGGGTAGGCAAGACCGTCCTGGCCGGCGCGGCTGCCTTGTGGTTCGCCCGGCAGGGCAAAAAGACACTGCTGGCCTCTACCAACCCGGTGCATAGCCTGACCAGCCTGCTGGGCCAGGATGTCTTTGGCCGGCACACACCGGTCGCCGGGGTGCCCAACCTCTTTGCATACGAGATTGACACCAAAGACACCATCGAAAAGTCCAAGAGAGAGATCCGGGAAAAGATCGAGTGGTTCCTCAAGTACGCCGACGTCAAGACCAAGGCCGACGAGTTTGTCGAGTCGGCGACGATGAACCCCGCCTTTGAAGAATCGGCCATGTTCGAGAACATGATTGACCTCATGTTTGAGGACAAATATCAGGTCTATGTCTTTGACACAGCCCCGACAGCCAACGCCCGCCGCCTGTTGGGCATGTCCGACGTCTACTCGATGTGGGTCAACAAGATGGTCCAGAGCCGTCAGGAGGCGATGAGCCTGCGCGAGCTCCTGTCCTACAGCAAGAGGAAAAAAGAAAAAGACCCGCTGATGGAGTATCTCCTCAACCTGCGCACCCGGATGGGCCATGCCAAGGAGCTGCTGACCGACGCCGAAAAGACAGCCTTCTTTTTCGTCACCCTGCCGGAGGCCCTGCCCATCGCCGTCATCCGCCGCTTTATCAGTTGGTTCGACGAATTCGGCATCCCGGTCGGCGGCGTGGTGGTCAATATGGTCATTGACAGGAGCAGCCTGACCGACGAAACGCCCGATTTCGTCAAGAACCGGGTAGCGATGCAGGCCGAATATATGGACGAAATCTGGCGCACCTTCCCTGACGTGCGGGCCGTGCTGCCGCTGTTCGACACGGAGGTCAGGGGGGTGGAGATGCTCAGCCGGACGGCAGACTACCTCTTTGCCTGAAAATCGGAGCAGGGGAAGGCAATGCCTTCCCCTGCCCGGAAAACTCTCACAGGGAGCGAGATGGGAAACCTGGATCCCACTCTGTTGCTGGTTCTGATCGCCTGCCTGTACATCCTGGTCTTTGGCGGGATGTCGTTCCTGCGCCGTGAGGGGCTGTCGGTGCAGTTTGCCCTGGAGGTGGTGGCACTCAGCATTCTGCTGATCGGGGGGGCCTGGCTATCGGGCATCGCGCTCAACCCCATCCTCTTTCTGCTCATCCTGTACCTGGTTACCATGCGCTCCCGGCTGATCGTGGACGTGGCCAACCTGCTGGTCCGCCAGGGACAGCACAAGGCAGCCTTTACGCTTTACCGGTTGGGGCTGGCCTGGTGGCCCGACCCCTCGTCACGGCTGATCGTGCTGGCCAATCGCGGCGCAGCCGAACTCTACTGCGACCAGGTCGAACCTGCCATCCACACCCTGGAAAGTGTGCTGAAGGAGGAAAAACAGCCCGGATTGGGCCTCAAGTACGAGGCAGCCTGCCGGTACAATCTGGGGCTGGCCTACGAAGCCCACGGAGAAATGGCCAAGGCTGTGCAGCAGTTCAACGAGGTGATTGACCTGCTGCCCAGCTCACCTTATGCCCGGGCTGCCCAGGCGGCCCTGAAGCGCCGCAAGAAGGATTCGTCAGGTGGAGGATGAACCGACTCAGGCCAATCCTCCGCAGGTGCCAGGCACCTGGAAAAGTGGCTCAACGCGGGTCTGTGACCCGCGTTTCATTCCCCTCCGGCCTGTTCCTCCTGATCCTGCTCCTCTGCGGGACCCTCGCCGCCTGCGGACATCCTCCCCTCCCCGCCGACGGCCCAACCCCGACGGTGACCGTCCCGCCCGGCATGCCCGTCGTCATCACCCTGGCCGGCTGGTTCGACGCGGCCACATTCCCTTTCCTGGACGGGGAGATTGCCGACTTTGAGGCAGCCAACCCCGACATCCGGGTCGGGATCCTTGAAATGCCCAGGGATGCGACCCAACGCCGGGAGCAGTTTGTTGCCCTCCTGCAACAGGGGGACACCGGCGTTGACATTCTGCTCCTCGACGATAGCTGGCTGGCCGGTCTGGTCGCCGGTGGCGGGCTGACCCCCCTCGACCGATATGTCCGTTCCCAGGACCTGTCCCTGGCCGATTTCCTGCCCGCCGCCGTAGAAGCGAATCGCATCCACGGCCAGTTGATGGCCCTGCCCTGGATTGCCGATGGGGGGTTGCTTTACTTTCGGGCCGACCTGCTGGACAGGTACGGCCACACTCCCCCCACCACCTGGGCCGAACTACAACGCCTGGCCCTCGACCTCAAGGCCAGGGAGGGCCTGCCCTCTGGCTATGTGTGGCCGGGGGCAGCCTATGAGGGCCTGACCTGTAGCACCCTGGAGTTTGTGTGGGCATCCGGCGGCGATCTGCTGGACAACAGCGGACAGCTCCTCTTTGACATCCCGCCGACACGGTCTGCCCTGCAACAGATGTCAGACCTGATCGCCTCTGGAGCCTCTCCCCCAGAAGTGACAGGATACCAGGAGGGGAAAACAATGGCCGCCTTTCAGAAGGGGGAAGCGGCCTTGATGCGCAACCGGGCTTACGCCTGGGCCATCCTCAACGCCCCCGATTCGCCGCTGGCAGGGCGGGTGGGGGTGGCCCCTTTGCCCGCTTCCTGCCTGATGGGACAGAGCCTGGCCCTGTCGGCCCACAGCCTGCATCCGGAACAGGCTTTGCGCTTCATGGCCTTCCTGGTCGGCCACCAGGCCCAGGTCCGCCTGGCCCTGCAAACAGGCCAGCCGCCGGCACTGGTAACCGCTTATGAGGATGAGGCCCTGGCCGGCGATCCCTTCTTCGCCCGCCTGCCGTCGGCCCTGGCCGGCGCCCGACCCCGCCCTCAAACGGCGGCTTACCCCCGGCTCTCGGAGGTGATTTATACCGAGGTGAACCGGATGCTGTCCGGCCAACAGTCGGCCTCTACCACCGCGGCCAACATTCAGCGGCGCGGAGAGGAAGCAATCCAAAAGCGGTAGGAATGTAGGGCAACTGCGAGCAGTTACCCTACTAGAGGCCTCTACCACCGCGGCCAACATTCAGCGGCGCGGAGAGGAAGCAATCCAAAAGCGGTAGGAATGTAGGGCAACTGCGAGCAGTTGCCCTACGCCGGCGAGGGCGAGTCCACCACACGCGGCTGCCAGCAGCGAGAAGGGCCAGGCGCTCCCCTGGCGGCGCGCTGTCCGCCCGGCCACACCCTGAGCCGCCCGGCACAGGGCCTCGTAGACCGGCATGGGGTTGAATTCGGGGTCCACCAGGGCAAAGTAATAGGCTGCCCGGTCGGGGGGGATGTCTCCCACCTGGCGAAAATACCAGATGTTGACCACCCCCAGCCAGGGCCAATGCTCCCGCGCCCAGGCGATGCCTCGCACGGTATAGTCGGCCTGTTGCTCTGCACTGACCCGTTTCCAGGTCAGCAGTTCTTCGGGAAAGGAAGCCGGCGCCGCATTCCAGCCATACTCACTGATCCAGATCGGCTTGCGGGCATCGCCATACCTTTCCATAATGGCCCGTTGGAGCTCCACCCGGCGGAAATTCAGCACGTCAGGGGCCGGCGGGTCTTCAGGCGGACGGTCCAGGCCAAAGGCGTTGGCCGAGAGGATGTCGAAATAGTCGCCCGCGCCGGCCTGGTACATCTGCTCCAGAAAGACCAGATCGTTGTGATTGCCCCGCATCGAGGCATCCTCCAGGGTGATGGCCAGCGGCGCGCTGAGGACCACCACACCCGGATCGGCCTCTTTAGCCCGCCGGTAGGCCACCTCCAGCATCCGGGTATAGGCCACAGCATCCACCCGCCGAAAGCCCCACTCGGCGGTCAGATTCGGCTCGTTCCAGATCTGCACATAGCGTACCCGGCCCCGGTAGCGTCGCACAAACTCGTAGACGAAACGGCCATAGTCGTCCAGATCATCGGGTGGGCTGGCCGGCAGGGGGTTGGATAGCCGCGCCCAGGCCGGAGGCCGGTCCAGCCGGGCGATGATCTGCATCCCATATCGCTCAGCCAGGGCGACGATGCGGTCATATTTGGCCCAGTCGAACCGACCCCTCTGCGGCTCGATCTCTTCCCACGAAAACTGCTGCCTGATCCAGCCGATGCCGGCGGTCCGGGCCATCTCCAACGTCTTTTCCTGCTTCCAGGACTCCACCTCGCGGTCGAGGAAAAAGTTAGCCCCGTACGGGTTGTGCGGGATGGATGTGGCCCGGCTGAGGAACCAGGCCAGGCCCACCATGACGATACCCACCACCCCCAGGGACAGCAACCCCATCCCCAGCACTGTGCGCCGGCCTAACCGATTCTCCATGATTTGACATCCCCCACGAAACCGGCTATACTCTGCTTCGCTGTCATCTCGACCATCCGGGTCTCAAAGCCGGTCTGTGACCGGCATTCAAATCTGTTGTCTTGGATGGTTCAAGGATCGGCGAAAATTGATTGACACTTTTCACACGGGCAGAATGTGATAGGACACGGATGACACAGATTTCACGGATCACGGATGATCGAACAGGACTCAGGGACGACATGTTCACCACCAAGCCACGAAGGCAAAGATTTCCTGGTCATTCTTTGTGTCTTGGTGCCTTTGTGGTCAGCCTGCCGGGTCAACGGCGTACCTCCTGTGATCGAAGGCAAAATCGGTGTCCATCCGTCCCATCCGTGCTATCCGTGTCCCATCAGGGGTCAACCTGTTGTGAACCATCCCGTTGTTTTTTTAAACGGCTCCAAGACCGCCTGACCGGAGAGAGAACGACGCTGATGGCCTACCTCCTCATCACCGGGCTGCTGATCCTGCTCCTCTACCCGGCCCTGGAGTGGCTGGTCCGCTCGTGGTTGAGCAATCCCTACTACACCCACGGGTTTCTGATACCGCTCCTGGCGGCGTTGCTGGCCTGGCGCCGCTGGCGCCCGCTGATCGCCGAGCCCCGCCGGAGTGAGGGCCGGATCGGCCTGCCGGCCACCCTTGTCAGCCTGGCCGCCGTGGTGTGGGCTTTGCGCTGGCAGAACTATGTCGTGGCCTCTCTGGCCGGTGTGAGCCTGCTGTTCGGCATCCTTCTGTACCTGGAAGGTTGGGCACGTCTGCGGCACTGGCTCTTCCCCCTGCTTTTCCTGACCCTGATGGTGCCGCTGCCGTTCGTGGACCGGGCCAGCCCCTGGTTTGAATCGTTCACCGCCCATGCGGCGGCCGGATTGGCCCGTCTGGTCGGCATCGCCGTGGTGCAACAGGGCGGCGAACTGAGCCTGCCAGGCACCACCCTCGTCGTCGGTGCGCCGTGCAGCGGGCTGCGTTCGCTGGTGGCCATGTTCACGGTGGCAGTGGGCTGGATCTACCTGGTAGAAGGCCGGGCGGCGGCCAAGGCGCTGCTGCTGGCCGCCGTTGCACCCCTGGCGCTGTTCAGCAACGTGCTGCGCATCGCCATCCTCCTGGCTGTGGCCCTGCTCTGGGGCCAGGAGCCGGCCCTGACCTTCTACCACGACTGGTCCAGTCCGATTCTGTTTCTCCTGGCACTGGGGCTGCTGCTGGCCCTGAGCAAGGGGGTGGGATGCTGGCAGATACGCGACGATCTCTTCTAATTATCGCCCTGCTGCTGATGGCGGTCGGGTTCACCTGGGGGCAACGGTGGGGGCAGGCCACCCGGCAGCCGGCCAGCCTGCCCCTTGCCGGCGAGGGACAGACCGAAACGTTGGGGGCTGTCTACTTTGTAGACGTGGAGGGCTGGTATCGCATCACCCCTTATGAAACGGCGGTGCGCTCCCCCTACGACCTGACCGCCGACACAACCGCCGAGATAGCCGCCGCCCTGCCAGCCACCCTGGGCCAGTGGCAGCAGGTCGGCGCGGACGAGTTCATCGGCGACGATCCGGCGGTCCTGTTCTACCTGAAACATCCCACCGTCGCCCTGGAACGGACCTACCAGCATCCATCGGGCCAGAGGCTCACCCTGGCCCTCGTCGGCAACAAAGGGGAGGATAGCTTTTTGCTGTTCAGCCACACCCCCCAGACCTGCTATCCGGGCCGCCTGTGGAATGTCGTCACCGGCCGGCTGGAATCGGCCCCTCTGTCTGACGATGGGGGCCGCCCCATGTACGTGCAATATCTGCTCACCCAACACGCCCAGACCGGTCAGAAGCTGATGGTCCTGTACTGGTATCTGTGGGGCGACCCCCAACGCGACTCCCGGCAGGGGGTGCTGTCCATGCGGGTCAACCTGCTCGTGCCCCCCGGTCAGAGCGAGGAAGCGGTCCTGGCCCACGCCTGGGACTTTATCCGCGCGCTGTTCCCGGCCACCGTGCCCTGGGAACGATTCTAATAGCGGAGCAACGCTCCGATCCCGCCCGCCTCATCCAGCTTCTGGTTGCCGCGCACGATCTCCACCTCGACCCCCTGTTCCAGGGCCCGGTGGACCATCGTATCCACAATATCCTCAACAGATTCTATCTGACCGCCGCACAGGGGACACTCCTCCCGTTCCACCAGCATCAGGTAACGGCAGTTCTGGCAGCGATACCCGGAAGCTTCAAGGCCGGCGGTGACCAGCAGCACTCCGACCCGATGTTCCTGGAGCGCAGCCAGTGTATCGGACAGGCCGGCCACTCCCCCACTGCCCCGCTTCCAGCCGGCAATCATCCTGTCCACCAACTCGGTCTCGCGCTTCTGGGCCACCTGTTCGATCAGGTCCATCGAACGGGATTGCACTTCGGCCACCGGTGCCCCAGAATCCACCACAAACGAGCCGATCACCATATCCTGGAGCGATTTAGGCAACAGGTCATAGAATTGACGGACGTTGGCCTCGGTGCCCCCCAACACCAGGCGGGTGCAGCCGTTGCCGGTGCAAAACGCAGCCGTCGCCTCCACCGCCTCTTTCAAGTTGCGCTGGACGACCGCCTCCTCTCGCCGCGCCGAACGCGCCGCCCGACCGCCGCGCATGCCGGTAATGCCCGATGCGCCGCCATGCTTCAAGCGGCGGACCTCCTCCCCCAACGTGCCCGATGCCTCCACCAGTTCACCCAGGTTAAAAAGGAACATCCGCGCCCCTTCACTATCCACCAGAATCACCCCATACCGACCATAGGCATCCAGCACATCGGTCAACGGCTTGATGTAGGGCCGGTGATAGACATACGCCTCGTTATGCACCGGCACAGCCAGCGAATAGGCCCGCCAAAAATCGGCATCCCGGCACGAAAAGACCGCTACCCCCTTGCCCTGCCAGTCATATTCAAAATCGAAATAGCGTTCTACCGCCTCAATGTCAGCCGGGTTGGCCTCATCTGCCACCTTCTTGAGCAGGGCCCGCATGTTCAACTTGTATTGGTCGGTCTTTTGCTGAGTCGGATCCACGTTCAGATACAGGCTGAGGACCGGAGAACGCTCACTTCGGAACTGAACCAGCTCATCCATATCTTCCCTTGTAAACATTTTTCCTCCCTTTTCAAATATACTTGTTTGCTACGTTCTCTACAGGACGGTTCATCATTGCATCCCCTCTTATTCCCCGCTCACGAGGGTGCTTAAATATCCCCTCTCACCGCAGAGGCGCAGAGAACGCGGAGGAATCATAAAAAACTCGGCGGTCTCTGCGTCTCTGCGGTGCAAACCGGGACTTTTTCAGCAGCCTCCCCGGTGGTTTTCAGACAGGCGCTTAGTCGCCGGGACGTTCCTCCAGAGTGACGTCAATCTGACGCTGCCTGCCGTCGCGCACAATAGTGAGTGTCACCACATCACCCACGCTGGTGGAACTGGCCAGGTAATTGATGATGTCATCGAAGCGCTTGACCGGCTTATCGTTGATGGCCACCACAATATCCCCGCCGGCCAGCATCGGCACACCGGAGACGACCACCTGGCGCCCCCCACCCCGCAGGCCGGCCTTGTCAGCCGGGCTACCCGGCTCCACCTGGGCAATGAGCACCCCCGTCTCCACCGGCAGGTCCATGGCTTCAACCATCTCCGGGGTGATGGTCCGCCCCCGTACCCCGATCCAAGGGTGGCGGTAGCGCCCGTGGGCGATCAGCTCCGGCACCACCCGCTTCACAATGTCCACCGGAACGGCGAACCCGATCCCGGCGTTGGCCCCGGTGGTGGAGCGGATAGCCGTATTGACGCCGATGACCCGCCCCTGGGAATCGAGCAAAGGTCCCCCTGAATTGCCCGGGTTGATGGCTGCATCGGTCTGGATCACCTCGGCCAGTTGGAAATCGCTGTTGTCTCGCGGTAACGTCCGCTCCAGGGAGCTGATGATGCCGACCGTCACCGTCCGCTCCAGGCCGAAGGGGTTGCCGATGGCGATGGCCCGTTGTCCCACCTGCAAGGTGGAGGACTGGCCCAGTTCAACCACAGTCAGCTCCTCCGCCGGAACGTCAATCTTGAGCACCGCCAGATCGCTGCCGGGGTCCGCGCCAACCAGCTTGGCCGGGACGGTCCGCTCGTCGGCCAGGGTGACCAGCAGCTCCGGGGCGGCCTCCGCCACATGGTTATTGGTAACGATGTGCCCCTCCCTGTCAATCACAAAGCCGGAACCGATGCACTCGCCAAACTGATTCCGCGCCGTGACGCACACCACCGCCGGGCTGACCCGGGCATATACACGGGTGACAATCTGCTCCTCAATATCCACTGCCTGAGCGGCCTGATCGGGGGGCAGCGGCGTGGGCGTCAAGACAATGAGGGTCGGTGTGAACCTCAACATCGCCGGCGTGGAGGTCGGCGCGACGGTGAGCCTGGTCAACTCACTCAAGTTACACGCCAGCCCACTGAGAGCCAACAGAGCCAGAATGAATAGAACCTCTATCTTTTTGCCCATCATCTGAACCTGAACCTCCGCTGATGTGCCTTTTGGGGAGAGCCAGGCCGGTTTGGGTCCGGCGGCTCCTCACACTCTATATTGTACACCGCTTTGCTTGAAAAATCAAGCCCCACCCCCCGCTCCCACCCTACACGTCCCTGACGGTCCCCTGGACAGCCTGGAAAGGCTGTCCTCCACCGGCGGGGTGGAAAGTGTCAGGGGGCCAGTTGCCAGAGCAGACAAGATGTGCTATGATTAGACCGGCAAGAAATACCCGCACGCAGATCGTAAATCGGAGAGAAAATGGACAACAACCGCAGCAGAACGCAAACCATTCCTCGTTTCCTCGCCCTGTTTTTGATCGCCCTCCTCCTGGGGATCACAGCCACCGGACCGTCGGCCCTGCCCGCGGCCCGCGCTCAGGGCGCAGTACAGTTCGACCAGGGCATTGACCCCACCCTCTGGTACCAGGACCATGAGATCGAGCACGCCTGGCGGCCGGACTACCTGCACCTGGCCACCGGCGATCCATCCTCGACCGACCATGGCGTCTACGAATGGCCCTTTGCCCTCGATTCTATCGGCTGGAACATGCAGTCGTACCAGAACTACGGGGGGACTCCCTATTTTCATCACGGCATGGACATGATGAAGGTCTATGGCACCCAGGTGTACAATCGTTCCGGTGGACAGGTGATCAACATCGAAAACTACCGGCCTCCCAGCGACCTGTACTGGGAGGTGGCCGTCCTGGACCCGGATGGCTACATCTGGCAGTACCACCACATTGACCACTACACCATCCCCCAGTATATCTGGGACAAGTATTACGAGTATCTGGCCGATCCGATCAACGGCGGCTTCATCCCCCCCGATACCTACATCGGCGACATTGTCTACTGGCCGGTCTGGTCGTTTGGCAAGCAGTTCAACCACATCCACCTGAACATCCTGGCAGAGGGGGGGGTATATGTCAACGGCTTTGCCTTCCATGTCCCGCTGCCCGACACGGATGGCCCCGAGATCCAGGCCGTCGGCCTGCTCAAGAACGGCCAGGTCTATGCCGGCAACGAGGTTGAAGGGGACTATAGCCTGTACGTCCGCGCCCGTGACCTGATCCTGGACGATGTCTACTGGCTGCCGCCGTGGGAGTTCACCTTCTCCGTGGACTGCGGGCCGACGCACACCACCTGGCGCTTCGATACCCTGCCCGGCGGCGCAGATATCTATGCCTACCTGAACGACTTTTATGTGGTGCCACCGACGTGTGGGGATTATGGCTGCCGGGACTATTACATTGACCTGGGGTTCATCCCCGATTCCCAGTTCCAGTTCCCGGCCGATGGCGGTGAGCATGTGATCTCGGTGACGGTGCGCGACTATGCCGGCAACGCCGACAGCCAGGATTTCACCTACACCGTGATCGCCCCCCTGGCGGGAACACCGGTCTGGCAGGACGATTTCGAGGCCAACCAGGGCTGGGTTCCCAACCCCTTCGGCTCGGACACGGCGACTTCGGGGCAGTGGGAGCGGGGCGACCCCGAAGACACCTACTCCAACGGGCCCAAGCAGTTGGGCACGACGACGAGCGGGGTGAACGACCTGGTGACGGGGCGGCTGTCGGGCGCCAATGCCAACAGCTACGACATTGACGGGGGGATCACCTCCATCCGTTCGCCGGACATCACCCTGCCGGTAACCGATTCCCTGACGCTGGCTTTCCGCTACTACCTGGCCCACGGCAGCAACTCCTCAGCCGCCGATTTCCTGCGGGTCAAGGTGGTGGGTGCCACCACGACGACGGTGTTCGAGGAGTTGGGCGCTGCCGAAAACGACAACGGGTTCTGGTCGCTCAAGACCGTGAGCCTGGATGCCTGGGCCGGGCAGACGATCTACCTGCTGATCGAAGCGGCGGATGAGGGCAGCGACAGCCTGGTGGAGGCGGCCATTGACGACCTGCTGATCGTCGCCGCCGCCAACCGACCCCCCGTAGCGGTCGCCCAGTCGGTGACCACCTACGAGGATACCCCGGTGGACATTGTGCTGTCCGGCTACGACCTGGACTGCGATCCCCTGACCTTCAGCGTCGTGACGGGGCCAGAACACGGCACGCTGGGCGGCACAGCGCCCCACCTGACCTACACGCCGACGCTCAACTACTCCGGCTCCGACGCCTTTACCTTTGTCGTCAACGACGGGCTGGTCAACTCGGAAGCGGCGACGGTGACCATCACCGTGTCGCCGGTCAACGGTGCGCCGCTGGCCTACTCCCAGACGGTGACCACCACCGAGGACACCCCCCTGGCGATCCTCCTGTCCGGCTCTGACCCGGACGACGACCCGCTCACCTTCAGCGCCGTATCCGGCCCGGACCACGGCACGCTGGGCGGCGCAGCGCCCCACCTGACCTACACGCCGACGCTCAACTATTCCGGCCCCGACGCCTTCACCTTTGTCGTCAACGATGGGCTGGTCAACTCGGAAGCGGCGACGGTGACCATCACCGTGTTGCCGGTCAACGACGCGCCGCTGGCCCACCCCCAGGCAGCAACCACCACCGAGGACATCCCCCTGGCGATCCTCCTGTCCGGCTCCGACCCGGACGACGACCCGCTCACCTTCAGCGTCGTATCCGGCCCGGACCACGGCACGCTGGGCGGCGCAGCGCCCCACCTGACCTACACGCCGACGCTCAACTACTCCGGCCCCGACGCCTTTACCTTTGTCGTCAATGACGGGTTGGTCAACTCGGAAGCGGCGACGGTGACCATCACCGTGTTGCCGGTCAACGACGCGCCGCTGGCCTACCCCCAGGCGATCACCACCGCGCAGGGCCGCACGGCAGCCATCACCCTCAGCGGTTGGGATGTTGAGGGGGCCGAACTGACCTACCGCCTTGTCACCGGACCGGGCCACGGCACCCTCGGCGGGACAGCGCCCACTCTGATCTACACGCCGGCCCCCGGCTACTATGGCGCCGACAGTTTTACCTTTCTCGTGAACGACGGCGAGCTGGACTCGGAACCGGCGCCGGTCAGCATCACCATCAGAGCAGTCGTCTATCTGCCGGTGGTTATCAAACGTTAAGAGCCTGTCCGAAAGGGTGTCATCCTCCCGCAGGTTTAGAGCCAGCCGGGTAACTGCTCGCAGTTGCCCGGCTCGTAGAACCTGCGGGAGGATTTTATGGGGGGCCGGCCCCGCGCCTGTCCTGCAACCAGGCGGGAATTTAACAGGGCCCTGCTGGCATTGCCAGAGCGATTGACAGCCAACCCGCTTTGTGGTATCCTGCCTTCAGGTGGGGGCAACAATGGAATCCTTCGATCTGGATCAATACGCAGAAGCGTTGGAGCACTACTTCGCCTCCCTGGATGGGGTGGTGCTGGCCTACCTGTTCGGCTCTCACGCCCGGGGACGGGCCTGGGCCCACAGCGATGTGGACGTGGCGGTGCTCCTGGAAGGCCATCCTGATGACGACCGTTGCTTTGATATGCGGCTGGAAGTCATCGGCGGACTGATGGGAATTCTGCCCACCAACGACGTGGACGTGCTGATCCTCAACCAGGCCCCGCCGGCGTTCCGCTATGCCGTGTTGCGCGATGGCATCCTCCTCTTCTGCCGTGACCGCCAGGCGATGATCGAGTTCCGCGTGCGCGCGTTGAACGAGTACCTGGACTTCAAACCGATCCTGAAACGGCACGAAAATGCCATTCTGGAAAAGGCGCGGAAAGGAGAGTTACTCCATGGATACGACGTCTATCAACAGACGCCTCCAGCAGATCCAGAAGTGCTTGCGCGTCTTGCGCGGCCTTCAACCGATGAGCTATGAGGCGTTCGCCAAGAACTATCTCTATACCGATACAGCAGAACACAACTTTCAAGTGGCTATCCAGGCTGTCCTGGATATTGCCAGCATCATCCTGGCCGATCAGGCGGTCAAGATTCCCAGGGACTATAAGGACCTCTTCCCCCCCCTGGCTGAGATCGGCGTCCTGCCGGCCGACTTGGCCCAAAAACTGGTCGGTATGGCCAAGTTCCGCAACGTGCTGGTGCACCTGTACCTGGAGGTAGACTTGCAGCGGGTCTACCGCTATTTGCAGGAGAACCTGGACGACTTTGAGACCTTTGCCCGCTACGTGAGCGAGTGGCTGCAGATCCACGCGGCAGAGGAGTAAGACCATATCGGTGCCGACTCTGACATCGGGGCAGACAAGGCACGGTTCCTCCACCTGCCGCCAGCGCCGGGGAACCACCATGTGGAGCATTGGTCTAGACTACAGAATTGTCTGAAACGATAGTTTTGGAGCAAAAGCGTCTGGCACCTGAATAGCTCAACAATGTTAAATTAACATAAATGGCAGCCAGGGTGGACCTCACCCCTCACCCCCAATCCCCCTCTCCTCAACTTTGGCTTCTCGCCCGTGGCCCCCTGCATGGGTCCCTGACGGCTCCCGCGGCCCCCAGAAGAAGGTTATTTTTCATTGCGGAGGCTTCGCCTCCGCAATGAAAAATTACGCCATGTGCAACTTTATTTGACAGGCTATACCC
>DAOTYI010000012.1:0-9386 GCA_034434895.1 Anaerolineae bacterium
CCAACTCCATGCCAAAGCGCAGGTCAGGATTATCCTTGCCAAAACGGGCCACCGCTTCCTGGTAGGTCAGGCGGGGGAAAGGCTTGAACAGCAGCTTCTTGTCGCTGATCTCCTCAACGATGCGGGTATACATCTCTTCGACAAGCTGCAACAGATCCTCTTGCTCGACAAAACTCATCTCCAGGTCGAGTTGGGTGAATTCCGGTTGGCGGTCGCCGCGCTGGTCTTCGTCGCGGAAACAACGGGCGATCTGGAAATAGCGCTCAAAGCCGGCCACCATGAGCAACTGCTTGAGCTGCTGCGGCGACTGGGGCAGGGCGTAGAACTTGCCGGGATGGACACGGCTGGGCACCAGGTAATCGCGAGCGCCTTCGGGGGTGCTCTTGGTCAGGATCGGCGTTTCGATTTCAATGAAACCGCGTTCGCTCAAGAAATCGCGGATAAATTTGACGACCCGATGGCGCAGGATCAGGTTGCGCTGCAACCGCTCGCGGCGCAGGTCCAGATAGCGATATTTGAGCCGCAGGCCCTCTGCTTCGCCGGTTTCGCGGTCAATGTAAAAGGGGGGCGTCTTGGAAGGGTTGAGGACTGTTACCGCATCGGCTATGACTTCGACCTCGCCGGTGGGCATGTCCGGGTTTTCCTGGCCGGGCGGGCGGCGCTGGACGGTGCCCTGCACCTGCAGGACCCACTCGGCCCGCGCCTGGCTGGCCGTGGCAAAGGCCGCCGGGGCGTGAGTTTCGTCGAACGTCACCTGGACGATGCCCGACCGGTCGCGCAGGTTGATGAACAGGATGCTGCCGTGGCTGCGGTAGCGATGCACCCAGCCGGCCAGGGTGACCCGCTGACCGACCTGATCGGCACGCAGCTCACCGCAGAAATGGGTTTTGAGCATGTTGCCCCTCCTGGTCCCCAGATTGGGCGGAATGATACACCGGAGCAGGAAAAAAGTCAAAGATCCTGGCCCTGCTCCACCAGGGTCTGTGACCCCGCCGTCGCATAGGCGTCAACAGGCGCGGGCGATTGGAAATCGCACCGGGTAGCCGAAGGCAATGCCTTCGGCTACCCGGCCGTCCGCCTGCGCGGACGGAGGCGTCCACGCCGGTGGACGCCCGGCCGCAGGCCCCTGAGTAGGGGCAGAGCGCCGCTCTGCCCCTACTTGAGTCGCTTCTTATGGGGCGGGCGAAGGTTGTGCCTTCGCTGAAAGCCCGGCCGGAGCATGATCAGCCCCGCCTGATCACCGGCAGATCAAGGCAAGAGGCGTGGTGGCTATTGCGGGCGACGGTGATGACCGGCGTCCCCTGCGCCGGGATGCGGACAAAAGTGCCCTCGTCGTGCCCGGCAATAGCCACCCGCAGGCGATGCCCCTTGCGCACCAATACTGAGGTCGGCAGCAGGCCAAAGGTGAGCTCGGCGACCTCACCCGCCACCAGGGGCATGGCATCCTGCTTCTTGAACGAATGGTACGGCACCTGGAGCCTGTAGGGTGACGGCTCGTCCGACACCCGGCGGTGGATGGCCCGCAGTTGCCCCTCGGTGATGTAGGTCACCCGGCCGCTCTCATCCACATCCTCCAGATAGACGTAAAACACGCCATCCGACGCAGTCGAGGTGATATACAGCGTGACCACCGGATAGCCGCTGATCTCGATGTCGCTCTGGAGCGGGGGGCTGGTATAGGTCAACAGGCGCTCGTCCGCCTCGGCCCGGTCCGGGTAGACGACGGTGTGGTTCAGAACGCCGCCCATCTCCCACCAACGGTTATACTCGCCGGTCGTCGCCGTAAAATCTACGGCGTACGAGTCGGCACCGGTCTCGGCCACCGGCCTGTCGAGGGTTAGAGCGCGGTTGTCGGTCAGGTACCAGCGCCAGGTCGTCGCCCCCCTGGGCGGCCAGACCTCTGTCTGTTTCCAGCGTTCTTCCCCCAGGGTGTAGTAGAACAACACCCTCTCCGACCGCACGCCGTTGTCGGCATCCTTCAGATAGGCGTCGAAGAAGCGCAGCATCTCTCCCCATTGCGCCGGCAGCCGGGGGTCGGCACGACGGGTCGCCGGACGATAGGGGCTGGCGTGGAACCGCCCACCATGCTCCCAGGCCCCGATCACCGCCCGTTGTGCGTTGTCAAAGGTCAGGAAGCGCCGCAACACAGCATCGGCCGTCCCGGCATCCAGCCAACTGCCCCAGCCGAACAGGGCCGCACCCGAACGCTCGATCCGGGTTTTGAAGCGATGCACAGCCATTTCATCCACCGTGACGCCCAGGGCCGGATGGCGATCGTCCCGATAGATAACCTGTTGAGCCAGCTCAAACAGATCGCCATTGGCGGCATGAGCCTGGATCGCCTCGGCCAGCATCCGGCGGTCCCGGTCGCCGTCCACCGGCCTGACCCCCCTGACCAGCAGGCGGGCTGCCAGCCCGATCTCTGGAGGGATGCGGTTGCGGTCCAGGAGCTGGTCAAAGTGGCTCCATACCCGCATGAACCGTTCGTTGAGCACACCTCCCGGAAAGGCGATGTCGGTATAGGCGTCCGGGTGGTTGAACATGGGGATGAGCGCCTTGACCGCCGGATGATTGGGCACTGCCAGCAGTTCGGCGGTGGTACCTACATAAGAGATGCCATAGCCACCCACCCGGCCATTGCACCACGGCTGGGCCACGATCCAGTCCACAATCTCGGCCATGTCCCAGATCGAATCCTCCGGCCAGGGGTGAGGGCAGGCTCCAAACGACGCGCCGGTGCCACGCACATCCACCAGCACAAGGGCATAGCCCTGCCCGGTGAAGAACGGCTTGAAGCGCCGGAAATCGAGGTTCAGATCGTCAGCCGAGAGCATCCACCGGAACGGTACCCGCAACTCCATGTCACGCCAGTAGCGGGTCTGCGACAGCAGCGCCGGGATGCGGGTTCCAGACGGTAGATTGCGGGGCAGTACCACCGTCACCGCCAGCCGAACGCCATCGCGCATGGTCAGGTACAGGGAGTGGCTGGCGATCCCCCGGTACTGAGGGGGCGGGACCTGATAGCTTCCAAAATCGGCCATTTTCCCTCCGAGAACAACGGATCGGCAAAGGAACCGGGTCATCCGTCATCTACCAATTGTATCACGCTTCAACAGTGCGGTCAATCCCGCTCGCCAGGTTGCAAACGAGGTCATTTGCTGGTACAATACCACGCACCCGAACGGCGGTGACAGGCAGGAAGCCACAATATGTAGTAGCATTGCCGGACAGATGACCAAGTGATTGGGGTATCCACCCTGAAGCAAATTACCCCTTGACAGATTAGAACGTTTGTGCTATAATTGGGATAGAGCCTTTCTCAGGAGAAGAGAATGTCCAGAACCTATGAGACGGAAGACATCCAGGTCCTGGAATATCCGGAAAATATCCAGCGGCGGCCGGGGATGTATGTCGGCGGCACCGGCCTCGATGCCCTGCACCACCTGGCCCATGAGCTGATTGACAACGCCGTAGATGAAGCCCTGGCCGGAGCCTGCCGGCGGATCTCGGTCGAGATCCACCCCGACGGCTCGCTGACCGTGGCCGACGACGGGCGCGGCATCCCGGTGGGCATTCACCCGGAAAAGGGCCGCCCTACCCTGGAACTGGTCTTTACCGAACTGCACGCCGGCGGCAAATTCAAAGAGGGCAGCTACTCGACCAGCGGGGGATTGCACGGGGTCGGGATCAAGGCCACCAACGCCCTGTCGGAGTGGCTGGAGGTGCGGGTGCGCCGCGACGGCGTGATCTATTTCCAGCGGCACGAAAACGGCCTGCCGGTCACCCCGGTGCAGATCCTGGACCCGGCAAGCGGGCAGGTCATCGGCCAGGTGGGGGGGCCAGACGAGGCCCAGGTGATCCAGGCCCACGCCGACAGGGGGCTGGGCACCGGCACAACCGTCACCTTCAAACCGAACCCCCACTACCTGGACGTGACCGAATTCGATTTTGATGCCCTGGCCCGCCGCCTCCAGGTTATCGCCTTCCTGTTGCCAGGGGTGACCGTTGAGTTCACCGACAACCGCAAAAAGAAGGGACGACAAAAGAGCTTCTGCTACGACGGCGGCCTGGTGCAATATGTCCACTGGCTGAACCAGGAGCGCAGGACGATCCACCGCGATCCGATCGAGATCGGCGGCACGCAGAACGGAGTGGCGGTGGAGGCGGTGTGCCAGTGGCACACCAACGTGGACGACAGCGAGATCGTCAGCTTTGTCAACACCATCCCCACCCCCGATGGCGGCAAACATGTGGCCGGCTTCAAGAGCGCCGTGACCAGGGCGCTCAACCAGTTCGCCGCCGAGAAAAAGTTGACGAAAGAGGAGGACAGCATCCGGGGGGCCGATGCCCTGGCCGGGCTGACAGCCGTGCTCAAGGTCTCGATGCACGACCCCCACTTTACCAGTCAGACCAAGACCCAACTGGCCAGCGACCATGTGCAGGGGATTGTCCACAGCCTGGTCTACGAGGGGCTGCTGGAACAGTTGCGCAAAAAGGCAGCCCTGGGCAAGACGATTGTCCAGCAGGCCCAGGCAGCAGCCCAGGCACGGGTGGCGGCCAGCAAGGCGCGGGCGCTGGTCATCCGCCGCAGCGTGCTCGACGCCGTTGATTCCGGCCTGCCGGGCAAACTGGCCGATGTCAGCAAAGGGACCCCCATCGAGCAGACGGTGCTCTATATCGTCGAAGGGGATAGCGCCGGCGGTTCGTGCAAGATGGCCCGCGACCGACGATACCACGCCATCCTGCCGTTGCGCGGCAAACCGCTCAACGTAGAGGGGGTCAGGCTCACCCGCCTGCTGAGCAACGCCGAGATCAAGGCCATCATCGCCGCCGTGGGAGGGGGTGTGGGAGCCGACTTTCGCGTGGAGGAGATGCGCTATGGCGGGGTGGCCCTGCTGACCGATGCCGATGTGGATGGCGACCACATCCGCGCCCTGCTCTATACCCTGTTCTGGCGTACCATGCGGCCCCTGATCGAAGCCGGGCGGCTGTATGTGGCCGTGGCCCCCCTCTACCTGGTGCGCAAGGGCAAACAGGTCCGTTACGCCTATTCCGACCGGGAGCGGGACGCCATCCTGAAGGGATGGGGCCGGGAAGGGGTGACCATCCAACGCTACAAAGGTCTGGGGGAGATGAACCCCGACCAGTTGCGCGAGACCGTCTTTCGCGTCACCGGGTCTGGCCCGTTCAATGAAAGCCTGCGCCGGGTGACGGTGGAAGATGTGCATCACGCCAACCGGTTGATCGCCACCCTGATGGGCAACCAGGCGGGGAAGCGCCGGAGCTGGCTGTTGGAACGCTGGCACACCGACACAGACACGGAGGACATGGGCGACACGGAAGAGGTGGAGGACACGGATGACACAGAGGATGCAGAGAGCAGGGGCACATGACGCAGGGGGCAGGGGCGCAGGGAGCACGGGCGCAGGGAGCACAGGCGCAGGGAGCAGGGGCGCAGGGAGCAGGGGCGCAGGGAGCACAGGCGCAGGGAGCACAGGCGCAGGGGGCGCAGGGAGCGAAAATGCCTGACACCACTCTCGCTAACCCCGCTGCTCTCGCTGCTCCCGCTGCTCTCGCTGCTCCCGCTGCTCCCGCTGATCTCGCTGATCCCGCTGATCCCGCTGATCTCGCTGCTCCCGCTGATCTCGCTGATCCCGCTGATCTCGCTGATCCCGCTGACTCGCTCAACCTGACCACCGACCTGGAACAGGCCTACTTTGAGTATGCGGTGGAGACGATCACCGACCGGGCGCTGCCCCGCGTCGAGGATGGCCTGAAGCCGGTGCAGCGGCGCATCCTGTACACCATGCACGAGATGGGCCTGACCCACGACAAACCGTTCAAGAAATCGGCCAGGATCGTGGGGGAGGCCATGGGCAAGTATCATCCCCACGGCGATCAGTCGGTCTATCTGGCCCTGGTCCGCCTGGGCCAGGATTTTTCCATGCGGGTCCCCCTGGTGGATGGTCAAGGCAACTTTGGCAGTATTGACGGCGACCCGCCGGCGGCGATGCGCTACACCGAGGCCCGCCTGGCCGAGATCGCCGGGTTCATGCTGCAAGACCTGGACATGGACACCGTGGATTTCGTGGACAACTTTGACGGTTCCCTGCGGGAACCGGTTATCCTGCCGGCGGCGCTGCCCAACCTGCTGGTCAACGGCGCGACCGGCATCGCGGTGGGCATGGCCACCAGCATCCCCCCTCACAACCTGGGCGAGGTGTGCGATGCGGTGGTCTATGTGGCCCGCCACTGGCACCGGCGGGCCGAGATCACGGTGGACGAACTGCTCAAGATCATCCCCGGCCCTGACTTTCCCACCGGTGGGGTGATCCTCCGCACCCGCACCGATGCGGCCGGCCAGAAGGTGGACAGCATCCGGGAGGCCTATCAGCAGGGGCGGGGGCGCATCATCGTGCAGGCGCGGCTGGACCTGGAAGAGATCGGTGGCGGGAAAGCCAACATCGTCGTCACCGAGCTGCCCTACGCGGTGCTCAAGTCCACCGTCCTGGAGCGGATTGCCCGCGAGGTGCGCGAGGGCAAAATCAGCGGTGTGACCGACCTGCGCGACGAGTCGGACCATGAAGGGATGCGGGCGGTGATCGAGGTCAGCCGCATGGCCGATGCCCGCCAGGTGCTCGAACAGGTGCTGGCCCACAGCCAGCTCCGGGAGACCTTTGGGGTCAACGCCCTGGCCCTGGTCCCAGAGCGGGTCAACGGCCAGGTGATCGTGCGTCCGCAACGGCTGTCATTGCGCGAGATGCTGGTCTACTTCCTCGATCATCGGCTGAATGTCATCTCCCGCCGCAGCCGCTACGAGCTGGACAAACGGGAAGCCCGGCTGCACATCGTCCAGGGGTTGCTCAAGGCGCTGGATGTGATTGACCAGGTGATTGAGACCATCCGCCGCAGCCAGAGCGCCGAAACCGCTGAAACAAACCTGGTCAAAAAATTTGGGTTCACTCACCTGCAGGCCCAGGCGATCCTGGCCATGCAACTGCGCCGGCTGGCCGCGCTGGAACGGCGCAGACTGGTCGAAGAGGAAAAGGAGCTCAAAGAGCGGATCAAAGTCCTGAAGGAGATCCTGCGCTCCGAAGCACGCCGCCTGGAGGTTGTCATCGAGGAGACAATGGCCATCAAAGCGCGGTTCGCCACACCGCGCAAGACGGTCATCCTGACCGACGAGAAATCGGGCGAACGGGCTGTCACCGGGGCAGACCTGGCCCGGCCTGAAGGCCCTCAGATGATTGTCGTCACCACCCAGGGGGTGCAACGCCAGGATGCCAAAGGGTTCAGCTACCGCCTCAAGGTCGGTGTCACCAGCCGGGCGGTAGAGGCCCATCGGCTACACCTGTGCGTCGGGCCGCAGGACCGGGTGGTGCTGGTCTCAAGCCACGGCCGGGCCTGGTGGGGCGAAGCAGGCCGTCTGCCACGCTCCGCCACCTTCCAGGAGTTGGGGTTGGCCAAAGGGGAGCAGGTGGTCGGCCTGGGCCGGCTGTCGGACGACTGCTGCCTGGTGTTGGGCACGCGCCAGGGGCAGGTCAAGCGGGTCAGGGCTGAAGATGTGCGCTCCGGGGCCGAGGCGTCATGGGCCCGGATCATCGGCCTGGGCGAGGAGGGGGACAGGGTGCTGTTTGCCGGCACCGGCGGAGAGGGGGCGCAGGTGATGTTCTTTACCACGACCCGGGCCAACCGCTTCGTCGCCGGCGAAGTCAACCCCCAGGCCACCCCCTCGGCGCGCGGCGTGGTCGGCATCAGGCTGTCCGGCGAAGACCATCTGCTGGGCGGCGCGGTGCTGAGCGACCCGGCAGCCGGATGGGGGGTGGTGGTGGTCAGCCAGACAGGCTATGTCAAGCGGATGCCGCTCGACGAGTTCCCGGTGCAGGGACGAGGCGGCCAGGGAGTGCAACTGCTCAACGTCACCAGGACGACCGGCCCGGCGGTGGCGGTGGCCGTCGGCCCATTGGACGGCGGGGTGGACCTGATCGCCGCCGATGGCAAACGACAACATCTCGACCAGGTACCGGTGGAGAAGCGGGCCGGCCGGGGCAAAAAGCTGGTCGAAGTCGAGAGTGTGGCCGAAGCCTGGGTGCTGTAGGTGGGAGAGAAAAATTTCAGGAGGAAAACAAAATGACTGCACTGAAACAACTGTTGGGGCCGATGCGCCTCCCCTTCCTGGTCCTGCCGCCGGTGTGTGTGCTGGTGGGAGTCAGCACCGCCGTCTGGGGTGGGGCCAGGATCAACCTGCTCCACCTGATCCTGGTCCTGGTAGGAGCATTCACGGCTCACATCAGCGTCAATGTCCTGAACGAGTACTTTGACTTCAAGAGCGGACTCGACCTCAGAACACGACGCACCCCCTTCAGCGGCGGCAGCGGCACCCTGGCTGCCAACCCCCAGGCAGCCCCCTCGGCGTTGATCACCGGGCTCACGACCCTGGCCCTCACCGGCCTGATCGGGCTGTACTTTGTCTCCGTCCGGGGAGTGGCCTTGTTGCCCCTGGGCCTGCTGGGGCTGGTGGTTATCGTCCTCTACACCCCCTGGATCACCCGCTCCCCGCTGTTGTGCCTGATCGCCCCCGGCCTGGGCTTTGGCACCCTGATGGTCATGGGCACCGATTTTGTGCTGAGCGGCAGCTACTCGTGGGCCTCCTTCTTTGCTTCGCTGGTACCCTTTTTCCTGGTCAACAATCTGCTGCTGCTGAACCAGCTCCCCGACGTGGAGGCTGACCAGAGCATTGGGCGGCGGCACCTGCCCATTCTCGCCGGCCGGCGGACCGCCAGCCTGGTCTACGGCCTGTTCCTGCTGGCAACCTACCTGTCCATCGTCGTGGGGGCGATCCTGGGCAGGTTGCCCTGGACCGCCCTGCTGGGCCTGGGCAGCCTTCCCCTGGCCGTGCCGACCTTCCTCGGTGCCTATCGGAACGCCGAAGCCATTGAAAAATTGATCCCCTTCCTGGCCAAGAATGTCCTGATCGTCATCCTCACCCCGCTGCTGACGGCGATCGGGATATTCCTCGGCTAGCAGCCTGTCGGAGAAGCGATCTGGAGTCAAGGCTTTAGCCGGTTTTAGCCAGAAACACATCTGTTTTCATCGGCTAAAACCTCCACTCCCCCAGGCTGTTAAGATAAAAAATATCCCCTCTCACCACAGAGAACGCCGGGTTTGATTCCCCGGCGTTCTCTGTGTGCCCGGCGGTGAAATCTGTAGGGCAACTGCGAGCAGTTGCCCTACAGGGACCGGGGCCACACCTCCAGGAGAACGGCCAGCGCCAGCCCGGCCAGGCCACCGGCCACGATCCCCAGCCCGGTGGTCAACAGAGGACGGGGGAAGGCCGGCTCATCCGGCTCGTGGGCGACGGCCGCAATCTGGACCTCGGTGCCGGT
>DAOTYI010000013.1:0-1671 GCA_034434895.1 Anaerolineae bacterium
GCCCCTGCAGGGCAAATCTGCTATACTGGACGTGACAGAAAGGCGGGGGAGCGGAAGAGCAAAGGAGCCAACGTGAGCAAAAGGAGGGTACTATGACGGATGACCGGATGACGAATGACGGGGTGTACCTGGCGGCGCTGGCCGGGCTGCTGCACGATGTGGGCAAGTTTGGGCAGCGGGCCGGCTGGCAGAGGGGAGAACATGCCGAGGTGGGGGGCGAGTTTGTCCGCCGATACGTGCCCTCGCAGTGGCGAGGCCGGTTGTATCCGGTGATGGGCCACCACGACCACCCGCTCCAGGGTTACGAGACCAAATTGATTGCCCTGGCGGACCGGCTTTCGGCCGGGGAACGGGCAGAGGAAGAGGAAGCGCAGCCGCAGCAACTCCTGTCCATCTTCTGCCGGTTAGAGGCCGATAAACAGCGCGCACCGGCCGATCTCTATTGGCCCCTGGCGGCCCTGGCATTGGAGCACAAGACGATCTTCCCCGGCCCGGCCTGGAATGCTGACCGGGTCCAGACCGCCTATGGCGACCTGTGGTCAGCTTTTGAGAAAGAAGCCCAGCAGTTGACCCAGGCCCATGAGAAAAACGAGGACGATAGCCTGCCCACCTATTTAGAGAGCCTGCTCCTGCTGGTGCAACGTTATACCTGGTGTGTCCCCTCGGCCTACTATCGCTCCGTGCCGGACGTGAGCCTATACGACCACAGCCGCACCACGGCCGCCCTGGCCGCCGGCCTGGTCAAAGCAGACGAGGCCACACTCGATGCGCTATTGCAGGCGCTCCGGGATTGGTACGACAAAAGAAAAGAGGCCCAACGGCGCGGCGAACGACCGGCCGACGTCCCGCCGCCCCCAGTCCTGGAAGACACCAGGGTCGCGCTCCTGGTGGGCGGCGACATCAGCGGGGTGCAGGATTTCATCTACACCATCACGGCCCGTGGCGCCACCAGTGCCCTGCGCGGTCGTTCCTTCTACCTGCAACTCCTCACTGAGGCCGTGGCGCGTTTCGTCCTGCGTCGTCTGGACCTGCCCAGCACCAATCTCCTCTACCAGGGCGGGGGGAACTTTTACCTGCTGGCCCGACCCACAGATAGTGAGCGGTTGCCAGCCATCCAGCAGGAGGTCAGTCGCATCCTGCTGGTCCATCATCGGGGCGACCTCTACCTGGCCCTCGGGTGCGTCCCCCTGGCCGCAGCCGACTTTTATGACGGGCGGATCACCGACCGCTGGGACGACGTGGCCCGCGAGCTTAGAGAGGCCAAGCAACACCGCTTTGCTGAATTGGGGGACGAGTTAGCCACCCTTTTCAACCCGGAGGGGCACGGCGGCAACCAGGATAAAGAGTGCCAGGTCTGCGGGCGCGAGCATCCCCAAACCACAAAGAAAGACGAGGTGCGCAAGTGCCCGCCGTGCCGATCCTATGAGGAATTGGGAAACGATCTGCGCCAGGCCCGTTACCTCTGGCTGGAGGAGCGGGAACCTGAAGTGCCCACCCAGCCGATGGAGATCGAGCCGGGGGAATGGTCGGATGTCCTGGCCGCCTTGGGCCTGCGGGGCGGTGTGGTGCAAAATGTGGGGGATGTGCCCGATCATGGCGCGGCCCACCGCCTCATCCTGGCCTTGAAGGACAACGCGCTGGACACCTTGCAACCCGACGCCCGCACCGCCG
>DAOTYI010000014.1:0-8751 GCA_034434895.1 Anaerolineae bacterium
GGCCGGGAGTGGGGGTCGGGGTGGGCCCCGGCGGAGTGGGCGACGGAGTGGGCGTGGGACCCCCGATGATCGTGCAGGTCTGCACCGACACCTCATCCAGGTAAAAGGCGGCCACACCGCTGCCATCGGCATCGTTGTAGACGTTAAAGTAGACCTGCACCGTCTGGCCGGCGTAGGCACTCAGGTCGTAGACCATCTGCGTCCAGGTCGCGGTGTTGACATTGGTGCGCATCAGGATGGCCAGCAGGTGATCCGTCTCATCCAACAGCAGGCACTCCTGCCGGTCGCCGGCATCCAGCCCGGAGAGGGGGTAGTACCAGAAGGTCAGCGTGGCGGTGTAGGTGTTCGCCGGCAGGGTGATCGTCTGCCGCACCGAGGAATAGCTGCGCACATCTGCCTCGCCCAGCTTGATGCCCAGCAGCATGGAGCGGCTGCCGCTGTGGGCGCGCTCGGTGGTATACCGGGCCGGACGCGGCGTCGAGCCGATGACCCAGGCATCGTCTGTCTCAAAACTCCCGTTTTGAATCTGCTCCTGACAGACAGGAACAGGAGGCGGGAGATAGCGCTTCATAATGATCGGCAGGTATAACCGGGTCATGCCCGGCGCCCGGAAACGGACCGTCGTCGAATCGCAGGCCGGGCCGGCGCAGGCTTCCACCTGCGCAATGCCGGGGGTGATGGCCGAGGTCAGGGTAATGGTCGCCACCCCATCATGGGTCAGAGCCGTGCCGGTGAGAGCCTCAGCCGCCTGAACCCTCAGGCCGGGAAAGCTGCCCAGGGTGGTGGTCAAGAGGACCACTGTGCCATCCTCCACCGGTTCGCCCAGCCCGTTCAGCACCCCGGCGGTCAGGGTCGAAGTGGACACCCCATCGGCCAGGATGACCGTCGGGCTGGCCGTCAGGGTCAGGGTCAGAGGGCCGGCCGTGACAAAGCGGACCGTCGTCGAATCGCAGGCCAGGCCGGCACAGGCTTCCACCTGCGCAATGCCGGGGGTGATGGCCGAGGTCAGGGTGACGGTCGCCACCCCACCCTCCGTCAGACAGGCCCCGTTGCGGTCATGACCATAGAGGCGAAAGGCGTCCACCACCAGGTAGGAGCCGGACGAGGCCGGGTTTTGCAACCCGGTGACCACCACCTCGGCCAGGTGCGGCGCGTAGGGCAGGTCGGCGGCGATCAACTCCTCCTGCTGGTAGAGCACACCGGGCGAGTAGGTGTCCACCGCCCGGTAAAACTGACCATCCAGGTAGAGATGGGCGATGCCGGCATTGAACTGCTTCTGAAACAGAACCGCCACCCCCGTGCCGGTGAAGGGATAGGTCACCCTGTCCAACACCCCGTCCGAGTAGACACCCCCACCCCCACTGGCCTGCGGGTCGCTGTAGGGCACCCACGTGCCCACCTTGCCCACCTCGTCGCTCTCCGCCTCGACGGTCATCGTCCCGGTGGGCAGGGGGGTGGTCGTCAGCCCACCGGGAAAGCTGCCCAGGGTGGTGGTCAGGATGACCACCGTCCCATCCTCCACCGGGTCGCCCAGCCCGTCCACCACCCCGGCGGTCAGGGTCGAGGTAGACACCCCATCGGCCAGGAGAACCGTCGGGCTGGCCGTCAGGGTCAGGATCAGGGGAGGGTTGCCGTCCAGGGTCCAATCTGCCGGCGCCGGGATCGGCCTGCCGGTGCCGGTGGCCGTCGCAGGGTGGAGGGTCAGCACCAGTCCAACCAGCAGGAGCCACAACAGCGCCGCCAGGCCGATACCTGCCCATCGTCGCTTGATAGGTTCTGTTTGAAACTCCACTTTTCACCTCCTCATGGATTGGCGATGCTCCTGAAGGTTCGGGCCGGGGAATCAGGAAGGAGCAGCCGGAAATTCCCGGATTCACCTTCCCATACCGGGCCTTTCACGGCTCAAAGCGGGTCTATGACCAGATGCCCGGCAGGTCACAGACCTGCCAGGAGCAAAAGGGACCCATCGAGTCCTGTCTCTATTATATGCCAGGCAGCAGGGGAGGGATACCCTCCTTTCAGAGGATGTTGGAGGGTATTTTTCCGACCCCTGGGGTGTAGGCCACAGGGGTAAGAGCTAGTCTGAAAAGCTCACCACAAAGACACAAAGAAAACGAAGGAAACGAGTAAAAACCGCATGGTGCCCTTGTGTGTCTTGTTTTCAGACAAGCTCTAAGAGAGGAGGTTCAGGGTTTGTGCTGATAGCTTGTCTGAAAAGTCTACCACGAAAGGCGCGCGGAACAAAGAAATGAGAGGAAGCTGACAGAAATTCTTTGTGTCCTTAGTGGTTTTCAGACCGGCTCTGAGGCCGGCGGTCGGTCATCCGCCATTGCCCGCCCGATTGTTCAAACTGTACGGTAAAGAGTTGCCCATCGCCACCAAAACTGCCCCAGGCCACCCTGGCATGGAGCGCGATCACCCCCTGGGCGTGCAGGCCATCGTCGGCCAGGTCCAGCCGCACCAGCTCCTGCCGCCAGGCGACAAAGGGTGGGCCGAGCGCCTCCGCCACCGCCTCATCCCCGGCCAGGGCCGAATCTGGAGCCAGGGTGGCCCGGTAGGCGCGGGCGTCGGCGCGGAGCAGGGCCCGGTCCTGCGCCGCCAGCAGGTCCACAATGGCCCGTCTGGCCGCCAGCGAGGGGCGATCCAGGCCGCCGTCGGCCTCAAGGCCGGCCTCCACATCGTCCAGGAGTGCCGCTGCGCCGGCCAGATCGCCCCGGTGCAGCCGTTCCTGAGCGGCGATGAGTGCCGTTTCCAGCACCAGGTTGGCCGGCGACCCGGCGCGGTGCAGGAAGATTTTGAGTGTATCGCTGGTCCATTCGGCCGGCGGTCTGTCGGGCAGGATGCGGGCATCGGGGTCCATCCGGGTCTGATAGCGGCGCATCAACTCAAAGGCGCGCACCTCCAGGTGCCAGGCTTTGGCCTGCTCCGGTGTAGGCGACAGGCCGGCCAGGTAGCCCCGCCACTCAGCTTCCAGCCCGGCGTAGCTCTGGCCATACAGCCGCTGCACCAGAGCTTCGTCGTGAGCCGCCTGGCCGGTAGCCAGCCCGTACAGCTCTTTCAAAGTTTCCACCCCGTTCCGCTCCACCAGGAACTTGACGAAAGAGCCTGCCTCCAGATAGGAAGTTTCGTGCTGAAAGTCGTAGAACGGCCCGGCACGCAGGTCGGCCAACGGCAGATAGTCGTCGGAGGCAGCGACCACCGCAGCCCACAGGTCCAGCGGTTCGCGGCGGTAGTGGCCGTCGCTGGCCCACACAGCCAGCCCCTCGACCAGCACGCCGTCGGGGCCACCTTCCTCTGCTTTGGGCTGGAGCAGGTCCTGGGCCAGGGCATGGGTCCCTTCGTGGGCAAAGTAGCTCCAGGTTTCGACACCGGTATAGTTGCGGTCCAGGTAGGAGATGATCTGCACCTTGTCGCCGTAGGTCACCCCGCCCTGCCAGAAGACACGGGGCACCAGGTAGACGCTCATCTGGCCCTCGAATTCGACCTGGAGGGTGTTGCGGACCTGGTCCAGGGCACCCTCGGCCACAACTCCGATCTGCGCCAGGTCCCGTTCGGCGGCCTCGCCGGGCACAAAGTAGAAGCGGTAGTGCTGTGTCTCCGACAGGCCCCAGGTGAAGGGGAAGGGCAGCGGCTCTGGCGTCGGCGTGACGACCAGGGCCTGCAACGTCGGCCCCAGGGCAACGGTTCCACCGGCGCGGGCCGTCTCGCCGGCGGTATCGCGCACCAGCCACCAGTAGTCCAACTCGCCGGAGGCCAGCGTGGCCGTCAGGCCCTCCTGGGTGGCGTCGAGCCGGTAGCTGAAGGTCAGGTTGGCCGGCAGCGGGCCGGCGAAATGTCGGGGGGTGTGGCCGGCCTCGGTATCGTACCACAGGAGCAGTTCGGCCACAGCCCGGTCGGGCGGCACCTGGGCCGCCAGATGGAAGGTGACCGCCCGCGCTTCCTCGTCAGCCTCGGCGCTCAGGCGGGCGATGGTCGGCTGGCGGATGGCCGGCGTCGCCGTTGCCGCCGGTGTGGGTCGGGCGGGATTGGCAGCCGTGGACGCGGCCGTTGCGCCCGCCAGGTCGGGAGACAGCCTGGGGAGCTGCCACAATCCGACCAGCAACAAGGCGGTCAGACACAAGATCGCCGCCACCAGGGCCAGGAGGCGCCAGCGCGGCGAAGGGGGGGTCTGCTTCCCCATCTGCCAGGCCATTACCCCTCGACCCAGCTCGCCGTATACTCGGTCAGGCTGTCGGGCAGTGCCAGGTCCGGTTCGTGAAAGACCCAGCGCCCCGCCAGCCCAGCCTGGCGAGCGGTCAGCTCAAAATGGCACAGGGCGATGCCCAGGTCCACCCGTTGCAGGTCGGCGACGACGAAGCGGCCATCTATGCCCTGGAGGTAGCCGGGGGTCCGTTGCAGGTAAAAATGCCAGACGCCGGCATCTCGGACCACACGCCACGGCTGCTTGTTGGAGGCCGAAGGCCCCCGGCGCACCATCTCCAGCGGACCGGCGTAGGCGCCGGCCGCTTCGGGGGGCAGCGGCCGACCAAATTGCCGGTCGAAGAACAGCCGCTCCCAGCCAAGCCGGTTGTCGGAACCCGCCTGGCGGCGGACAAGCCGGTCCACCAGGCCACGCCGGTCGGCGATATACCCCACGGCCGCGACACAGGGCATCACCTCGCCGGCCCGCAGTTCCATCCTGGCGGCAAAACCGCTCTTGTTGAAGGTGCCGCCCAGCCAACAGGTGCCCAGTCCCAGGTCGGTGGCCAGGAGGATCAACTCCTCCAGCCGATAGCCGAACTCCTCCAGATTCCTGTCCCCCTGGCCCATCGCCCCCAGGAGAAAGCCGGTTGCCCCCCGGATGAAACCGTAGGTGCCCAGCCCCCGCAGTTCCTGCGCCTCCCGGTCGGTCGCGGCAATGAGCCGAAAACGGAGTGGGGTGCCAAAGGGTCCAGCCTGGATGGCGGCTGCGGCCCCGGCCAGACGCCGCCGCACGCCGGGGTCGAGAGGATCAGGGCGATAGGTTCTACAGGAGAAACGGCGTCGGATCAGTTCGGTTACAGGTTGGCTCCAGTTCATCTTTCAGCCTCCCATTCTGTCGATCTCTTGCAGAATTTGCCAGGTAAAAAGGTGGGTGTCGGCCAGGGTTTGTGGGTCCACATGGGCCGGTGTATCGGCCATCTGGTGCCAGTGCATGGCCTGGTCGGAGCCTGGCGAGGGGAGGGCGTCAATCGTCAGGGCGATCAGGCCGCGCCGGGTGGCGACCAGGGCGTCGGTGTAGGCGATGCCCACATGCTCGCCGACCTGGAGTTCGGGCCGGGCAGCGGCCGCCCGGCGGGCCAGTTCCAGGGCACGGGGATGGGTCCGGCGCTTGAGGATCAGGCCGTCGGCGGTCAGGACCTTCACCTGGCCCAGTCCCACCTGGTCGAGGATGACGTACACAGCCTGGCCGCCCAGTTCAGCCGCATGGGCGTCGAGGAAGGCCGCGATGCCGTAAGCAGCCACTTCCTCACAGCCGGTGAAGGCCAGCCACACCGCGGTATGGGCCAGCGGTTCCTCCCTCAGCCGCCCGGCCAGCTCCAAAATGACCCCCACGCCGGAGGCGTTGTCGTTGGCGCCGGGCGAAAAGGGGGTGAAATCGGCGTGGAGGCACAGGACCAGGGCAAAGATCTCCATCGCCGCGGCGGCCAGCCCGAGCCAGCGCACCCACATCCAGCCGAGTGCCGCGCCCAGGGTGCAGGCAGCCGCTCCCACGACCATGCTGGCGAACGCCCCACCCACCAGCAGGCCAAAGAGGGTGTGCCAGGTGGGGGAGGAGTAGAAGATCGGCGTGCGGTGGGTATCCAGGTGGGCGCAGAGCACAACGCGCTGCCGCACCTGGTCCCTGGCCGGGATGATCCCCACAGCATTCTGGCTATCGGCCCTGGGCAACAGCCAGCGCATCCAGTTGGTGGCCAGGTCGGTCTCGGCCAGCATACCCCAGGCACCCAGGCCGCTGAGCAGCGCCGCTCCGGCCATGCCCCACCGCCCGTCCAGGAGCCAGAGGGCCAGTGTGCCCAGCAGCGCGGCGGTGAAGGCCAGGGCGTAAGGCCGGTAGGTGGACGGCGCTCCCCTGTACGGCTCCAGGCGCACCTGCTGGACGCCCAGGGCGCGCATCTGTTCGGCCACATATTCGGCCGCCTGGCGCTCAGCCGGCGTGCAGCTTCCCCGCCCGCCGATCTCTTCCGCCAGATAACGGATATATTCCATCGCTCGCTGTCCATCCTGTTCCGATTGGCCCATGCTCCCCTGCTCCCTGCTCCCCTGCTCCTCTGCCCCCTGATTATAACCTGTCTGTCGCCAACCGGCAAATTGCCAACTCGTCCAACCTGTGCTACGATCCGAACCATGGGCGACGAACCACGCATTTGCGATTATGAAGGCAGCGACTACCGCACCGACTTCTGGGAGGGCCAGGGGCGCGAGTATGAGGACCTGGCCGAGCGGATTGCCCTGCGCCATCTGCTGCCGCCGACCGGGCGGCGACTGCTGGACATCGGCGCCGGGTTTGGGCGGCTGGCCGAATTCTATGGCGGCTATAAGCAGGTGGTCCTGCTCGACTATTCGCGCTCGCTGCTGCGCCAGGCGCAGGCCCGGCTGGGGGATGACAGCCGCATCCTCTATGTGGCGGCCAATCTGTACACCCTGCCCTTTGCGGCGGATAGTTTTGATACGGTGATGATGGTCCGGGTGATGCACCACGTCGTGGAGGTGCCGCGCCTGCTGGCCGAGGTGGCGCGGGTGCTGGTCGGCGGCGGGAGCTATGTCCTCGAATTCGCCAGCAAGCGCCATCTGAAAGCGATTTTGCGCTACCTGTTGCGCCGGCAGGAGTGGAGCCCTTTTGACCGCGCTCCCTACGAATTTGCGGCGATGAACTTTGATTTTCACCCTGCCTGGATGCGGGAGCGGCTGGCCGAAGCGATGTTTCACGTGAAACGCACGCGGACCGTGTCCCATTTTCGCCTGCCGCTGCTGAAACGGCTGATCCCGGCCCCCATCCTGGCCCGGTTGGATGGCCTGTGCCAGCCGACAGGAGCCTGGTGGCAACTGACGCCCAGCATCTTTCACCACTGCACCGTGGACAGGCCGCCGCAGGAAGCCTCCGTCACGCTCCTGTTCCGCTGCCCGGCCTGCGGCAGCGAGGAACTGCACCGGGCCACAACGGCCCTGATCTGTCGCGGCTGCGATCGCCGCTGGCCGGTCGAGGATGGTCTCTATAACTTTAAAACGCCCCTGCCGGCTTGAACTTCTGACCGTTCTGTAGTATACTATTCCTGTGTCCCGTGGCACCCCCTGCATATGGTGGGGGGGCTTCATGGGTGCCTCAATGACCAGTGCCTGCGAAGGAGGTCGCCATGAAGATCAGTTGCCTGCAAGAAAACCTGGCCAGGGGGCTGGCCACAGTCGGCCGGGCCGTCGCCACCCGCTCCACCCTGCCGGTCCTGTCCAACATCCTGCTGGAAAGCGATGGAGGCCGGCTGCGGCTGGCCGCCACCAACCTGGAGATCGGCATCAGTTGCTGGATCGGAGCGCATGTCGTGGAGGAGGGGCGCACCACCGTGCCTGCCCGGCTGCTGACCGAATTCATCAACTCTCTGCCGCCCGGCCAGATTGACCTGGAACTCAACCCCCGCACCCAAACCCTGAACCTGAAATGCGCCCGCTACGAAGCCAACATCAAAGGGATTGATGCCAACGAATTCCCCCCTGTGCCCACCGCTGACAGCATCGGCGCCGGCAACAGCCTGCACCTGCCGGCCGATACCTTCCGCCGCATGATTGACCAGGCTGTCTTTGCCGCTGCCACCGACGAAAGCCGGCCCATCCTGACCGGCGTCCTGACCCGCTTTCACCAGGGAGGCCTGACCCTGGCCGCAGCCGACGGCTTCCGCCTGGCGGTGACCTCAGCCGATGTAGGGGTGGACCTGGATCAGACCACCAGCGTCATCGTGCCGGCCCGCGCCCTGGCCGAGCTGAGCCGCATCAGCGCCGACCAGACCGAGCCCATCGAGCTGATCATCACCCCCGCCCGCAACCAGATCCTCTTCCACCTGACCAACACCGATCTGGTCTCTCAGCTCATCGAGGGCAGCTTTCCCGACTATGCCCAGATCGTGCCCAAGAGCTACGCCACCCGCACCGTGGTCAACACCCAGGAACTGCTCAAAGCGGTCAAGGTGGCCTTCCTCTTTGCCCGCGATGCGGCCAACATCATCCGCTTCAACATCCTGCCCGGCAGCGAGCTGACCCCCGGCCAGATGATCGTCACCGGCACCTCGGCCGAGCTGGGCGACAATGTGAGCGAACTGGACGCCCGGATCGAGGGGGAGGAGATCGAAATCGCCTTCAACGCCCGTTATCTGATTGATGCCCTGTCGGTCGTCGGCACCGCCGAGGTGGCCCTGGAAACCAACACCGCCAGCAGCCCCGGCGTCATCCGACCTGTCGGCGGAGATGACTTTTTGTGCGTGATCATGCCCATGCATATCACGCGCTGATAGAAGGTTGCGCCCAACAGGGGTGGGGGTTTGGGTGAGCGGCCTGGCCGCCCGCTCAAACCCCCTCTTGCTGAGGAGGCTACTGATATAGGACACGGATGAACGTAACTGCCTACCCTCCCGCAGGTTTGGGTGCAATCTCCGGATTGCCAGCCACTCTCTAACCTGCGGGAGGGTAGTGGGTAGGTAGCTCGACATTGTTAGATTCGACCTCACCCCTACCCCCTGGCCCCCT
>DAOTYI010000015.1:0-4358 GCA_034434895.1 Anaerolineae bacterium
GGCTGGAAAGCGGCAGGACGATGCGGTAAAAGGACGACATGCGCGAGGCTCCATCGATCATGGCCGCCTCCTCCAGGTCCACCGGGATGGTATCGTAGTAGCCCTTCAGGATCCAGATGCTAAAGGGGATCGAGCCCACGCTGTAGGCCAGCACCAGGCCGCGGTAGGAGCCGACCAACCCCAGGCGCACGGCGAGGATATAGATCGGCAGCGTCAGCATGGCGGCGGGGATCATCTGGGTAGCCAGCAGGAAGACCAGGCCGGGGCCGCGGCCGGGGAACTTCCAGCGGGAGAACGCGTAAGCCGAGGTAGCAGCCAGGACAACCCCAAAGACGGCCGTGGTCATGGTGATGATGATGCTGTTCCAGATCCAGGAGAAGAAGGCCTTGTCAAAGAGCACTGTGCCAAAGTTGGCCAGGGTGGCATCGGGGGGGATGAGCTCAAGCGAGGTCGAGAGCAGCCGATCCCCGGGCCGCAGGGCCACCGAAACAACGCGCAGGGCGGGGTACACGGTGGCAGCGCAGGCGATGATCAGCAGCCAGTGGATGACCAGGCGACGGGGCGGGGAATCGCCCCGGCCCAGGGTGAAGAAGTGGCGGTAGGTGCGGCGCAGGAAGAGAAAGACGATGGCGGCGATGCCAAAGAGCAGGACGGCCAGGCCCCCATACATCGCCGGCCGGCCGATGTTACCTAGCGCACTGAACAGCCCCGCCACCACGATCACCACCCACAACGTCAGCGAGACGTTCCACCCCGCCGGATGCAACAGCCACAGGCCAATGGCCGCGCCGACCTCGGCCAACCCGAAGGTAAAGAGCGCAAACCACGACAGAAGGGCGCTCCAATCGTGCCCCTGGATCGCCTGCCAAAGCCCTCCCACGCCGACAAGCGCGTAGGTAAGGATCAGGAGGCCCAGCAGGACCTGCACAACGGCGATTACCATCACACCGACAGGACGCTTCATGGCGGGTCTCTCCATCTTATGCAGTGGTCTCACTTTTCCGTGACGCTCTTGAGTCCACCTGTCACCCAGATGTAGATGACGGAAAAGATGAGCAGGATGGCAAAGATGACCAGAGCGAACATGGCCGCAAAGCCGTAGCGGTTATACTCGAACCAGGCCCGGAAGAGCGCCGTGACCAGGATGTCCGAAGTCTCCAGCTCGTTCTCGTTGATGAAAAAGGGCACGTTAAAGTTGTTAAAGGTCCAGATGACGCCGAGGATCACGGCCGGGGTGAGCACTGGCCTGAGCAGCGGCAGGGTGATGCTGCGGAACTGCTGCCAGCCCGAAGCCCCGTCAATCTCGGCCGCCTCGTACAGTTCGCTGGGGATGCTCTGCAGCCCGCCCAGGAGGATCACCATCATGAAGGGGATGCCCAGCCAGATGTTGGTGATGTTCATGGCCACAAAGTTCCAGACGGGCTCCGTCTTCCAGGGAACGGGGGCGAGCCAGGAAAGCACCCAGTCGATCGCGGGGCCAAGGGCCGGCAAGTTACCCTGCAGGCCGGAGAGAAAAGTCCTGACCTCCCCGATCATCACGTTGGGGAAGCCGTAGACATAGTGGAACTCCCCCCGCCAGGCCAGGACGGCGACGATGGCCGGCAAGGCCCAGGGGATGACGAGCAAGGTGCGGTACAGGCCGCGCACCTTCATCGGTCGGTTCAAGAGCATCGCCAGGATCAGGCCGCCCACGACGTGGCAGGGCACCTGGATGGCCGTCCACAGGACGGTGCGCAGGAATACGCCCAGGTCCAGCATCGTCGCCCCCGTTTCGCTGGACGTGACCAGGCGTGGCAGGAACCAGGCTTGCTTGAGCACCGGTTCGGAAAAGACCCGGGTCAGGTTCTGCCAGCCCAGGGCCAGACTAAAGTCGGGGTCCCGGAAATGGTACAGGCTCATATTGCTGAACGAGAGGGCGATCTGGTAGCCGATGGGATAGATCACCAGGAGACACAGGCCGACGATAGCCGGCGATAGCAACACAAAGGGCAGGGCATAGCGCGTCTTGGAGGGCGGCAGCACCACCGCCAGGCTGGACCAGGCGACCAGAAGCCAGAGGATGGCCAAAACGCCCAGTGGCCAGATCTCGGGGGACAGTGTGAACACCACGGCGACCGCCGCAGCCACCAGCCCGACGAGGTTGGCCGCGATGGACAGTTTCCGCCACCAACGGACCTGGCGGAACAGGGCAATGCCGGACGCTACCTCCAGCGCCAGGAAAACACAGACCCCGATCGCCAGGCCGACGGCCGGCCCGGTGTCCATGCTGCTGACACGCACAAGCCCGCCCCGCACCTGCGAGCCCAGAAAGCCCAGATCCGCGCCACAGCGGTACACGGCCAGGGGCTGATTCTGCCCTTCGCGCCAGATGCAGTAGGCCGTGGAGCCGCGGCTGACCCGCCAGTGGACGTCTCCCTGCTCGATTTCCACCAGGATCGGCGGAGCAAAGTTCGGGTCGTATTTCTGAAACTCGGCGATCAGTTCGTCGGAGACCAGGCCGTTGTTCAGCACGTTGGCCAAGTCTGCATTCAGGCTGTACTGGTACCCCTGCTGCAGGACGATGACCGAGACCAAAACAGCGATGATCAGGAGCGCAAGCAAAGCGGCCCGCACCAGGTGGGAGATGGCTACCGCCCGGAACCAGGCCCAGCGGGTAAAGACCACTCCCAGCAGCAGGTACACCAGGCCGGCGATCAGGAGCGAACCGATGATCAGGATCTCCAGCGTCAGCCCCACCTGCCCCAGGCTCAGGAGGACGGTGGAAGGGGAAGCGCCGGCCAGGATGTTGAACACCGTCAGGAGGCCCAATGCCCACAGGCCCATCCCGACCCAGCCGATCAGGCGCGCTCGATCGGCCTGCTCTCGCGCCGGGTGGCCGGCCGCCAGCACATCCTGGACCCGCCGGGTGAATACGAGGAGCATCGCCAGCAGGATCGCAGCGGCCAGGCCAAAGGCGATGGTCCCTATGATGATGGCCAGGTTGAGGTTCGCCACCAGCAACCTGTAGACACGAAAGACGGATTGGATGACTACGGCGCCGATGATCAGCAACAGCCAGAGCCCAAAGCCGACCAGGAGGAGCCAGCCCAGCCTTCGTGCCAGGGCAGAGCGTTGTACAGCAGTATGTTCGGACCACAATGCCTGCCGGGCCCGCTCGCGGGCGGCGATGGCCTGGGCCTCGGCCAGTTCGGGGTAGGATTCCAGCGTCCGAACGTTTCCTCGCACCAGGGCGGACAGGACAACCGCAGCCGCGCCAAAGCCCAGGAGCACCCACCAGGCCGGGCTTGCGGTGATGGTCAGCGACCAGCAGGCAAAAAGGGAGAAGAAGGCCCCGGCCGCGGTCACGATCGCGGCGATCCACCAAATCGTGGCCGGGCGTTCGTCGGCAGGATGGAAGTAGATATAGACACCCAGGCCGATCGACAGCAAGAGGCCGACGACCACGGCAATCAGGACGACGTTCTGGAAATCGGCATAGTAAGGCGGAGGAGGTGTGCTGGTGACGACCCGCTCGATCCCGGTGGTATCGGTCGGGCGCATGAGCAACAGTACCAGGAACAAGATCGCTGCCACAGCCATCGAGACCGATACGGCCAGGGCCAGGCGGCGATTCTTCCGGAGGAGTTTCTGCCCATCCAGGGGCAGGCCCGACAAGTCCAGACCTCTGGCTATGCTCATCGCCGTGACACTCCTCTCAAACGACCGTTTTTACCTCCAGGGGTGAGGAACGCAGGCCTGAGCCTTTGTTCCCCACCCCTGGAACTGAACTGTCAAGCAGCGATCGGGCCACAGGTCAGAGCCTGGGCCGCTTACTGCTGCTGCGCGATGCAGGCCACGGCCGCGTCCTGCATGGCCTGGGCCGCAGCCGCGGGGGCCTCGGTGCCGGCCAGGACAGCCTGCATGTGCGGCTTCATGGAGTCCCAGTTGCAGCGCATCTCCAGGACCGTCGGCATGGGGGTGCCGACGACCATCTGGTCGGCGGAGCCCTTCAGGATCGGGTCGCTGGCGATCAGCGGGTCATCCAGGGCTTCCTTCAGGGCCGGCAGGCGGTTCAGTTTGCGCACCATGTCGACCTGGTTGTCCTTGTTGGTGGCGAACTTGATAAAGTCCTTCACCACGGTCATCTTGGCTTCGGAGAGGCCCTTGGGGATCATGAAGTAGGTGCCGCTGGTATAGGGAGCGGGCCACTTGCCGGTCGCGGTGACCATCGGGATGCGGGCCACGCCCAGTTTGTCGCCCATGGCCTCCTTGTAGCCGCCCAGCGACCAGTCGCCATTGATGATCATGGCGGCCTTGCCCTCCTTGAAGAGGGAGTCGGCAGCGTTGTAGTCGCACTCGGGCGGGACGATCTTGTGGAC
>DAOTYI010000016.1:0-7525 GCA_034434895.1 Anaerolineae bacterium
GGGTTGGGGGATGGGGTGAGGTCCACCCTGGCTGCCATTTATGTTAATTTAACATTGTCGAGGTAGCTCGACGGGGAATATGCGTTGAGCCTGGTGCATTGGATTGTAGACCTGTTCAACGCTCTGGCTGCCTGGTATTACCGGCGCAAGTATGGGGCGGCGGCCCGACAGTTGGGACGACCGGCGCCGGAGGAGGCGGATGAGCAGCGCGGTTTTCTCATCATCGAGATTGACGGGCTGGCCTACGAGTATCTGCGCCGGGCATTGCGGCAGGGATATCTGCCCCACCTGGCCCGTCTGATCGCCGGACGAAGGCTCAAACTGGCCCGCTGGCGCTGTGGCCTGCCCAGCACCACCCCTGCCTCGCAGGCCGGCATCCTGTATGGCAACAACTGGGACATCCCCGGCTTCCGCTGGTATGATAAGGCGACCGGAGAGGCGGTCTTGTGCAAGCTGCCTGGCGTGGCGCGGACCATCCAGGAGCGGATCTCAGCCGGGCGGGTCGGCCTGTTGCGTGGCGGGTCGAGCTACACCAACCTGTTCGACGGTGATGCCCGCCTGGCGCTGTTCACCCTGTCGGCCCTGGGGCGCGATCACCTCTTTGAGAATGTACGGGGCCTAGGTTTCCTGATCCTGTTCGCCCTGAGTCCCCTGCGCCTCGTCCGGGTCGTCGGCCTTTCGTTGTGGACCTGGCTGGTCTACCTGGTCAGACGCCTGGCGACATGGGTGCGGGTGCGGCCCCGTAACTCCCACTTTACCTTCCTGGGCCCTCTGCTGGAGATTGTGAACAACATCATCTTCCGCGAGGTGACGACCTTTAGCGTGATGGTAGACGTGTATCGCGGGATGCCGTCCATCTATGCAGCCTATACCGGCTATGACGAGATCGCCCATCATTTTGGGGCCGATAGCCGGGAAGCATTCCGTGCCCTGCGCGACATTGACCGGCAGATTCGGCAGATTGACCGGATGCGGCAGCTTTATCGGCGGCGGGAGTATGACCTGTATATCCTGTCCGACCACGGCATGACCCCGTCGGTGCCCTTCCGTCGGGCCTACGGGCAGACGCTGGAGCAATGGATCGCCGCTCACACCGGACAAAAGATGGAAGAAGCAGGGGGTGAGGGGGAAACGGAGGGGTTGTCGGAAGTCCGCATCCGCTTCCTGCTGGACGAGATCCGCCAGTTGGAGGCCCGGCCCCATCGCCCCTTGCCGGCGCAACTGTTACGGGCTGCCCGGCAGCGGTTGGAGGAACGACTGGTCGGGGAGATGCTGGCAACCGGGTGGGACCTGAACCGCCGCAACTCGATCTCGGTGCGGAATTCGGGCTCCTTGTCGCACGTGTACTTTGACGTCACCCCCCGGCCTATGGACCTGAGTGAGATCGCCCTCCTCTATCCCGGCCTGTTGGATGCCCTGGTCTGCCATCCAGGGATCGGGTTGGTGGTGGGCCGGGAAGGGGAGGAAGTGGTGATCGCCGGGCGGAGTGGCACGCTGTGGCTGGGTCCACCGGGTCGGCGGATGCAGGGGGAGAACCCGCTGGCCTCTCAGCCCGATCCGGACTGGGCGGCGGAGCAGATCGCCCGTCTGGCCCGTTTCCCTCACGCTGGCGACCTGATCCTGTTGGGAGCCTGGGATGGGGAACGGGTGGTGAGCTTTGAAGAGCAGGTGGCGTCGCACGGCGGGTTGGGCGGGCCGCAGGATTGGCCGTTTCTGGCCTTTCCGCCGGGGAAACGGATCCTGGTGAAAGGCATCGGGAATGCGGAGGAGGTGTATGTGCGGCTGCGGGGGGTGTATGGCCGATAACTCCACATCCCATTTATTGGACATTTTCCCCCACCTCAAGTATAATTGCCGACAGCCATCTGGGGTCGAGGTAGCTCGACCCTGTTCGATTCGATCTCACCCCTACCCCCTGTTGGGGGATGGGGTGAGGTCCACCTTGACCGCCGTTTACGTTCATTGAACATTTTCGAATTAGTTATAAAACAAGATGAGAGTTCATGAACAACAGGCCAATTGCCCCAAACTCATCAAAAATTTTAACCACCAAGACACAAAGGACACCAAGGGTACCATGCGGTTTTTTTATTCGTTTCCTTCGTTTTTCTTTGTGTCTTTGTGGTAAACTTTTCAGACCGGCTCTAACTCCTGTCACTGAAGATCGGAGTCATTCATGCTCGCTCAAGTCACCAGCTTTGCCCTCATCGGCCTGGATAGCACCCTGGTCTCGGTCGAGGTGGACATCAGCCGCGGGCTGCCCTCCCAGATCATCGTCGGCCTGCCCGATGCGGCCGTGCGCGAATCGTCCGAGCGGGTGCGGGCGGCCATCACCAATTCGGGCCTGGTCTATCCCCGTGGCCGGCTGACGGTCAACCTGGCTCCCGCCGACCTGCGCAAGGAAGGCCCGGCCTACGACCTGCCGATCGCCGTCGGCATCCTGCTGGCCACAGAGCAGGTGAGCGCCGATCTGTCCCGTGCCGGGCTGGTGGGCGAGCTGTCGCTGAACGGGGAGGTGCGGAGTGTGACCGGCGTGCTGCCCATGGCCGCTGCCGCCCGCGAGCAGGGGCTCACGACCCTCTATGTGCCGGCCGACAACGCCGCCGAGGCCGCCCTGGTGCAGGGCCTGGAGGTGATCCCGGTGGCCAGCCTGGCCGGGCTGGTCGGCCACCTGCACGGCTACGCGCCCATCAAACCGTTCCACAACCCGCTGCCGGCCGATGACTCCCCCCCGGTTTATCCGGTAGATTTTCGCGACATCAAGGGGCAGGAGCATGTCAAACGGGCGCTGGAGGTGGCAGCAGCCGGGGGACACAATGTGCTGATGAGCGGCCCACCCGGTGCCGGCAAAACCCTTCTGGCGCGGGCGGTCCCCTCCATCCTGCCGCCCATGACCTTCGACGAGTCGCTGGTTGTGACCAAAATCTACAGTGTGGCCGGGATGCTGCCGGCCGAGATGCCTCTCATCCGCCACCGGCCGTTTCGCGCCCCCCACCACACCATCAGCTATGCCGGGCTGGTGGGCGGCGGCCATGTGCCCCGGCCGGGCGAGATCTCCCTGGCCCACCGGGGGGTGCTCTTTCTGGATGAACTGCCCGAGTTCGGCCCCAAGCTGCTGGAGATGCTGCGCCAGCCGCTGGAAGACCGACAACTGACCATCGCCCGCAGCTCCGGCTCCCTGACCTTCCCCACCAATTTCATGCTGATCGGGGCCCAAAACCCCTGCCCGTGCGGCTACTATGGCGACCCGGTCAAAGAGTGCACCTGCTCCCCGATCATGATCAGCCGCTATCAGAAGCGCATCTCCGGCCCGCTGCTGGACCGGATTGACATCCACATCGAGGTGCCGCGCGTCGAGTATGAAAAGCTGTCGGACGACCGGCTGGGGGAGCCATCGGCGGCCATCCGCGCCCGGGTGGAGGCGGCGCGGGAACGCCAGCGCCGCCGCTTCGAGGGCACAACGCTGCTGACCAACGCCGACATGGGGCCGGCCGAGGTGCGGGAGTATTGCCCGCTCGACGAGGCGGGGCGGAGCCTGCTGCGGGCAGCCATGCAACAGCTCCAGATGAGCGCCCGCGCCTACCACCGCATCCTGAAGCTGGCGCGGACCATCGCCGACCTGGCCGGCAGTGACCAGATTCAGACGGCACACCTGGCCGAGGCGATCCAGTACCGGCCGCGGCGGCAAAGCTGAGTTTCTGCTCGATGGGGAGTGGTCAGGTCACAACCCCATACTTCCATTGATGAGGCTTGACTTCTGTGCCAGTTGCCTGTATAGTTCCATTGCATGCCGACAACTGCCCTGGGCCCTGTTGGCAATGCTTTCTCGAAGAGGGGGAGAGCCTCTGAGGGGATAGGCATCAAGTTAAGCGACTCAAGTCGCACCTCAGCGGCCTGCGGCCAGGCGTCCACCGGCGTGGACGCCTCTGTCCGCGCAGGCGGACGGCCGGGTAGCCGAAGGCATTGCCTTCGGCTACCCGGTGCGATTTCCAGTCGCCCGCGCCTTAAGTTGACGCCTATGGCCTCTGAGGGAATGAGCCAGGAGGCAGCAAGATGATGGCGGTAACCCTTACAGCGGTTCTGCATAAAGAAGAAGATTTGTACGTTGCAGAATGCCCAGAAGTTGGCACTGTCAGCCAGGGACATACGGTCGAAGAAGCCATTGCCAATCTGAAAGAAGCCACAGAACTTTATCTGGAGGAGTTCCCCCTGCCCTTAGTTGGCAAGCCTCTGTTGACCACGTAGGATGTGTGGTACCTTTGCATCGTGAGTTGGCGATTGGCACACTGCAGGGTATTCTGAAACAAGCTGGAGTGACAGCCGAAGAGTTCATGGACAAGCTGTAGGCCAGGCTCTCACCGCATATCTCCTTCGACCGGCTGGGGGAGCCATCCGCTGCCATCCGCGCCCGGGTGGAGGCGGCGCGGGAGCACCGGCGCCGCCGCTTCGAGGGCACGGCCCTGCTGACCAACGCCGACGTGGGGCCAGGCCGAGGTGCGGGCCGATTATCCCTGGGCCGGGTCCAGTGGGAGCGTCGTAACCACCCTTCCTGCCCGTTCGTGACGCGCCGTCAGTCTGGCCGTCTCCTCTTGTTCCAGATCAGGATCCAAAAAGCGGCCAGGAACCGCAATCCGGCAAACAGGGCCAAGGCCAGCGGCACGTGCACCACACCGGCGATCAGCGGGCCGATCAGCGAGCCAAGCAGAAGCGCGGCGTTGAGCGCCAGGTTGTACCAGGCCAGGTGAGCAGGGCGGTCGTCCGCCGGAATCTCTTCCAGCAAATAGTTGGTCAATGCCCCGCTGACCAGCGACCAGCCCAATCCACCGCTGGCCGAGCCGGCCAGGAACAGCCCCAGGCCACGGGCAGCAGCCATGAATGCCGGATAGGAAGCCATCAACATCCCACCCACAGCCGTCACCCGCTGGTTGCCCAATCGCCGCACCAGCCAGGCCAGCCGGATCGAGCCGATAAAGACGCTCACATAAAACACAGCCGTCCCCAGGCCGATCTCCCGGTCGGCCAGGTGCAGGTTGCGGACCCAGTGGAGCGGGAAGAGGGGGATCGCCAGGTGGATGGTCAGGTAGAAGGTAAACAGCACCAGGATCAACCGGCCATAGGCCCCCCTGAGGATATCCATCTGCAACAGCCGTCGCCCACGACGGCGCAACAGAAAGCGCAGGGCCGCTCCAGGGTTGAGGCTATCCACCTGAAAGCGGACCCGGCCCGGCCAGGCCAGGTCGCCAAGGCCGCGCCCCACGCGGGGGCGGGGCTGCCCGTTAGGATTGGGGGTCAGAAACCAGAGGTGGAGGGTGCTCATGGCCGCACCCACAAAGCCCAGGCCAAAGACGACCTGATAGCCGGTGGGGAACGGCAGCCGGTCGAGGATCTGGCCGCACAGCAGCGAGACGACGATAAAGGTCACCGACAGGAGCGCATTGCGGACGCCGACCACGTGGCCGCGCCATTCCGGCGGGACCGCGTCGGCAAAGAGGGCATTAAAGCCCACTGCCAGGGCAGTGCCGGGGATGCTCATCAGCAACGTCAGCCCGATCAAGGTCCATACCTGCCCCTGGGGACCCAGCAGCCAGGGCAGAGGCACCCACAGCAGGTAGAAAAAGCGATGAAAGGCCGCCGTCCAGAAGATGGCCGGGCCAAGCGGTTGTTTCTCCAGCCAGCGGCCGGCCGGCAGCGTGGCCAGCAGATTGACGACGGCCGGCCCGGCGCTCAACAGACCGATCTGAAAGGCACTTGCCCCCAGACGGGCCGCGTAGACAGAGACAAAGGACAGGGCACTGGCCGCCAGAACGCCATACCAGGCGATGTCGAAGTACAGGTGGCGAAAGTTGGTCCGGCAGGCAGCCGGCACCGGCGGGCCGGAGCGGAACAGGGAGCGGCCAGGCACGTTTATCTTCCTTCCGACATCCGCCGTTTGAGGGTGGCAATCTCGGCGATAGGGGTCGGATCGGCCCCATAGAGGGCGGCCAGGTAACAACTGACATAATCGCCCAACTGCACTCCGGCCAGGGCCTGGGCCAGTTTTGATCTGCCTGGCACCGGCACCGCGTGGCAGGCGATCCCCTGCTCTTCCAAAATCTGGCGGGTGAGATCAAGGCGGAGCCGGTTGCGCGGTTGCAGGCCCTGGCCGGTCAGGAACAGAACGCAGAGCCGGTCGGCAGCCCCCGCCGGGAAATGGAGGCCCGACAGGGCGTTGTGGTCCATCTCCGGCAGTACCTCAAAATAAGCCCACCCCTTGCCGTTCTCATTGAACTGGCACTTCCAGCGCCGTGCCACCGGAGCCAACACCTCCGCGCCGACGACAACCGGCACCCGGCCGTACAACGCCTGAGCCAGTTGTCTGGCCCGGTTCCGCGCCACAGGGCTGTCGGGGGCCAGCTCCGCCCCCCAGCTTTCCAGGAGCGACAACCCCTCCTGCAGATCGGCTTCCAGATCGCCGACCGCGCCCAGCGCCTGCAGAATGCCCAGCAGAGAGACAAACAAATAGCCCACTGCCGCGCGGGGCATCGAGCGATAGTGAAAAGAGAGCAGAGGCACTCCCCATTCGCCGGCCAGGCGGGCCAGTCGGCCGCCGGTGGTGACGGCCAGCAGGGGGCAGCCCCGCTCGTGAGCCGCCTCAAAGGCCGACAGTGTCTCCTCGGTATCGCCCGAATAGCTGGAGCCGATGACCAGCGTGTGCTCGTCGGCCCAGGCCGGCAGCCCATAGTCGCGGTGGACCAGGATGGGCAGGGGGGCGCTGTCGGCCACCACTGCTGCGGCCAGGTCCCCGCCGATGGCCGAACCGCCCATGCCGGCGATCAGCACCTTGTTGGCCCGTTGGTGGTGAGGGGGCAGCTTCAAGTCACGGGTCAAAGCCCAGGCCTGGCGGCATTGATGGGGCAGGGCAGCCACATGGTTCAGCATCCCCTCCCGATCCGGTTCGCGCTGCGCCGTCACGTCGTCGAGGTTGTCCATATTCCCTGTCACCTCCATTGCCAGCCGATAGATCTCCCGTCGAGGCCAGCCTGACAGGGCGCTCAGTTGCCGACCGGCTTCCCTGGCGCTGAGGCCCTGCTCCAGCCGCGCCCGAACCTCCGCCCGCAGCCGGGCTTTCTCCCACCGGCCTGTCGGCTGCCGCGCCCCACCGATGACCAGGGCACACCCCAACCAGTCGGGCCGGGCCGCCACCTGTCCTGCTGCCTGGCCCAATCTGCCCCGCCAGACCATCTCTGTCCCTTCCCCAGAGACCACCACGACGGCCAGCGGCCGGTCGCCCAGGGCGCCGTACAGGCAGGCCAGCGTATCGGGCAGGTGAGCCGGCGAGGCCAGGATCAGCAGCGTGCGCCGTTCGCCGGCCACGGCAGCCAGCAACGCCTGGCGCTCGTCGGGCTGAGCGGGCAGGGATCCCAGACAAATAAAACTGTCGGCCGGCAGGCCCGACAGGATCAGGGCCGTCACCGGCAAAGAGGGGCCGGGCACCGGCACAACGGGGAAGCCGCCTTCCAAAGCGGCACGGATCAGCCCACTGGCC
>DAOTYI010000017.1:0-11850 GCA_034434895.1 Anaerolineae bacterium
GTTCCTGGGTGGGCGGAGCGACGGTGGGCAGCGCGGTGGGGGTGGGCCTGGACGGCAGTTGCGTGCCGGCGGGCCCCCCTGCCGCCTCAACGGCGATGACCCGGATCGCCACCGGCGTACTCTGGACACCGGCCGCGTTCTGGGCCGTGATCGAGATGGTGTGGGGGCCGGCCTGGTTAAAGATCCACGAGCCGTTGATCATCACCAACATACTGGGGGCAATCTGGCCCGGCACCTGTTGCACCGGCACGCCATCCACCGCGATCTGGGCCTGGGTCACCCCCTGTGGGTCGGTGGCCTGGGCCTGGATCCGGACCTCCGCCCCGACCTCGACCTGGGCGTTGTCCACCGGGGCCAGGATGGTCACGCTGGGACCGGCTGAAGGACCGGTCACCTGCCGGCCGGCGCGGAGGCGGGGCAGGAGGACCAGAAGGCCGAACAGGATGGCCGCCACAATCGCCACCGCCACCAGCCCAATGCCGATGGCCGTCAGACCTGGGCGTGACCTGGCCGCCGGTCTCCGGGTGACCAGGGTATCCTGGTCGCCCGCCGCCCTCCCCAGTTCGACGCGGAAAAGGGCCGGCCCCATCCCAATCATGTCGCCGGGGTTGAGCACATGGGGGCCGACAACCGGTTGGCCGTTGACAAAGGTCCCGTTGGCGCTGCCCAGGTCGCGGATGACCCATTTGCCACCCTGCAACACGATCTCGGCATGGTGGCGCGAGACCAGGGGATCGGCCAGGACAATGGTGTTGTCTATGCCCCGGCCGATGGTAAGTGGCTCAAAGCCCAGGGGATAGGTCTCCCCCGTGCGCTGCTCGACGAGTTGCCCAATGCTCATGACCGCCCTCTCCTGGCTGATATGCGATAGGGCGCGTTGCCATCTTGCCCTACGACAGGCGGCAACGAGTATACCACATCCGGCGATGCCCGCCAAATTCCCGCCAGGGCTGCTTCCAGGCCGGCATCCGGTCCGTCCTGCTGCTATTCCTTCACCTCTCAGCTTGCCTGAAAACCACAAAGGACACCAGGATATCAGGGCGATCTCACCTGTTTGGGGCGTTCCTTTGTGAACCTTGCGCCTTTGTGGCAGACTTTTCAGACTGGCTCTCAGAGAATGTAGGCTTTGACCCCTGTGTCTTTTTCGATTTTGGCCGCCAGCCGCTCCAGATCGGCCAGAGAGAAGGAGCTGTCGGGACCGGCCGGTCGGCCGAAGACAATGGCATCGGCCCCCTCGTCAAGGGCCGCCGACTCCAGGGCCTCCACCAGGGGACCGTGGCGAATGCATATCTCGGCCGGCACACCCTCGGCTGCAGCCCGTTCACAGGCTATTGCCAGCAGGAACCTGCCCATGTGCTCCAGTTCTGTCGCCACAATGTCGGGGCGTACCCCCTGGGTGACCAGTTTCAGGAATTCCACGTCCACGATAAAGAGAAAGAGCACACTGGCCCCCTGTTCCCTGGCCATGGCAATGACCGCCTCCTGGGTCTGGCGGCTGGCCTCTCCTCCCCGCGTTGCGCATAGGATCTTTTTCATGCCCTGCTCCTGTCCATACCGACTGTCCACACCGCATCCGCCTAAAACCTGATGAGCAGCCACGCCGTCCCTATCGCCACGGTAATGGCCGTTGCCGGCAGACTCACCCGGAGAAAGCCCAGATAGGTGATGCGGAACCCGGCCCGCTCGGCGATGCCGGCTGTTACCACGTTGGGTGAAGCGCCGATGAGGGTGCTATTGCCCCCCATGCCTGTGCCGATGGCCAGCGCGTACCAGAGCACCCCGCTTTCGGCTCCGGGCACGGTGTGGTTGAGAAAGGCGATCACCGGGAGCATTGTCGCCGCAAGGGGGATATTGTCAATCACCCCCGACAGCAAGGTCGCCGAGCAGATCAGCACCAGGATGGCGCCGATCAGGCTGCTGTCCACCAGTTTGCCCAACCCAGCAGCGATCAGGCCGATCGCCCCCACTTCCTGCAACGCACCCACGACTATGAACAGGGCGATAAAGAACACCAGCGTCGTCCAATCCACCACCTTGAGCATCTCTTCGATGTCCGTTGCTATCCAGAGCAGCATGGCTACCGCGCCGAGGATGGCCGTGACCGCCGGTACCAGATGGATCAAGTCCCCCAGGATGAATAAGAGGAGCATTACGGCAAAGATCAGGCCTGATTTAATCAACTTCTGAGGCTGGACGATGCGTCCGCTCTCCCGCAGATGGTCGAGCATGGCCGCTGATAGCCGGCTGCTGGCCACATGGTACTCACGGCGGTAGCGCACCATCACATAGATGATGAAGGCTACCTGGGCCAGCAACACGCCAGGTGTCAGGTTGATCAGAAAATCGTTAAACCCCAGTCCGGCGTAGGAGCCGATGAGAATATTGGGCGGATCGCCGATGAGGGTGGCCGTGCCACCGATGTTGGAGGCCAGTACCTCAGGGATGAGTACAGAGAGGGGATTGATCTCCAGCGTCAGGGCAATCTGAATGGTGATGGGGGCCATGAGCAGCATGGTGGTCACGTTGTCCAGCAACGCCGAGGCAAGAGAGGTGATCAGGATCAGGACGGTGACCAGCAGCCACACCCTGCCCCTTGACAGGCGGTAAGATCGGTAGGCCAGCCACTGGAAGATGCCGGTTTCTTCGATGACGCCGATGACGATCATCATGCCCATTACCAAAAAGATGACGTCAAAGTGCACATACTCCAGCGCCCGGCTGAAATCAAAGATGAACAGGTCGGGATTAAGCGCCCCGCCCACAAAGCTGACCCCCAGCACCAGGGCTACCCCCAACAACGCCGCCGTGGTCTTGTGCAGCCGTTCCAGGGCGATGAGGATCAGGATCAGGACAAAAGAGAGAATGGCTACCCAAAAGCCGGGGGTCAGGCGACGCGTGAGTTCCAGGTCGGGCAGCCGGATTGAACCACCGCTGCTCAGTTGTATCACGTTGACCGGACTGAGATGTAGCTCCACCGGCCAGAAGTGGGGGCGGGTGATCTCGACTACCACGGTTTCCATCTCGCCTGGCGGCAGATCCACCACAAAGCTGCCGTCCAGTTGGCTGGTGGTCTGGGCTACCGGGTCCTCTGCCCCGTTGACCAGGACCGCGATCTCCGCCCCATGCACCGGTTCGCCCTGAGGGTCCACCAGCCGGCCGGCCAGGCTTGCGCCCCCGGCCTCAGACGCAGGGGACTTTTCCTGTGCCAGGGCTGAAGAGTGAAATGGTCCGGCAGACAGTCGCCAGACCAGGGCTAACCCCAAGAGGATCAGGGCCGGCCGGCAACACCTCTTTTTTGCGTGGGACAGAAAACGGTTGAGCATCTTTTTCCCTGACAGTCTGTTCTACAGAGCCCGGACCTCGGCGCCCGTGGCGGCTTGTAGATGGGCAGCCAGGGCCTGGAGGCTCTCCTGGTCAAAGAGGGCTGTCTCCTCCAGGGGGCGGCCCAGCAGGATGAGGGTCGCGCCCACCTGCCGGGCGGCAGCGACCAGCTCAGTTCGCAGGTGACCGTGACGCACGATGATCTCGGCCTCGACCCCTTGGGCGGCCGCCTGTTCACGGGCCATTGCCAGTTGGAACCAGCCCATCAGCTCCAGTTCCGAGTCCACATCCACGACCAGCGGCGCAGCCGTCCGATCCAGGAAACTGACGTCGGCCACATAGAGGAAGATCAGTTCGTCGCCCCGTTCCTTTGCCAGGGCGATGGCCTGTTCCTGGGTGGGGCGGCTATCCGGCCCTCCCCGGATCGCGCACAAGATCTTGCCCATCTTGCTTCCCTCACTCCTAACCTGTCCGGTCGCAGGTGTCTGACAGTCAGTACCTCACCAGCAGCCAGAGCGTTGCCACCAGGAGGGTTACCACCGTGACCGGCATGCCATCGCGCAGAAAACGGGTGAAGCTCAGCCGGTAGCCGGCCTGGGCCAGCAGACCGGCAGCCACAATGTTGGCCGCCCCGCCGATGTAGGTCCCATTGCCGCCGAAATCTGCGCCATAGATGAGCGCCCAATAGAGTGCCTGGCCGGTCTGGGCGCCGTGGATGGAGGTGCTGAGCAGGTCGGCGATGGGCAGGGCGGCGATGGTAAAGGGGATATTGTCCACAGCGGCGGACACACCCCCCGACACCCAGACCATCAAGATCGTCGCGGCTGTCAGGTTGTTGCCCGCCAGATGGCTGATCGTCTGAGCGATGGTCTGGATGATGCCTGCCTGTTCCAGTCCATCCACCAGGACAAAGAGGCCGATGAAGAAAAACAGGGTGGTCCAGTCCACCTCGCGCAACATGCGGTGCATATCGGGCCGCACCCAGACAATGAGGGCCGTCGCGCCGCTCAGGGCCACGACACTGGGCGGCAGGTCGAACAGTTCACCGACAAAAAAGAGAAGGAGCGTCACTGCACCCACCACACCGGCTTTGCGCAGGAGCAGTGCGTCGGTAATGTGCGCTCCGGCCTCCAGTTGGGCCATCAGCGTCGGGGAGAGCCGTCCCCTGGCCTCTTCCAGATCGTGGCGATAGAGCCAGGCGACCATCCCCAGCAGGACGAACAGGCACAGGCCAACCACCGGTGCGACCTCAACCGCATATTCGAAAAACCCCAGCCCCAGGTGCGAACCGACGAGGGTGCTGGGGGGATCGCCGATGAGGGTCGCCGCGCCGCCGATGTTGGAGGCCAGCACCTCAGGGATGACGTAGGCAAAGGGATGGACGCCCACTGTCTCGGCGATCTGGATCGTCAGCGGCACCAGCAACAGAATGGCCGTCACGTTGTTGAGAAAGGAGGAGGTGATGCCGGTGAGCAGCACCAGGATCAGGCCCAACAGCCAGGCGTTGCCCCGCCCCAGACGAAAGGCACGGAAGGCCAGCCAACGAAAGACACCGCTCTCGCTGAACATGGCCATAAAGATCATCATGCCCAGGACGAGAAAGATGACGTTCCAGTCCACGAAGGCCATGGACTCTTCAAAGCTGATGATGTGCAGCGCCGGGAAAAAAGTGCCGCCTATATAGTGGACCAGCCAGACGGCCACAGCTCCCATGAGAGCAGCCGCCGTCTCGTGCATCCATCGCAGGCTGATGGCGGCGAAAACCAGCAGGAAAATCCCGGCGGTGATAAAGAAGGAAGGGCTATGCCCCTTTTCACCTGCCCATGGCAACAACCACACGCCGCCGCCAAGCGCCCCCAGGCCCACCCCTGCCAGGGCGATCAGCATGTACCGTTTCACCCGTCCTCTCCTCTACAATCACGAAAAGGCTGTCCTACACCTTTTTCGGACAGGCTCAAGTATACCCCAACTGTCCGATTCAGGCAATTGTGTTCAGGCCCCGTTCCTCTCTCAGAGCCGGTCTGAAGACCACTAAGGACACAAAGGGCCTGCAGGGGCAGGTTCCAAAATAATCCTTCGTGTCCTTTGTGGTAAGCTTTTCAGACTGGCTCTCAGGAGCAGGTTGGCGACGATGGCCATCTTGACAGGTGATGCCGACCATGTTATAGTCACCCTGGCTGAGAGCCTGACCGGGACAGGCCGGAACCCACAGGTCGAATTGCCGGGGTCGTAGAGAAGGCGGCGTGCCCGGCGGTGAATTTTCCCGGCGATGGGGGACATGAACCGATGAGACGCTTTGTTTCTGAACTCCTGGGTGGGCGGCTGCAGGCCGTATTGGTCGCATCCTTTTCCCTGATCGCGGCGCTGACGGTGGGATTGAATGCTATGGTCGTCTCACAGGTGATCCGCGATTACCTGGAGACTGCCGAGGCGAACCTGGTGGCCCGTGACATGAACCTGGCAGACGCCTTCTACCGCCTCAAGCTGGACGAAGTCGCGGCCATCAGCTACCGCCTGGCCCTGGACCCCTGGGTGAACCAGGGCCTGCCGGATGCAGTGCAGGGCCGGCCGGAAGCCCAGGCGTTGCTCGACCAGCAGATCACCAACAAGATCACGGTCCTGGCTCTGGGTGGCACCCACCTGATCGCCATCCTCGATGCCCAGGGGAGGATCCTGGTCGGCCGCGTGGTCTCGGCCGATAACGAACTGCAGCCGATCCTCTCCGGCGGCAACCTGAGCAGCCTGCCCATCGTCCAGAAGGTGCTGACCGGCAGCGGGCCGCAGGCGGCGACCGAGATCATTCCCGCCGAGCTGTTGCGCCAGGTGGGGCTTGACCGGCAGGCTGCCATCCCGTTGATTGACACCCCCAAGGCCGCCCCTCAACCCTTTGACCCCCGCGAGGGCACGGCCGGCCTGGCGCTGATGGGCGTCCACCCTCTGCTGGGAGAAAATGGCCAGGTAGCAGGCGCGGTGTTGTCGGCTCACCTGCTCAACAATGACTTTACCCTGGTGGACCGCATCAAGGAGGTGGCCGGCGTGGATACGGTGACGATTTTCTTCGGCGACCTGCGGGTTTCGACCAACGTCATGACCGGGCAGGGAGAACGGGCTGTGGGAACCCGCGTGTCGCAGGATGTGTATGAACGGGTGTTGCGGCAGGGCCTTGATTATGTGGGGCGGGCCTACGTGGTTAACGAATGGTTCATCACCCGCTACGAGCCGCTGCGCGATCACGAGGGACAGGTGGTGGGCAGCCTGTATGTCGGCGCCCGCGAGTCGGCCTTCCGGGCGCTGGTGCACAACATCACCAACCGGGTGGCGCTCATCGCTCTGGTCTCAATCGCCCTGGCCGGCATTCTGGCCATGCCGATCGCCCGGACCATTGTGCGGCCCATCACCGAGCTGGTCGAAGCCAACCGCCGTGTGGCGCAGGGGGACCTGGCGGTCCGCGTGCGGCCGCGTGGCAAAGGAGAGCTGGCAGTCCTGGGCCGGGCGTTCAACAGCATGGTCGGGGCGTTGCAAGAAGCCCGACAGAAGCTGATGCGCGCCTTTGACAACATGGCCGAAACGCTCAAAGAGACCCAACAGGAGCTGCTCCACAAAGAAAAGCTGGCTTCAATGGGCCAGCTTGCGGCGGGCGTGGCCCATGAACTCAACAACCCGCTGGGCACCATCCTGCTCTACTCCAACATCGTTTACAAGGAACTGCCGGAAGAGGACCCTCATCGGCAGGACCTCCAGATGGTTGTCAACGAGACGGAACGGTGCAAGACGATCGTCCGCAGCCTCCTCGACTTTGCCCGGCAGAACGAACTGCTGACCCAACCGACCGACCTGAACGATCTGTTGCAGCAACTGGCCGAGGAGTGCCGCAGGCGCCCCGGCTTTGAGCAGGTGCAGGTCGTGCTGGATCTGGACCCGGAGCTGCCTCCCATCCAGGCCGATCCGTTGCAGCTTCGGCAGGTGTTCACCAACCTGATCAACAACGCGGTCGAAGCGATGGAGCCCAAGGGGGGAGGAACCCTGACTCTCAGCACATCGTTGGCCCCGCTGGGCCAGGGGGTGAGGGTCGCCGTCGCCGATACGGGGGTCGGCATCGCGGCGGAGAACCGGTCCCGGCTGTTCACCCCCTTTTTCACCACCAAGCCGGTCGGCAAAGGGACAGGCCTGGGGCTGGCCATTGTCTATGGCATCGTCAAGATGCATCGCGGCCAGATTCAGGTGCAGAGCGAGGAAGGCACAGGGACGACCTTCACCATCACCCTGCCTGTGAGGTTGCCGTAGGGCAACTGCGAGCAGTTGCCCTCCAGTTCCCTGGTGTTTGGGACGGAGTTGTGTTATACTTGATTCGCTTTCGCCCGTATAGGGCACTCTGCTCTGTGCTCCTGGCGGTCAATGGATAACCAGAATCGAATCGGAAGGAGGCGAAAAATGACAAAGATTGGCCGTCTGCTGGTGGTTGTGTCTCTGCTCCTGATTTTGAAGGCTGCCCCTCCTGTCCTATCGGACTCCCCACATCCAACATCGGTTCGCGGCCCCTTTGTCGGCGGGCCGGTAAAGCCCGCTGTCTGGAACGGCGATCTGCGCGACCTGCCGCAGCTTGAAGGTGGGGAGTGGGCGCCCCGCGAAGTGCCTCTGCCTCGCGTGCCCGACCAGCACCGGCCGGCTGCCCCTTCTGGCTGGACCGACCCGCTGGTCCAGAGCGGGCCAGGGGCAGGGCAGATGCCGGCGCCGATCATGAACTTCCCCGGCCTCAACCGGAACCAGGGGGGAGGCTGGACCCCCCCTGACACCAATGGCGACGTGGGACCCACTTATTATGTCCAGGCCGTGAACATTGCCTTCGGCATCTACGACAAAGCGACCGGAACTCAACTGGTGGCCATGAATTTTGATGATCTGTTCGATGGCACCGGCACCCCCTGTGACAACCAGAACCGGGGTGACATCATCGCCCTGTACGACCCCCTGGCCGACCGCTGGTTGCTCACCGACTTTTCTCTGCCCAGCACCGGCCCGGTCTACCAGTGCATCGCCATCTCCCAGACCGGGGACCCGGTGAGCGGCGGCTGGTACTTCTATGCCCTGGTGACCGACCCGGACGGAAGTCCGTGGCACGACTATCCCAAATTCGGCGTATGGCCCGATGCCTACTATATGTCGGCCAACATGTTCGACCCCTGGTCTGGGGCCTGGGTATGGGCTCTGGATCGCGCTGCCATGCTCAACGGCCTGCCGATGAATTGGGTGCGTTTTGAGACCGGCCCGGCCTACGCCAGCCTGCTGCCCTCCAACCTGCGCGGCACGCCACCCCCGGCCGGCTCGCCCAACTATTTTGCCTCCATTGATATGCCCAACACCCTGCACCTGTGGGAGTTCCATGTGGACTGGGCCAATCCTGCCAATTCGACCTTTACCGGCCCCACCGACATCACCGTCGCCGATTTCCAGATGATGCCCTGGACCTCCATCCCCCAGGCGGACACTTCCCAACTGCTCGACAGCCTGGGGGACCGGCTGATGTTTGCCCTGCAATACCGCAACTTTGGCGACCACGAGGCGCTGTGGGTCAATCATACCGTGCTCAGCGGCGGGGTGGCCGGCATACGCTGGTACGAAGTCCGTGACCCTGGCGGCACACCCTTTATCTACCAGCAGGGCACCTACCAGCCCGACGGCCTCTACCGCTGGATGGGCAGTGTGGCCGCCGACCAGGATGGCAATGTGGCAGTGGGCTATAGCGTCTCCAGCGCCGACATGCACCCTGCTATTCGCTACGCCGGGCGGCTGAATGGAGAAACGCCCAACACCCTGCCCCAGGGCGAGACCTCCCTCATCGAGGGCACCGGCTCGCAGACCAGCTCCAACCGCTGGGGCGACTATAGCATGATGACCGTGGACCCGGTGGACGATTGCACCTTCTGGTACACGCAGGAGTATTACCAGACCAACGGTGGCATCTGGCAGACACGCATCGGCTCTTTCAAATTCCCCTCCTGTGGCCAGGCCAAGGGCTGGATCGCCGGCATCCTCTACGATGCCCTGTCGCTGACCCCCCTGCCGGATGCTCCGGTTGTCGCCCAGGGGGGAGGCACAACCTTCAGCATCCAGACCGACAGTGGCGGCGGATACCTGATGATCCTGCCGGGTGGCACCTACACCCTCACCGCCGGGCCGCTGCTGCCCGGCTACCCGGAGCCGACGGTCATCACCGGCGTCGTCGTCTCCGCCGGCCTGACGATGACCGTGGACATCCCGCTGGAACCCAAGCCTTACCTGGTCGAAGGGGGTGCGGCTGTGGGCGATAGCGTCGCCGGCGGCAACGGCAACGGCTATCCTGAGCCGGGCGAGTCGGGCCTGCTGCTGTGGAACGCAATCACCAACGATGGGCCGATCGCCGCCACCGATGTCGGCGCTTACCTGACGGCCCTGACGCCGGGTGTGACGGTCCCGGTCGCCGATGCCACCTATCCCGACATCGCCCCCGGCGCGACGGTGACCAACAACACCCCCTTTCTCTTTTCCATCGCGCCCACCCTCCCCTGTGGCACCCGCCTCGACTTCCGGGAACTGCTGGTCACCGCCCAGGGCAACTACACGGTAACCTTTAGCTTTGAGGCCGGAGTGCCGTTGCCCAGGACACCGCTGTTTGCCGACAACATGGAAAGTGGTCCCGGCAACTGGACCACTGGCGGCAGCCACAACCTGTGGGCCATCACCACCGAGCAGGCCCACAGCCCCACCCACGCCTGGTCCGACAGCCCCTACAGCCAGTACCAGAACAACACCAACGCCTGGCTGCGGGCGCCCATCCTGGACCTGACCGGCAAGGCTTTCTCCAGGCTCAGCTTCTGGCACCGCTACAGCACAGAAGAGGGGTGGGACTATGGCTACCTGGAATATTCCCTCGATGGCGGCGCGTCCTGGACGATCCTGGATCAATACACCGGCAACCGGCCGGCCTGGGAACAGAAAACGTTTGACCTGCCCTCCTTCGACGGGCAGAGCAACGCCACCTTCCGCTTCCGGCTGGCTTCCGATGGCAGTGTGACCGCCGACGGCTGGTACATTGATGACGTGTCCCTGAGCTACCAGCCGTTCCAGTGCGTTTATCTGCCGCCAGCCATGCCCACCCTGGTCGCCCCGGCGGATGGCACCTTCACCACCGACCATGACATTGCCTTTGTCTGGGAGCCAGGCCAGGGCGGGGGCGATCTCCAGGGCTATAACCTGGAGCTGGATGGAGCCGTGTACACCACGACCGAGACAACCTTGCTCCTTTCGCTGGAGGCCGGCCCCCACACCTGGCGGGTGCGGGCCTGGAACGCCGGTGGCTCGTCCGACTATACCGCTCCCTGGACGGTGACGGTGGTGGACCCGCCGGCCACGCCCACCCTGGTCGCCCCGCCGGATGGCACCCTCACCGCCACCCACGAGATCACCTTGACCTGGGAAGCGGGGACCGGCGGTTCGCCGCCGGACGGCTACAACCTGGAACTGGACGGCGCAGTGTACACCACCGCCGGAACAACCTGGACCGCAACCCTGGCCTCGGGCCTTCACACCTGGCGGGTGCGGGCCTTTAATCTGGCCGGCTACTCCGACTATAGCGCCGCCTGGACGGTGGAGATTCTAGACCTGCCGGGCATCCCCATCCTCCTGGCTCCGGCCGACGGCACCGTCACCACCACCCATCACCTCACCTTTACCTGGCAGGCCGGGGCCGGTGGCCCGCCCGACGGTTATAATCTGGAACTGGATGGCGCGGTCATCACCACTACCGCCACCTCCTGGACCGCCATGTTGGGCGGAGGGGTTCACACCTGGCGGGTCCGGGCCTTCAACCTGGCCGGCTATTCCGAATATAGCCAGGCCTGGGATGTGACCGTGGCGCACCGCCTGTACCTGCCGGTGATCATCCGCGGCCAGTAATGCGGCAGTCGGGCGGCAGCACAGGCCTCTGGCCTGCGCAGGCAAAGCGGATTCGACCTCACCCCTACCCCCCTGGCCAGAAGGAGGTTGGGGGCTGGGGTGAGGTCCACCCTTGGCATCAAGCACCGGGTAGCCGAAGGCATTGCCTTCGGCTACCCGGCCGCAGGTCCCTGAGGTGCGACTTGGTCGCTTGATGCGTATGGTGAGGTCCGCCCTCGCCGCCATTGATGTTCATTATTGGTTGACACTTTTATGACCGAAGGCCTTCATCGCCCCTCACCCCCCTATGTCCCCCCTCTCCTGAAGTTTGGCCTTTTTCAGAGTGGGGCGGGAAAATCTCCAAAACCCGCCTCCGGCGAGGCCAAAAGAACAAAAAGAAATTTTTCATTGCGAAGGCTGCGCCTTCGCAATGAAAAATTAATCTTCTTTTTGGGGCCGCGGAAGCCGTCAGAGGCTCATGCAGGGGGGCCACGGGCAAAAAGCCAAAGTTGAGGAGAGGGGGATCAGGAAGGGGTTTTGCGGTGGGCGGCTTCGCTGCCCGTCGCAAATCCCCTCCCCTCGCCCGCCGCCGCAGGCGAGCGGGAGAGGGGAGGGGGC
>DAOTYI010000018.1:0-18606 GCA_034434895.1 Anaerolineae bacterium
AAAACTGTCGGCCGGCAGGCCCGACAGGATCAGGGCCGTCACCGGCAAAGAGGGGCCGGGCACCGGCACAACGGGGAAGCCGCCTTCCAAAGCGGCACGGATCAGCCCACTGGCCGGCACCGAGGGGCCTGCCCGCCGCTCATCCAGGAGCAGCGCCACATCACCCGTTTCCAGAGCGGCCAGGATGGCCTCTGTGTCGGTCACGGGCACCGACGGCGCGGCCAACCCGCAGCCGACCGGCAGGTCAGGGGCCGGGGTCCCCTCCTCGGTGACAAGGAGAGCCACTTCCTCCAGGGTCCGCTGCGCCCGGAGGGTCAGCTCATCGGCGCGGCCTGCCGGCACGCCGACAATATACAGAGTGCCCATCATCCAGGGGGGCCACAGCTCCGGCGGCCCCCATGACCCGGTTGCGCCTATTTGTCAGGCACAGGGGCGGTAGGGCTGATCTTTTTGATCTTGGCGATCAGGCGGCGGCGTTCCTGTTGGTCGATCGCGTGGGCCAGTCGCTTGCGCAGGAACGCCACTTTGCGCCGTCGCCGCTGCCGACGTCTGAGATCGCGCATCGGTTGCCGAGACATCGTCGTTTTGCTCCTCCTTCAAGTCAACGGTTGCTAATTGTACCACAAATCGGCAGCATGGCCAACAAATGCTGTGCAAGAGGAGGCTGCACCTCATAGGCGATGAACCTCAACCTGCCCGCCGCATCGTGGAACTCCCGCAGGGTCCCCTCCGGGAATGCCTGCTGCACCCATTGGAGCTCCCCCGCCCGCTCCGGCAGGAAGAGAAAGACGGCGCCGTGGTCACGGTCCACAAAATCGGGCGGGGCCCTGAGCGGTTCGACCACATCCTGGCCCGGCACGGTCGGCACCAGAAAGGCCATGCTGCCGAAATTCCAGTAGAGGCGTGGCGCGCCGAACAGATAGGCGCGATAGTTGCCACCCAGGCCGCGCAGGTAATAGCCCATCATCGTCGCCGTCTCGCCGTTTTCACCGCCGTAGCGTCGTTGCGGGGTGAACTGGACAAAGTAGAAGCGCACATTGCCCACCGCCAGGAGGAGAAGCAGCAGGCCCAGGACCGGGTTGCTCCAGCGCTGCCACCGGGCAGCGAGCAACCGTCCGGCCAGGCTCACCACCTGCTCCAGGCCCAGCGCCACCAGCAGGCAGACGGCCGGGATGGCGATCACCAGCCGCTGGCTGGAGGGGGGGCTTTCGGTCAGCATCCCGCCGGTGATCACCACCGACCAGAACCACAGCAGCAGCAGGAAATGGCGCCGTTCCCGCCAGTGGAGGATGGCCCAGACCATGCCCGGCAGGGCAAAAAGCCCTGCCCAGAAACCCAGCAGCGGCCGGTCGGCACCGTACCACACCGTGCGGTCGGGAAAAACATGAAAGGCCCCTGCCGCCCGCAGGAACTGCTCAACCAGGATATAGAGCGTGCTCTTGCCGGTCGCCTCCGGCTCCCGCGCCAGCCACCCCGACTGGAAGATGCCCACCTGATTGATGCGGGCGTTCCACTCGGCGGGATGGGCCAGCGCATAGCCCAGCATCGGCCCGGCTGCCACCCAACAGGCCACTGCCAGCAACAGCAATTCAGAGATGCCGGGCCGCCGGGGACTGGCCGGCTCTTGCCGAACCCGGACAAAAGCCAGGTATGCGATCAGGAGCAGCGGCAGCAACCGGGCACCGGTGTAGAAATAGAAGCTCAGCCCTGTCACCAGCCCGGCCTCAAGTGCCCCTCTGCCCCCCTGCTCCTCTGCCCCTCTGCGCCCTTCCGTCAACCCCCTGTCCAATGCCCACAGGGCCAGCAGCACAAAAAGCGGGTCCCAGACATTGTTGGCCCCCAACCGGCTGTAATGGATGTGGTAATCGCAGGTCGCCAGGAACGCTGCCGCCAGGAATGCCGTCCGCTGCCCCCACAGCCTTCGGGCAAAGAGGTACAGCACCGGCACTGTCGCCGCGCCGACCAGGGCTGCCGGCAGCCGCAGGCCGGTCAGGTTGTCGCCCACCAGCCACAACGACCAGCTCAACGGCCAGTAAAAGGTGGTGGGCATGGACATATAGCCCATAGCAAAAGGGTTGCGCAATTCGCCGTGGAGCACCTGCCTGGCCAACAGGCCGTGCCACGCCTCGTCGCCGCCCAGCGTGTAGGGCACCTGGTCCAGCGCCATGACCCGCAACAGCAGGGCCACGGCGGTCAGCCCGACGACACCGCTTATCTCCGGCCAGAGATGGCGGCGCACGGCCGACAGGCACAGGCGCGGCGGCCAGAGCGCCGCCAACCCCACGGCGCCGATGCCCAGCAACCAGATCGCCACCACATCGCCGGCAGGTCGGTCCAGGGCACGGTCCCGCGCCAGCAACGCGGCGACGGACGAGAAGAACAGGCCCACCCCCAGGAGGACCGCCGGGAAGGGGTGCGCTCGCAGCCACCCACCTGACCGGAGAGGCCGATGCCGGGGGGAGCTGGGCCGGGTCAGCCGCCAGGCCAGCACAAAGCATACCGCCGCCAGGCTGTGGAACACCGCTCCATCCCACAGGTAGGAACGGCGGTAAAAGAAATAGAATTGTCCCAGGGCAGCCAATCCCAGGGCGGCCGCTAAGAGCAGCAACGCCAGACGGCGACGGCCTTCCGTCACGTTCCCCCTATCTCCCCAACTCGGCGGCAATGGCCTGCAACACCGTGACCAGCGTCGTGCGCCACCGCTCACCTCCCGGTGGCGAAGGCCCGTCCAGGGGTAGCCACACCGCCCGCCGCGTCACCCGGGCGCGGTCTCCCAACCGCCGCTGCAACCGCCCCCGGTCCACCTGTTCCAGGCTGTCGGCCCGGACGACCACCTGCCCCTCCTCCAGGGTGATGGCCCTGGCTCCGGCCGCCAGGGCGTACAGCTTGAGCCGGAGCTGGTAGAACAGATTTTCCCCCTCCTCCGGCAATGGCCCAAAGCGGTCCTGCAGTTCGGCCCGCAGGTCGTCAATCTCCTCTTCCCTCGTCAGGCCGGCCAGCCGCCGATAGAGTTGCAGGCGCAAAGCCTCATCCCCCACATAATCCGCCGGCAGGCAGGCGGCCAGCGGCAGATTGATCTGCACCGATTCCTCCAACGGCTGGATATAGGCTGCTGCCAGCTCCTTCTCCCTTTCCCTGGGCAACCTGTGGCCGGGGGCCTGGCGCCGCCACCGCGCCTCCTGCACCGCCTGGGCCAGCAGCCGGGTGTAGAGGTCGAACCCCACGGCGGCGATGTGGCCGTGCTGCCGCGCGCCCAACAGCTCGCCCGCCCCCCGGATCTCCAGATCGCGCATGGCGATGCGGAATCCGGCCCCTAGTTCTGTGGCCTCGGCGATTGTCTGCAGGCGCTGGCGGGTTGCCTCGGTGAGGGAGCTGAGTTTGGGATGGAGAAAGTAGGCATAGGCACGCCGTGCCCCACGTCCCACCCGGCCCCGGAGCTGATAGAGCTGTGCCAGCCCAAACTGGTCCGCCCGGTTGACGATGAGGGTGTTGGCGTTGGGGATGTCCAGGCCGCTTTCGATGATGCTGGTGCAGACCAGCACGTCCACCTTGCCGGCCGCAAATTCCAGCATCACCCGTTCCAGTTCGCGCTCGGCCATCTGCCCATGCCCGACCTCGATCCGGGCATCGGGCACCAGCTTACGCAGCCGCTGGGCCATCTGGTAGATGCTCATCACCCGGTTGTGGACGAAATAGACCTGCCCGCCCCGGTCCAGCTCGCGCAGGATCGCCTGGCGGATGAGGGTTTCATCATATTCGCCCACATGGGTGCGCACCGGCAGCCGCTCTTCAGGCGGGGTGTCAATGGTGCTCATGTCGCGCACGCCGGTCAGCGACATGTGCAGGGTGCGGGGGATGGGGGTGGCGGTCAGGGTGAGGACATCCACCTCCTGGCGCAACTGCTTCAGCTTTTCCTTGTGGGCCACCCCAAAACGCTGCTCCTCGTCAATGATCACCAGGCCCAGGTCTTTGAACGCCACATCGTCGGAAAGCAGACGGTGGGTGCCGATGACAATGTCCACCCCCCCCTCGGCCAGACGCCGCACCACCTGTTCCTGTTTCCGTCGCGTGAGAAAGCGGGACAGCATCTCCACCTCGACGGGGAAAGGCTTGAGCCGCTCGGTGAAGGTCTGGTAGTGCTGCTGGGCCAGGACGGTGGTCGGCACCAACACCGCCACCTGCTTGCCATCCATCACCGCTTTGAACGCTGCCCGCAGTGCGACTTCGGTCTTGCCATAGCCCACGTCGCCACACACCAGCCGGTCCATCGGGCGGGGTTGCTCCATGTCGGCTTTGATCTCTTCCAGGGCACGGAGCTGGGCCTCGGTCTCGACATAGGGGAAAGAGGCTTCCAGTTCGCTCTGCCACAGCGTATCGGCGCTGAAGGCGTGGCCTTCCACCACTTCGCGGGCGGCATACAGGGCCAGCAGTTCATCGGCGATCTCGGCCACCGCCTTCTTGGCCCTGGCCTTGACCTGCTCCCACTCGGCGGTGCCCAGCCGGTTGATGGCCGGTGGATGGTCCCCCACACCGACATAGCGGCTCAGCCGGTCGGCCTGGTAGACCGGGACATAGAGCTTGTCCCCGGCAGCATATTCCACCAGCAGATATTCCCGCTCCTGGCCGGCAAAATCCATTCTGACCAGGCCCTGGAACAGGCCGATGCCATGCTCCACGTGGACGACGCAGGTGCCGGGTTCTATGTCGGCGAAAAAGGTCTCCGGGGCAACGGGGCGGGGGCGCCGCGCTCTGCGGGGGGCCGGCCTGGCCCAGCCGAACAGCTCCGCATCGGTCAGCAGTGAGCAGCGAGCAGCAGGCGGCAGGCCATCACTTGCTGCCTGCAAGACCCAGCCTTCGGCCAGCGTGCCCTGGATCAACGTCAGGCTGCGTGGCGGCGGCGGTTCGAGCAGGTCGTGCAGGGGGGTGGCGGTGATCCCCCGCTCGGCCAGCAGTTCGGAGATGCGCTGTGCCTGACGGCTGACCAACACCACCCGCTGGCCGGCAGCGCGCATCTCCCGACAGCCGTCCAGCACCCGTTTGAGCTGGCCGCCGTACCGTTCTCCCCAGGCAAAAACCTGGCTCAGGTCCCCCTCCTCCCCGGCCAGGGAGGCACCGCCCAGCACCAGCGGCCGTCGGGCGCGGAGGGCCTGTTGCAGCGCCTCCCAGGCGAAATAGGGGGCCGGGAAACCGGCCGGCAGTTCCCCGGCCTTGATCAGGTCGGCCTGGAGTGCCTGCGCCTGACCATCCAGGTCTACCACGCTGGCCTCCAGTTCCTCCCAATCGTCCACCAGGCACAACCCGTTCGACGGCAGGTAGTCCAGCAGGGTGGCCGGGTGAGAATAGAAGAAAGGCAGGTAGAATTCGATGCCCCGGAAGAACGACCCCTGTTCCAGGCGGGCCAGGTCCTCCCGATATTCGGCGTGGGCCGGGGGATGGCACAGGCTAAAGTCCAGGCGGCCCGGTTCCTGGGCCTGACGGGCAGCCGCCGGGGCCAGCCGGGGCAGGGCCTCGGTGGCCGGGGATAACGTAAACTGTTCGATGCGCTGTTGGGAACGCTGGGTGGTGGGGTCAAAGAGGCGCAGGCTGTCAATCTCGTCGCCAAAGAGCTCAATGCGCACCGGCAGGGGCAGGTTGGGGGGAAAGAGGTCAATCAACCCGCCACGCCGGCTGAAGGTGCCCGGCTCTTCAACCACCCTCTCAGGCCGGTAGCCGTGGGCCACCCAATGCTCCAGAGTGCGTTGCAGGTCAATCCTCTGGCCGTGGCGATACTGGCGCATCCCCAACCGGAACTCGCGGACCGGCAGCGTTTTGTGCATCAGCGCCCGTGCTGAAGCAATGATGAGAGAGGGCTGCCGGTCGGTGCTGAGCAGCGTTGTCAACGCCGTCAACCGATCGCAGACCGTCTCCCGTGCCCAGGGTACCCGCTCATAGGGCAGGGCGTCCGGTTCGGCAAAGGGGTAGATGGCCTCCGAACCGGTCCAGATGCGCAACTGGTCGGCCCACTGGCCCACCCGCTCGGCGCGACCGGTGAGTAGGAGGAGGGGCCGGCCCAATTGACGGAAGAGAGCTGCCACCAGGTAGGGACGGGCCGCCGAGATCACGCCGAGGCGACATACCTCCAGGCCAGAGGCTCCCCCCGCCGCTCCCTCTTCGATGGCCGCGACCAGTCGCCGATAGGCCGGCACTTCCTGAAGGAGGGGCAACAACCCGGAAAGATTCACCCCTTTTCTCCTGAACTACCCTGGTTATTTGGGGGGTGGGTTGCCTGGGCAGGTGCAAGACCTGCCCCTCCCTGGGGGGGCCTGCCCTGGTCCTCCCCCTCCGGGAAGGTCCAATCCTTGCGGTTAAACCGCTCCATCGCCGCCTCAATCCCTTCCGTCAACCAACACTCAACCGCGGCCACCGCCAGGTCCACAGTCCGGATCAGGATCGGCTTTTGCTCTGGGTCAAAAGGCTGCAAGACATACTCGGTCGGGTCCACACCGGCCGGTGGACGGTCTATGCCCACCCGCAGACGGGGGAAGGCCTGCGTGCCCAGCACCTCGATAATGGACCGCATCCCTTTATGTCCGCCCGATCCCCCCTCCGACCGCAGGCGCAGGCGGCCCAGCGGCAGGTCCAGGTCGTCGTAGATGACCAGGATGCGCTCCGGCGGGATGCCATGCGCCCGGCTCAAGCGGCCGACAGCCTGGCCACTCAGGTTCATGAAGGTCTGCGGCCTGGCCAGGAGCACCGGTTGCCCCCCGATCTGCCCCTCAGCCAGGCAGGCCCTGGCGCTCTTGCACCGGGAGAAGCGCAGGCCGTGGGCGCGGGCCAGGGCATCCACCACCTGAAAGCCGACATTGTGGCGATGCCAGGCATATTCTTTTCCCGGGTTGCCCAGCCCGACGATCAGCGCCGGCCGGGTACATGTGTCTTTTGTAGGGCAACTGCTCGCAGTTGCCCCACCCAGATCCCTCATTCCTGATCCCTGATTCCTTGTCTGAGCCGGTTGAGGAGGGAAGCCAGTCCCCCCTTCAGGGCAAAGAGCAGCCCGATCGCCGCGAAAGCGGCCAGGGTGACGCCGGTTCCCCAGCAGGCCGCGTCGCCGATGCCCTGAAAGGGCAGTTTGAGCGGCGGTTCCGGCGTGGCGGTGGGCGGCGCCGTCGGCTGTGGGGTGTCGGTGGGTTTGGGTGTGGGGCTAGGCACGGTCGGCACACCGATGACAATGGTCGGCGTGGGTGAAGGGGTGTCCGTTGGCAGCGCAGGAGTGGGGGGGGCGGCGCGGGTCGGCGTCTCGGTTGGTCGGGTGTTGACGACCTGAATGCCCCGCACAAAATACTCGTCATAGTTGCCGTCCATCCGGACGACGCGCAGGCGCAGGCTATAGAGGCCATCGGGGATCACGGTCGTATCCCACAACGCCAGTCGGCCCTGCACCACCGGCACCGAAAAGGGCGAGTTGCCAACCGGCGTCCATTGATCGCCAGGGTTAGGCTCCGGGCCAAAGTGGATCTCGTACTTCTGAAACTGGGGATGGGTGGCGCTGCCCTCGATAGGCACCAGGCCGCGCACCGATGCCCGGTCACGGGGTGAGGTGATCTGGCCGGATGGCTGAGCCCAGGCCGGCAAAAGCGGCACCGAGGCCAGGATCAACCCCAGGATAAGAAGAAGGGTCATTCTCTTCATCGGCTATCACCCCCTGCACAAACACAACACATAAGTGTAGCACAGAATGGATGGAATGACAAAACAGGGGACGCGACGGGGGATACACAAGAGCGACTGGCGGAATGCGCTCCGCCGTCGAAGCCAGGGCTGTGGTCCTGGAACCCTCTACCAATGGATCACAACCAGGGTACCCACAGGCGCCCAGCCGTAGAGCCAGGCCGCGTCGGCGCGGGTCAGGTTGATGCAGCCGTGGCTCATGGGATGGCCAAAGTTGTGATGCCAGTAGGTGCCGTGGAGGGCATAGCCCCGGTAGAAATACATGGTGTGCGGCACCCCCGGCAGGTAGTAGCCCGGCCCCGACATGGTCACACTGGGATATTTGGCGTAGATGTGGAAACGGCCTGTCGGGGTCGGGTAGCGGGCGATGCCGGTCGAGACCACCATGCTGCGCACCACGATATCGTCCTGCCAGGCACGCACTGTCTGGCTGCTCAGGTCCACCTCAATCCATCTGCTGCCGCCTCCGCCGGAAGAGCCATCTCCCCGGCCAGGGATGCGCAGCCGCTGGCCGACGTAGATGAGGTTGGGGTTGTGCAGGCCGTTGGCCGAGGCGATCGCCGCTGCCGTGGTGCCATAGCGCAGGGCGATGCTCTGCAACGTCTCCCCACGCTGTACCACATGGATCGCCCCGGCAGTTGGGGGCGCGCTGCCCCCTCCGGTGGGGATGCGCAGCCGCTGGCCGACGTAGATCAGGTTGGGGTTGCGCAGGCCGTTGGTCGAGGCGATCGCCGCTGCCGTGGTGCCATAGCGCAGGGCGATGCCCTGCAACGTCTCCCCACGCTGTACCACATGGATCGCCCCGGCAGTCGGGGTCGCGCTGCCCCCTCCGGTGGGGATGCGCAGCCGCTGGCCGACGTAGATCAGGTTGGGGTTGCGCAGGCCGTTGGCCTGCATGATGGCCGAAACGGAGGTGCCGTAGCGCCACGCGATCTGGGCCAGGGTCTCACCCCGTTGGACAACGTGAACCGGCCCCTGCGCCTGAACCGACGGAGGCAGCGCCAGGGCCAGGACGGCCAGCACGGCCACCAGGGAGAGCAGTATGTGCCACATCGTTTTCATGTTCATGCTGAGCTCCTTTCCGCTCTTCGCCTTAGAGCTAGTCTGAGAAGCTTACCACAAATACACAAAGGCAACAAATGAAAACGAAGGAAACGAATAAAAAAACGCATGGTGCCCTTGGTGTCCTTTGTGCCTTGGTGGTTTTCAGGCAAGCTCTTAGTCCTACAACGATGGTTCACGGTCTGAACTCACCGCAGAGGCGCTGAGGCCGCAAAGACCTCTGCGAACTCCGTCTCTGCGGTGAACAGGCAATGTTCAGGTCCAACCATCGTTGCAGGCTTGGAGCCAGTCTGAAAAACAGGAAGGACACGGAGACCATTATACCCCACCGGTGGCGATTCGTCAACCCGGCCGCATCGCCACCGGCCACCAGGGGTTCCAGTTCTGTTGCACCCGCCCATTGGCAAAACCGCCAGATCGTGGTATAATCTCGACCGGGCCTGGGAGAGTGCTGCTCCGAAAGCCGAACAGACTCAAGATGAGAGACGGTTTCCGATGAAAAAAGTTCTGTTTCTGTGTTTTGGCCTGATCATCGTGCTGACAGGCATGCTGGCTGTGGACAGGTCCGCCGCCCAGGATGCAGTCCCCCCGACGGCCACAGCCGGGTCAGGCAAAGCAGTGGCCCGCTTCTACCTTTTCTATAGCCAGACCTGCCCCCATTGTCACGAGGTGATGGAGAACTTTCTGCCCCCCCTCTATGCCCGATATGGCGACCAGGTCGAGTATCGCTATTTTGACATCTACAACAACCCCGAAAACTATCTGACCATGCTGGGCCTGGAGAAAAAACTGGGCGTGCCTGACGAACAACAGGGGTATGTGCCGACCCTGGTCATCGGCGACCGGGTGCTGATCGGCAGCGATGAGATCCAGGCCAGGCTGGAAACGTACATTGATCAATCCCTGGCCCAGGGCGGCATAGATTTCCCCTCTCTGGAGGACCTGCCGACGGTGGTGGTTCCCACGCCGGAGCCTATGGTCCAGGTCCTGGTTGCCTTTGATCGGAACCATGCCGACTTTCAGCCGGTGAATGCGCTGATCGTTTCCCTGAGCCAGAAATATGGCAACCGGTTTCAGGCCTTCGTCCTGGACCTGTCGCAACAGGAACAGGCCGGCACTCTGGCCCAGATCAATGCCGCGCTGGGGATCAAGGCGCCGCCCCAGGGCACGCCTCAGGTGCTGATTGACCGGCAGATGCTCGTCGGCCGGACCGAGATCGAGGCCAGGCTGCCGGGCCTGGTCGAAAAGTACCTGGCTGAAGGAGGAAAGGCTCTGCCCTCCCTGGAAGAACTGACCGCCGCTACGGTCACGCCGACCCCGACCCGCCCCCCGATCTACCTGGCCTATTTTGAAAAGGCCGGCTGCCAGGAGTGCGCCCGCACCACCTACGACCTGCAGTTGGTCGGGGCTCAATTCCCCCAGTTGGTGGTGGACCGCTTTCCTATTGAGGAGCAGGACAACATCCTGCTCAACGAGTGTCTGAGCGAAAGGTATGGGGTGCCGGAGGAGAAGCGCCTTTCCACGCCGATGATCTTTGTCGGCCGGGATGTGCTGATCGGGACAGAAGCCAATGTCACCAACCTGCTGGCCGTGGTGGGCCGGTATGCGGCGACGGGCGCAGAGCGCACCTGGCAGGATTGCCAGGCAGAGCAGGCCAGGCAGTCGCTCGTGGCCCGTCTGGCAGGCTGGAAGGTGCTCACCGTGCTGGGGGCCGGCCTGATTGATGGCCTCAACCCCTGCGCGTTTGCCACCCTGGTCTTTTTCATCTCCTACATGGCCTTTACCGGCCGCCGTGGACGCGATATCCTGATGGTGGGGATCGCCTTTGCCCTGGGGGTGTTCCTCACCTATCTGCTGGTGGGGGTCGGCCTGTTGCGGGCGATTCAATCCCTCAGCTTTTTCACAGCGTTGGGCCGCTGGGTGTATCTGCTCACGGCGTTGCTGTGCATGGTGCTGGCGGCCCTGACCGGCCGTGACTTTTTCAAGGCGCGGCAGGGCCAGGTGGGCGAAATGACCCTGAAACTGCCGATGAGCCTGCGCCGTCGCATCCACCAGGTCATCCGCGAAAGCGCCCAGGTGCGCGCCTTTGTGGCCATGGCCTTGATCACCGGCTTTGTCGTGTCGCTCATCGAACTGGCCTGCACCGGACAGGTCTATCTGCCGACCATCGTCTATGTGCTGAGTGTGCCCGAGCTGGCGGCGCGGGCCTTTATCTACCTGCTGCTCTACTGCCTGATGTTCATCCTCCCCCTGGTGGTCGTGTTTGGGCTGAGCTATCTGGGTACCACCTCAGAGCAGTTGGGTCAATTTGTCAACCGCCATACGGCCACCATCAAGCTGGCCACCGGGTTGGTATTCCTGGGCCTGGCCCTGTGGATGACCTGGACACTGGCCCCGCTGTTCGGCGTCCACAGCCCCGGGACCTGGGGGTTGATGGCCGGGGTGCCCCTCGTTGTCGCGGCCGGCGTCGTGCTCTTGCTCATCAGGGACAGGCGTGCCCCCGCCAGACTGATGCCCGGAGGGCGGACAACGCAGCGGCGCAGGAGGCGGGCATGACCGCTCGCCTGTACTACGACGATCCCTACCTGACCCGCTTTTCGGCCCATGTCGTCGAGCGGTTGGAGTGGGAGGGGCAACCGGCGGTGGTGCTGGACCGCACCGCCTTTTATCCCACCGGCGGCGGTCAGCCCCATGACACCGGCCGGCTGGGCGGCGTGGCCGTAGCCAGTGTCGTGGAGCGGGAGTCGGATGGGGCGGTGCTCCATCTCCTGGCTGAACCGCTCAACGACACGGAAGTGGAGGGGCTGGTGGATTGGGAACGCCGTTTCGACCTGATGCAGCAGCACACCGGCCAGCACCTCCTGTCGGCGGCGTTTGTCCGGCAGTTGAGGGCCAACACCGTCGGGTTTCACCTTTCGGAGCGGTATGCGACGATTGACCTGGACCGCGCCCCCCTGTCGGCCGACGAGTTGGAGGCGGTGGAGGCGCTGGCAAACCGGGTCGTCTTTCAAAACCGGCCGGTCGTTGCCCGCTGGGTGGCCGACGAAGAGGTTCCTCACCTGCCGTTGCGCAAACCGGTGGTCCATGCCGGCCCGGTGCGCGTCGTCGAGGTCGCCGGCTTTGACTGTTCGGCCTGCGGCGGCACCCACCTGCGGGCCACGGGGGAGGTGGGGCTGATCAAGATCACCCGCACCGAGCGGCGCGGCCCAGAAACCCGCGTCGAGTTCCTGTGCGGCGACCGTGCCCGGCGCGATTACCAGGCCAAAAATGCGCTGATCCTGGACCTGGCTCAGGAGTTCAGCGTCGGCTACTGGGAGCTGGCCGAGGTGGTCCATCGCCTGGCCGACGACCTGAAGGCCGCCCGCCATGAGCTGCGCCGCAGCCGCGATGCCTTGTTGCAGGCCGAGGCGACGGCCCTGTGGCACCAGGCCCCAACCGTGAGGGAGGTCCGGGTGGTACAGGCTCACCTGACCGGCCGCACCCCTGAGGAGTTGAAGCATCTGGCCCAACATCTGGTCGAACGCCCCCGGACCGTGGCGCTGCTGGCGGCAGGTGGACCGGCGGGGGAAAAGGGCAGCCTCACCTTCGCCCGTTCCGCCGACCTGCCTGCCCTGCACATGGGGCTGCTGCTGCGCCGGGCCTGTGAAACCATCGGCGGGCGGGGGGGCGGCCGACCCGAATTCGCTCAGGGAGGTGGGCCGCAGGGCGAACGGCTGGCCCAGGCTCTGGAGGATAGCTTTCAACTTTTGTCTGAGATGATGGAGACAAGATGATCCGAGAAATTGCCCCCAACATCTTTGTCGAGACCGGCTATCACGGGGCCAATGTGGCCTTTATTGTCACCGGCGAGGGGGTGATCCTGATTGATACCCCGATGCTGCCCCGTGAGGCTCGCCACTGGCTCGGCGAGATCAGGAAGCAGACCGATCAGGAAATCCTGTACATCATCAACACCGATCACCATCGGGCGCACATCATCGGCAACCAGTGGTTCCCCATGGCGACGGTGATCGCCCACGAACACGCCTGGAAAGAGATGAAGAGCTACGGCGACAGCTTTCGCACCCGGCTGCTGAACATGTACCGCAACCGCATCCCGGAGGCGGTGGAGGAGTGGAAAAAGAATCTGCGCATCATCAAACCGGAGATCACGTTCGTGGGCCGCACGATCCTGTACAAGGGGGATAAAGAGATCCACCTCATCCCGGTTGGGGGGCATACCCCCGCCACCAGTGTCATCTATTTCCCTAACGAGAAATTGCTGTTCACCGGCGACGTGGTCATTACCGACCGACCGCCCTTCCTGTCACAGGGCAACACCAAACAATGGCTGCAGGCCCTCACCTATCTGCGCAAACTCAGCTATGACCTCCTCATCCCCGGCCACGGCGAACCGACCGGCAAAGAGGCCACCGAGAATATGTCCACCTATCTGCGCCTGGTGCGGCGCAAGGTGCGCAGCGCCTATCTGGCAGGCATGCCCAAAGCCGAAACCGCCCGCAGCCTCTCTCACCTGATCCGCTACTGGCCCATCCCCCCGTCCGAGAAGCCCAAGGCCGACCGCCGCTTCAAGTCGGGCCTGGGCCGGGTGTGGAACGAAATCCGCACCGAAGAGATGGCCAAAGCCAAGCGGAAGAAGCAGGAGGCCAGAAAACAGGAGGCCAGAGGCAGAAAAGCGGAAGAAGAAAGCTGATCCGACCGTCCCCCCATCTTCCGCCTATGCTCGCCGTCCATGCCCTTCCCGCCAGATGCGCTCCCATTCGGGCAGGCTCTCATCCTCCAACTGCCTGCGCAGCTCGAAAATCTGGTCACGGAGCAAAGCCGCCTTCTCGAACTCCAGCTTTGCCGCCGCCTCTTTCATCTGCTTCTCCAGCTCCTCCAGGAGAAAGGTGACCTCGGCCCTGGGCACTCTGGCCGCAACGCGGATTCCGGTCTGCGCTTCGGCTGCCGACCTCACCCGGTCGGTCAGGTCACGCACCTCTTTGACGATGCTCTGCGGCTGGATGCCATGCTCTTCGTTGTACTTTTGCTGGATAGCCCGGCGGCGGTTGGTCTCGTCAATCGCCCGCCGCATCGAGTCGGTGATCTGGTCGGCGTACATGATCACCTGGCCGTTGACATGCCGCGCCGCCCGGCCGATGGTCTGGATAAGAGCCGTGTCGGAGCGCAAAAAGCCCTCTTTGTCGGCGTCGAGGATGGCGACCAGCGAGACCTCCGGCAGGTCCAGCCCTTCGCGCAGCAGGTTGATGCCCACCACCACATCATACACCCCCAGGCGCAGGTCGCGCAGGATCTCCACCCGCTCCAGGGTCTGCACCTCAGAGTGCAGATAGTGGACCTTGATGCCCAACTCTCCCAGATAGTCGGCCAGGTCCTCGGCCATGCGCTTGGTCAGGGTGGTCACCAGCGCCCGCTCCCCCCGCTCCACGCGACGGTGGATCTCGCCGATCAGATCGTCAATCTGCCCCCTGGTCGGCCTGACCACGACCTCCGGGTCCACCAGGCCGGTGGGCCGGATCACCTGGTCCACGATCTGGGCCGACACCTGGCGCTCGTAGGGGCCGGGCGTGGCCGAGGTGTAGATCACCTGGTTGGTGCGCTCTTCAAATTCGTGGAATTTGAGGGGGCGGTTATCCAGGGCCGAGGGCAGGCGAAAGCCATACTCCACCAGCACCTTTTTGCGCGAGCGGTCGCCATGATACATCCCCCGAATCTGGGGAATGGTCATGTGGCTCTCATCCACCACCAGCAAATAGTCGTGGGGGAAATAGTCCAGCAGCGTCCAGGGCGGGTCACCGGCGTTGCGCCGTTCCAGATGGCGGGAATAGTTTTCGATGCCGGGGCAGTAGCCGATCTCGCGCATCATCTCCATATCGTACAGAGTGCGCTGTTCCAGGCGCTGAGCCTCCAGCAGTTTGTCCTGGGCGCGGAGTTCCTTCAGCCGCTCCTCCAGCTCGGCTTCGATCCGTTTCAAGGCTTCGTTGAGCAGGTCCGCATTGGTGACAAAATGTCTGGCCGGGTAGAGGTGCACCGCCTGGCGCTCCTCCAGGATCTCACCGGTGAGGGGGTCAATCTCGGTGATGCGCTCCACTGTGTCGCCCCAGAATTGAATGCGCAAAGCCGTGTCGCGGTAAGCGGGATAGATGTCCACGGTATCGCCGCGCACGCGGAAGGTGCCCCGCTTGAAGGCCACATCGTTGCGTTCATAGTAGATAGACACCAGGTGGCGCAACAGCAGATCGCGGCGGCGGGCCTGGCCCAGGCGCAACTCGACCACATCGCGCCCATACTCCGCCGGTGAGCCGAGGCTGTAGATGCACGACACGCTGGCGACAATGATCACATCGCGGCGGGTGAGCAGCGCCTCGGTGGCCGCCAGACGGAGCTTTTGGATTTCATCATTGATGTCGGCATCTTTTTCGATGTAGGTGTCGGTGCGGGGCAGATAGGCCTCCGGCTGGTAATAGTCATAGTAGGAGACAAAGTACTCGACGGCGTTGTGGGGGAAGAAATCGCGGAACTCGGCATAGAGCTGGGCTGCCAGGGTCTTGTTGTGAGCCATCACCAGCGTCGGCTTTTGCACCCGCTCGATCACCCTGGCGATGGTGTAGGTTTTTCCGGTGCCGGTGGCGCCCAGCAGCGTCTGGTGGCGGTAGCCCCGTTGCAGCCCTTCGACCAACAGCTCGATCGCCTGCGGCTGGTCGCCGGTGGGCTGGAAATCGGATACAACCTGAAATGCGGGCATGATCCTCCCCTGTAGAACTCACTCATCCCCAATTATACTCCAGTTCGGGGTTTTGTTCAACCCCCACCCTCTTTTCCCCTCCTCGGCTGCGCAGTTGACCCGCCAGGCTGACCACCAAGGCACCAAGACACGAAGAACGATCATGAAATCTTGGTGCCTTCGTGTCTTGGTGGTGAACATGTCAGCCATTGGAGGCTGCTGAAAAAGCCCCGGCTTGTATGATTCCTCTGCGTGCCCCGGTGAGTTGTTCCGCGTCCACAGCCGGGCAACTGCACAACTCCTGCTGTTCCACTGACGCATGTGAGAAACTACCCCCCAGGGTCCCCCCATCCCCCCCCAGAACTACACCCTGTGGCCCATTGCAGCCCATCCCCCGGTCGGTTATATACTGAGCGCACATAGGATTTGCGAAAATTAGGCCACAGCGGGAGTCTGCCAGGCAGATGGGATTCGCTCGAACTTTTCGGTCAGAAGCGTTGAAAGCTCCTCTCGGTACCGGTCCAGGTTGGCAAAGAAAGCATCCACCACTTCTCGGAACCGGGCAAAGGTCGAGCGATACTTGTCCTTGAAGATGGTCTTGCGCATGAACTTCCACAACCGTTCGATCAGGTTCAAGTTGGGCGAGTAGGGCGGCAGGTATTTGAGGGTGATCTGGCTGAGGGTGGCTTGTTCCTGAACCCGCTGGGCCTTCTGGTAACTAACGTTGTCCAAGACCAGATAGATCCGTCCGGCCCCAGAGTGTTTCGTCCGTAGCCGGTTGAGCAATTTGATGATGGTGTCTTGATTCACGTTGTTCTCGGTCAAAATGAAGAGATGTTCGTGGGTTTGTGTGCAATACGCACCCAGGATGTTGTATCGTTGGCGACCGGTATTGGTGGGAATGAGATGAGGGTTGCCTGCTTCACTCCAGGCATAACCGGCTTCCGCATTGTGTTTGGCATGAACCGCGTCGCAAAAGTACAGGCGGTCCTCCGGTCCCATTTCGGCGCGGACCTTCTCAAACCACTGCACGAATTGCCGTTGGGCTTCGGGGTCGGCCTTGCCTGGCATCAGGCGATTTTTCTTGTAGGTGAAGCCCAGCCGCTTGAGGAGCATCTGCATGCCCCGCACGGCAAAGGTTACATGCCACTGCTTGTCCACCCAGGCGATGACCTGGTCTGCGGTGTTGTAGATGTGGGTCTTGAGTTCTATCTTGAGGGATTCTTGCTGTTCTTTGGTCAATCTCGGCTGTTTTCCCTGGTAGTGGGTCTGGCACAAAGCATCAACTCCACCGGCCAGATAGCGCTTGATGCATTCACCGACGGTGTTGAGAGCCATCTGCAGCAAATGGGCGATGACATGATTCTTGTAGCCATCGGCCTTGAACAAGATAACGCGCAACCGGTCGGCTGTCTTGCGGTCCTTGGTTTGGCGAAGGCGCTGCTGGAGTTCCTTGCGCTGTTCGTCGGTCAGGGTAAGTTGGCGCACCTGGGCTTTCCGTTTCATGGTCCTGCTCTCCGAGTGTTTTTGCCCATTCTACCGCAAAAAACCGAATCGCGCATTTTCGCAAAACCTAAATGCGCGCAGTATAATGGACATGGTTGGGGCGAAATTCTACATGGACTCCCGGCAGGAGTGGGATCCATCCCATTGAAGGGAACATGATCGGGACGGTTTTGGGCAACCGCTATAAACTGATCGCCGAGCTGGGGCATGGCGGTATGGCCTGGGTTTACCTGGCCGAAGACCTGCGCGAAGGGCGGCGGGTGGCCGTCAAAGTGCTCTACCCTCAGCTCAACCAGGACGTGGGCTTTTTGCAGCGCTTTAACCAGGAGGCCAAACTGGTCATGGCCCTGTCGCAGTCGGCACCCGAAATGCACGTGGTCCGCGTCCTCGATTATGGCTCCGACCGTGATACCCACTACCTGGTCATGGAGTATGTGCCAGGCCGCGACCTGCGCCACGTTCTGGACGAGGATGGGGCTTTGTCCTGGCAGGAAGCGGTGGACATTGCCCGGCAGGTGGCCCTGGCCCTGAACCATGCCCATCAACATGGCATCGTCCACCGCGACGTCAAGCCGGAAAATATCATGCTCCTGCCCGACGGGACGGTGCGGGTGCTGGATTTCGGCATCGCCCGGGCGCGGACCTCCCCCGACATCACCCTCTCCGGCTTTGTCGGCTCCCCTTTCTATGCTGCTCCGGAGCAGGTGATGGGTCGGCAGGTGGACACCCGGGCCGACCTCTATTCCCTGGGCATCGTGCTGTACGAGCTGCTCACCGGCGAGCGGCCGTTCCAGGCCGATACCCCCTGGTCTGTCATGAACCAACACCTGGCCGCATCGCCGCCGCCCCTGGAACAGCTCTGCCCCAACCTGCCCCGCCCCGTGGCGCGCCTGGTGCAAAAGGCCATGTCCAAACGCCCCGAAGACCGCTTCCAGTCGCCGGCGGAGATGATAGCGGCGCTGGAGGCAACCCTGGCCGGCCGGGAATGGCTGGACAGGTTGGAAGCTCCGGCCAGCCCCCTGCTGGCGTTGCTGGAGGAGCTGTATCGGCAAGGACAGCAGGCCGCCCAGGCCGAAGCCTGGCCCGAGGCCGTGGACCTGTTCAGCCAGGTGCTCCGCCTCGACCCCTGCTACCGTGATGTGAGCGAGCAACTGGCCGAGGCCGGACGACAGGCGCGCCTGGCTGCCCTCTACACCGCCGCCATCGGCGCCGCCAACGCCGGCCGATGGGCCGAGGCCCAGGCCCTGGTGGACGAGATCGCCGCTGCTGCCCCCGATTACCGGGACGTCCAGAAGCTGCGCGCCCGGATCAGGCGGCAACAGAAAGCACAAAGGGCACCAACTGCCAGGAAACAGCAGGCCCTCCGCCGCCATCTCCTGTGGGCAGCCGTCGCGATCCTGCTTGCCGCTTTGGGCCTGGAAGGCTACCTCTTCTATCAGTCCTGGAAATCGCCGGTTATTGCCTCCGCCCCAACCCTGGTGACACCCGACATCCCCCTGCCCCCGGCCATCGGCGCGGCCACCGCTGCCGCGCCGATGGCCGGGGGCAGGGGGATGTCGGGTGTCACCAGGGTTGGGGCGGAGGCAATAACCGGCGATTTCCAGGAC
>DAOTYI010000019.1:0-17189 GCA_034434895.1 Anaerolineae bacterium
CGGGCGGCAGGTGGCCTTGCCGGCAACCACCGGCCCTTATCTCCTGGACGATCTCTCGGGCCAGGGATACCGCTTCCCCGGCCATGACCAGTGCCTGACAGGCATCTGCTTCGCCGAACAACTCCCACGGCGTATGCCCGGCCATTTCGTCACCATAGTCAGTCTGCACATGGACATCAAACCCCAGCAACCCGGCCAGCTCAGCCAGCCGTTCTACTCTCTCCGGGGCAGATATGGCAAGTCGGCCATCGCGCAGAGCCTGCTGCAGCAATGGTGTGGGATTGTGAGTCCGTCCTACAGGTCCCAGCAAGGCCAACACCGCTTTGGCTGCGTTCTCAACCGCCAATTGCGCGTTGTCCATCACCGAACGCCAACGCCTCAGACTCATGTCCTGGCGGGCTTCATCCAGGAACCCCTCCGCCACCCGCAAACGATAGAGGGCGCTATCCGCTCCGATCATCGCGCCATCCCCCAATCCAGCGACCAGCCAAAACCAGGAAAGTGTTGCCACTCCCATACCAGGTCACGACCTGTCTGCCTGCGCTGTAACCCCTGCTCTTGAATCAGCCGCCGCAAACGAGCCAGACGCTCTGCCATGTAGCTCTGCGAGTCGTACAGGATGATCCCATCCAGGGCCACATCCAGGAACAAACTGGTCAGATATGACTCAAACTCCTCCGGCGTCCTGGCCAGGATGGCCACCTCCCCGCGCCACTCAACCGGCAACATCTGCTTCAGATACAGGTGACGTTGAAAGGTCCCCTGTGGCAGGCCATGGGCGATGACGAGCAGGTCCCAATCGCTGTTTGCCTCGGCTTCCCCCCGGGCGCGCGAGCCAAAGAGCACGACCGCCACCAGCCTGTTGCCCAGGCCACGCTGAAGAGCGGTCAGCACCGGTGCCATTTGCAGGCCAGGGCTATCTCCTGCATCGCCAACCTTTTTTTCGGATGCCGGGCTTGCTTTTTGAGCAGGTTCAACGTGGATAGGACTCATCGCTCATTCCCTCTGTCACCCGGATGTGCCCGCAATGCGCTCCTGCCAATTCATGCCTCACTCCTCTCATGTCGTGCGTGCAGCGATGCGCCTTTACCTCCGTTATCTGCCGCCGGCGCGGTGTGGCACAGGATTGAATCCTGTGCTACTGCCCCCTTCGCCTTGTCCCGAAAAACGGGGTGGTGGGGAAACCGCCCGCCGATTTCGGCCACGAACGCGCGGGCGGCAGACGCCCCTCCCGCCATCACGGGGCCACAGACCGTTCTGTTGAGAGTATAGCACAGGCCGATACAGGCCGCAACGTAGGGGCGCAGCAGGAGCGCAGGGGCGCAGCGCCGCTGCGTCCCTACGTCACCCCTACGGCCTCACACACACCACCGCCCCCTGCCCGCAACTGGCGCACTCGAACTGGATGGTGGTGTGCTCGATGTCGAACCTGTCGGCCAGGGCGCGCTTCAGCCCGTCCATCACCTCCTGCGTCTGGCTCAGCGCCTGGTCGGCCAGGACGACATGGGCGCTGAGGGCCACATAACCGGGCGCCACCGTCCAGACGTGCAGGTCGTGCACCTCCACCACGCCCGCCACCCCCCGCATCGCCTCGGCCACCTGCGACGCCTTCAAGCCCTCTGGCATCCCCTCGGCCAGAATGTGCAGCGATTCGCGCAGCACCCGCCCCGAACCCATCAGCAGGATCACGCCGATGGCCGCGCTGACCAGCGGGTCAACCACCGTCCAGCCGGTGAAGAGGATGACCACCCCCGCGCCGATGACGCCGACCGAGGCCAGCGCGTCGCCCAGGACGTGCAGGAAGGCGCTGCGCACGTTCAGGTCGTGGTGGTCATGCTGGCGCAACACCAGCGCGACGATCAGGTTGACGATCAACCCCACCACGGCGACGATCAGCATCGGCCCGGCCAGCACCGGCGCGGGATTTCGGAAGCGTTCCCAGGCCTCGCGGAAGATCTCAAAGGCCACCAGCAGCAGGGTGGCCCCGTTGGCCAGGGCGGCCAGCACTTGCAGGCGGTGGAAGCCGTAGGTGTGGCGGTCGTCGGGCGGCAGCGCGGCCAGCCGCAGCGCCCCGTAACTCATCCCCAGCGCGAAAATGTCCATAAAGACGTGCGCCGCGTCGGAGAGGAGCGCCAGGCTGCCGGTCCACAGCCCGCCGATGACCTCGGCGATCAGGACCAGGCCGGTCAGCGCCAGCGACACCAGGAAGCGGCATTCTACCTGCTGCCTGTCGTGAGCGATCATGATTTTGCTTCTTCAGCCATGGCTGCATTGGCCACCCAGGTCGTCACCTCGGCCCTGGTCGGGACGCGCCCGGAGCTGACCACCTGCCCATTGATCACCAACCCCGGCGTGCCCACGATGTCATAGCTCATGATCTTTCTCATGTCGGTGACCTTGCTGAAGGTCGCCTCGACCCCCATCTCGGCGACTACCTCGCGGACGATCCTCTCCAGGCGCTGGCAGTTGGGGCAACCCATCCCCAGAACTTTGATATCCATTGTGCAATCACCTCCTGACATTTAGGATTCTTTTCGACGGCCAACCGACCATCGGCCGGCTGGACACCTGTCATTGATGCCTGTCATAGAATATATCAAAGTCGGGGGCTGTCAAGTTCTGGAACCGTTGTGGTCCATGCACCCTGCCGATTTGACGGGCCCCCTGTTTTTTGTTATAATTACATCGCGTTAGACTAATTATATCCATTGGTTATGAGATGGGAACCTGACTGAGGTGTGGGTGCTCATCATGAAGCAATGAGGGCGATGGAACTGGGTTCCCCACGGTCTGCAAAATCGTGAGTTGGACTTGCGCTGCAAGCCAGGGTGGGTTCGATTCCCTCCGCCCTCTTTCTATTCAGGTGCCGGGCACCTTGAAGGACTGCTCTCATGTATGTCGTGGGCACGGCCGGCCATGTCGATCATGGCAAATCCCGCCTGGTCAGGGCGCTGACCGGCACTGACCCCGATCGCCTGCCGGAGGAAAAGGCGCGGGGCATGACCACCGACCTGGGCTTTGCCTGGCTCCGCCTGCCTGATGGCCGGGAGATCAGCATCGTGGATGTGCCGGGCCACGAGCGGTTCATCAAGAACATGCTCGCCGGGGTGGGCTGTATTGACGCTGCCCTGCTGGTCGTCGCCGCCAACGACGGAGTCATGCCCCAAACCAGGGAACACCTGGCCATCCTGGACCTGCTCCAGGTGGAAAAGGGGGTGGTGGCCGTCACCAAAACCGACCTGGTGGACCCGGAGCTGCTCGATCTGGCCCTGGAGGAGGTCCGGGAACTGCTGGCCGGCACCTCTCTCTCCACCGCCCCCCTGGTCCCGGTCTCGGCTGTCACCGGCCAGGGCCTGGCCGATCTGGTGGCCACCCTGGAACAGGTGTTGTCCACGGCGGTGCCGCGCCCCGACCTGGAACGTCCCCGCCTGTGGATCGATCGGGTTTTCAGTGTGGCCGGGTTCGGGACGGTGGTGACGGGAACCCTGATTGACGGCATCCTGCAGGTCGGCCAGGAGGTGGAGGTCCTGCCCGCCGGCATCAGGGGCCGCATCCGCATCCTGGAGACCCACAAACGCCGCCTCGAGACCGCCCTGCCCGGCACGCGGGTCGCCGTCAACCTGCCCAACCTGGAGGTCGGGGACCTGAGACGGGGGGACCTGCTGACCCTCCCCGGCCGGATGCAACCCACCCGTCGCCTTGACGCCAGGCTGCGTTGCCTGCCCAACTCGCCAGAAGCGTTGAACGATGGCGCTCCGGCCCGGCTTTTCATCGGTTCGGCCGACATTGCGGTCAAGGTCCGGCTGCTGGCCACCGAGGCTCTGGCCCCTGGAGAGACCGGATTGGCCCAACTTTTTCTGGAGTCGCCCATCGCCGCCGTCCGGGGCGACCGTTTCATCCTGCGTCGGCCGGCCATCGGCGCCACGGTAGGGGGTGGGGTGGTGATTGACCCTCACCCCCTGCGGCATCGCCGTTTCCAGCCCCTCGTCCTGTCCACCCTGGAGGTGATGGAAGGTGGATCTCCGGTCGAAATTGTGCAGCAGGTGTTGGGAGCCAGGTTGCCCATCGAACTGCCTTCGCTTCTGGAATGGACCGGCCTGTCCCCTGCCCAACTCGAGGCGGCCATCCTCACCCTGGCTGAAGAAGGCGCAGCGATCCTGCTCGGCGCGGAAGCCGGAGCCCGTTTGCTCTCCAGCGGTGTCTATGTGGTCTCGCCGGCCGGCTGGCAACGGCTGTTGTCGGAGATGATCCATCTGTTGGGCGACTATCATCGCCGTTTTCCTCTGCGGCGCACCATGCCCAGGGAGGAGCTGCGCAGCCGGTTGAACATGGACTCCAGGCTCTTTCGCTGGGCTGTGGCCCGGGCGGCCGCCGAGGGCCAGATGGTCGAAGAGCCGACCGGCCTGCGCCTGCCCACACACCGGGTGCAGTTCACCGCCGCGCAGGAAGCAAATGTCCAACGCCTGTTGCAGGCCCATCGCTCCAACCCCTACGCTCCGCCAACAGGGAGGCTGGCAGGTCGCGACTATGGCGTGGATGCCGAAGTGCTGCGGGTGCTGGTCGAGCGAGGCGACCTGATTGACATAGGGGACGACCTGTTCTTTTTGCGTCCGGTCTACGAAGAGATGGTGGGCCGTGTCGTGGCCTGGATCGAACAGAAGGGCAGCATTACGGTCGGGCAGGCGCGGGACCTGTTCTCCACCTCACGTCGTTATATCCTGGCCCTGTTCGACCACCTGGATGCGCAGCAGATCACCCAGCGGGTGGGCGACGAACGGGTGTTAAAGGCCCGGAAGGGTTCCAGCTCTCTCCAGGTCTGACCCCCTGACCTGGACAGGCTCTGCCCCGGCTTTCATTTCGTGCGCTCCCACTGAGAGCTTGTCTGAAAACCACCAGGACACAAAGGACACCCAGGGCACCATGCGGCTTTTATTCGTTTCCTTTGTGTTCCTTTATGGCCTTTGTGTCTTTGTGGTAAGCTTTTCAGACTGGCTCTGAGAGCCTATCCGAAAAAGGTGTAGGACAGCCTTTCCGGGCTGTCCAGGCAGGCTGGAAAGCCTGCCCTACAGTTTTTCGGATAGGCACTGACTTTGTGGTATAATGTCAGGCAGGAGGTGAGGGGCGATCCCTATACGCATCAAGTCGCGCCTCAGGGGCCTGCGGCCAGGCATCCACCGGCGTGGATGCCTCCGTCCGCGCAGGCGGACGCCCAGGGACAGAGCGGCGCTCTGCCCCTACCGGTGCGATTTCCAATCGCCCGCGCCTTGATGCCAATGGGGGCGATCCCGGTGGATCTGAGCCCTGCGGCTTGCGTGCTGGAGGAGCGGATGAGCAGGTTGGACCCCCTGGCGCAGAGTCCCTTATTTGCCCCCCTGTCCGCCGACGAACGGGCAGGGCTGGAAAAACGGTTCGTCCAACGCCGCTACCAGGAGGATGAATACCTGTTCTTTGAGGGGGATGCAGCCCGGTGGCTGATCCTGGTGGTCGAGGGGCGGGTGAAGATGATCAAACACTCCGAAAGCGGACGCGAGACGATCCTGGCTACCTTCGGCCCAGGCCAGATCGTGGGCGAGGTCGGGGTGCTGATCGGCGACACCTATCCGGCCAGCGCCCAGGCCCTGGAGCCGACCGTCACCCTCAACCTGCCTCGGGATGAGTATGTGGCCCTGGTGCAGCAACACCCCGATCTGGCCTGGGCGCTCATCGTGGAACTGGGCCGCCGCCTGCAAAGCGCCCATGAGATGATCCGCAGCCTGGCCGTGGAGAAGGTGGAACGGCGTGTGGCCCGGGTGCTGTTGCGCCTGGCCTCGGTCGCCGGTGAACGGCTGGAGGATGGCGCGGTGCGGATCACCCTGCCCCTCAGCCGCCAGGAGATCGCCGACATGGCCGGCACCGTCCTGGAAACGGCCATCCGCACCATGAGCAAGTTTCAGAAACAGGGATTGATCGAGACGCGGGAGGGCCGCATCCTCCTCCTCCAGCCTCACCGACTGGTGACGATGGCCGAAGAATTGTGAGCGCGATCAGGCCAGGCCGACGGCGCGGTTGAGGTCACGCAATAGCGGTTCCAGGGCCAGGGTGTATTGGCGGGCGCTGTCGGCCACGGTGTGATAGGATGAGATGTAACAGCCGACACATTGCATCCCGTGGCGGGCGAAAACGGCCACCGTCTGGGGATAGCGTTCCACAATCTCGCGCACCAGGCAATCGGCGGTAATCCGGCTGCCGGGGTGGCGAACCTCCATCATGTTCCCTCGAAAAACAGTTTCCATATCAGACCTGTCCACCTGACAGTTTTGTGAGGGGGACTCCGGCCCCACTCTCTCCGTGGAGGGCATGGACCCCATACGCATCAACTGAAGCGACTCAAGTCGCACCTCAGGGGCCTGTGGCCAGGCATCCACCGGCGTGGATGCCTCCGTCCACGCAGGCGGACGGCCGGGTAGCCGAAGGCATTGCCTTCGGCTACCCCGTGCGATTTCCAATCGCCCGCGCCTTAACTTGATGCCAATGGGCATGGCCCCCTCGTTGAACTTGTCTGAAAACTACCAAGACACAAGGGACACCAAGGGGATTCGTTTCCTTTGTGGCCTTGTGTTTGTGGTAAGCTTTTCAGACCAGCTCTGAAAAGTCTAACACGAAGGCGCACGGGAGAAGAGTTTTCAGACCGGCTTTTAGTATACCACAGAGCGATGGCCTGCGGTATGATTTTGATCATGTTGGCCGGGCCTCTGGACCGGTTGCCCATACGCTCTCGCTGGTCATGGTGCTTCTCTGTCTGGACAAGAACGGCCGGGTGGTGTACAATTGAGTCTTGCCCTGGGCCGTTCCAAGGCGGCTCTGCTGCGCGAGGCATCCATGGCAAGATCGGAAATGAGCACCGCAACCCAGGTGGTTCCGACCGGCCGCACCCGTCCTGCCACCTTTCGTGCCCTGCGCCACCGCAACTTTCGCCTTTTCTTCTTCGGGCAAATGATCTCACTGGTCGGAACCTGGATGCAGACGATTGCCCAACAGTGGTTGATCTATCGGCTGACCGGTTCGGCGACCATGTTGGGCACGGTCAGCCTGGTGGGGGCGTTGCCGCTGCTGCCCCTGTCGCTGTGGGGCGGATCGCTGGCCGACCGCTTTCCCAGGCGAACGATCATTCTCATCACCCAGACGGTGATGATGATTCTGGCCTTTCTGCTGGCGGCGTTGACCTGGAGCGGCGTGGTGCAGGTGTGGCACGTCATGGTCCTGGCCGTGGCCCTGGCGGCAGCCAACGCTGTGGACATCCCGGCCCGCCAGGCCTTCATCGTGGAGATGGTGGAGGGCAAGGAAGACCTGAGCAACGCCATCGGCCTGAACTCGGCCATTTTTAACGGCGCGCGGGCCATCGGCCCGGCGCTGGCCGGCGCGGCCGTGGCGACGACAGGCGAAGCGGGCGCGTTTTTTGTCAACGGTGTCACCTTTCTGGCTGTCATCGCCGGCCTGTTGCTGATGCGCCTGCCCCCTCAACCGCGCCCCTCCCGCCCGACCAGGCTCAGCTCGCACCTGGGGGAGGCGGTGCATTACGTGCGCAGCCACCAGGTGGTGGGGGTGCTCATCAGCCTGGTAGCTGTCTCCGCCTTTCTGTCCATGCCCTACTCGACGCTGATGCCGGTCTTTGCCAGGGAGGTCTTGAATCGGAGTGCCCGGCCGCTGCTCGATCTCGTATGCAGTCAGGTCAGCAGGTGGGGCATCTCCTGCCGGTCGCCCGATGCGCTGACCTATGGCCTGCTGATGGCCGCTACCGGTCTGGGGGCGGTGACGGGGGCGCTGTTCGTCGCCTCGCTGCCGCCCGATGCGCGGCGGGGACGGTTGTTGACGCTGGGCAACCTGGGGTTCCCGGCGCTGGTTGTGCTCCTGGCCCTGTCGCGCTCCTTTGCCCTGTCGCTGCTTCTGCTGATCGGCGTCGGCTTTAGCTTTGTCGCCCAGAACGCGCTGGCCAATACCCTGATTCAGATCGCCGTCCCTGACAATCTGCGGGGGCGGGTGATGAGCTTCTACTCGCTGACCTTTCAGTTGATGATGCGCCTGGGAGGGATGCAGGCCGGGCTGCTGGGCGATGCCCTGGGCGCACCGTTGGCCGTGGGACTCGGCGCGGTCGTCTGCCTGGCCTATGGCCTGCTCGTGGCCGGGCGGTATCCCGGCGTGCGGCGGCTGGCCTGAAGCGGACGGCGTCGCCGTCGGTTACCCCGCTCCTATGACCCGTCCTGGAAAAACAGGCCCGGTTGCTGCTGGTTGCCGACCACTGTCAACTGCTGCACCTGCAACTCGGCAGCGTCGAGGGCCGCGTTGCAACGCCGGGCCAGGCGCATCCCTCGCTCGTAGAGAGCGATCGCTTCCTCCAGGGTCAGATCGCCGCTCTCCAGGCGATGGACGGCGGCCTCCAGTTCCGAAAAAGCCTCTTCAAAGGCAAGTCTCTCTATGTCCTCAGCCATTCCTCTCCCTCGCTACCGCTCCAAATTCCCCATCGTGGACCCGAATGGCCAGGGCATCCCCGGCCTGCACCTGCGCCGCGCTGCGCACCACGGCCCCGCTGTCGGCACGGCGGACGATGGCATAGCCGCGTTCCAGGGTGGCCAGCGGGCTGAGGGCCGCCAGCCGTGCCTGAAGCCCACCCAATCCGGAGCGGCGCAGCGTCAGGCTGTGGGCCAGGGCCCGGTTCGCCCGCCGGCACAGATCGTCCACCTGCTGACGGCGGGCGTTCACGCGGGCCTGGGGGGAGAGGCGCTGCAGGGTGCGCTGTTGCTGCTCCACCGCCAGGCGCGCCTGGCTCAGGCGGCGGTCCATGCTCCCCCGCAACCGGCCGGCCCAGGCTCCGATCCGCTGCCGCAACTCGGCCTGATCGGGGACGGAAAGCTCCGCCGCCGCGGAGGGGGTGGGGGCCCGCAGGTCGGCCACAAAGTCGGCGATGGTGAAATCGGTCTCGTGGCCCACCCCGCTGACCACCGGATGGCGGCAGGCAGCCACCGCCCGCGCCACCATCTCCTCATTAAAAGCCCACAGCTCCTCCAGTGAGCCGCCACCCCGCACCAACAGGATCACATCTATATCGTCACGGGCATCCAGCGCCCGCAGCGCAGCCACGATCTGGGGCGGAGCCTGCTCCCCCTGCACCAGGGTCGGGGCCAGCAGCACGCGGACCAGCGGATAGCGGCGGCGCAAGATGTTCAGCACGTCGCGCAGGGCAGCCGCCTGCGGCGAGGTGACGATGCCCAGCACGCGGGGAAAGGGGGGCAGGGGCTTTTTGCGGCCGGCATCGAACAGCCCCTCGGCCCTGAGCCGGTCGCGCAACTCCTCAAAGCGGGCGTGCAGATCGCCCAGACCTGCCGGTTGCAGGTGGTCCACGTAGAGCTGGTAGCGCCCCTGGACAGGGTAGACCGAGATGTGCCCACGGGCCAGCGCCGCCGCCCCCTGCTTCGGTTGCCAGGTCAGCCGTTCGGCTGCCGCGCGCCACATGACGCAGCTCAGGGCAGCGCCCGCATCCTTCAGGGTAAAATAGAGATGCCCGGCCGACGAACGGGTCACATTCGAGAGTTCGCCGCTCAGCCATACCTCCTGGAGTGTCGCGTCCTCCTCCAGCACCCCCTGGATATAGCGCGTGAGTTCGCTGACCGTCCAGACCCGGATGGAGGAGATGAGGGATCGGTCACCGGTCATCGGTTTTCACCGCCCGGACGATGGCTTCGGCCACCACTTCGGCTGCATAGGCCCCGATGAGATTCACGTCGGCCCGCTTCTTGCCCGTCGCCAGAGCAAAGAGGGTGTCGCCGTCGAACAGGGTATGGGCCGGGCGGATGGCCCGGGCCAGGCCGTCGTGAGCCATCTGCGCCACCTTGTTGGCCTCCTCCTTGGTCAGGCGGGCATTGGTCGCCACAACGCCGATGACGGTGTGGCTTCCGGCAAAGCGCAGGATGGCCTTGCCCACCAGGCCCTTCATCGTCGCCAGGGTATCGGCAAAGCCGTCGCCGGTCAGCGCCCGTGCCCCGGCCAGGATCTGGCCCGTGCGCGGGTCCACCACATCGCCAAAAGCGTTGACGGCGACCAGCGCACCGACCACCAGCCCGCCGCCCAGGTCGGCGCTGGCGGTGCCCAGACCTGCCCGGCTGGCATGGCCCGGCCCCAGCACCTTGCCCACGGTACAGCCGGTCCCCGCTCCCACACGCCCCTCGGCCACCGGTCCGTCCGTCGCCGCTTCACAGGCGGCATAGCCCATGGCCGCGTCGGGGCGCACATCAGCACGGCCGACGTCCAGGTCGAACAGGATGGCCGCCGGGACGATGGGTACTTTGGCGGCCCGGGCATCAAAGCCGATGCCCCGCTCCTCCAGCCAGCGGACGACGCCCCCGGCCGCATCCAGGCCAAAGGCGCTGCCTCCGGCCAACAGCACAGCGTGGACCCGCTGCACCAGGTGCATCGGCCGCAGCAGGTCGGTCTCGCGGGTGCCAGGCGCGCCGCCCCGCTGGTCCACCCCGCCCACCGCTCCCTCCGGCGGGCAGAGCACGACAGTGCAGCCGGTCAGCGCCTCCGCGTTCGTGGCGTGCCCGACGCGGATGCCGGGCACATCGGTGATGGCGTTGTGCCACCGCTTCGGCATCTGCTCCTCCCTTCAGAGCGAATTTGTGCTCGCAGCCTGTTCCATCTCCTCAGGCTCAAGCCTGGGCTACAGACTCATCACCCGCTCCAGGATCCGCCCGGCCACTTCATCCTTGGGCAGGAGCGGCAGTTCCTCAACACGGCCATCGGCCCCGATGATTGTCACCTGGCTGCTTGCCGCGCCGATGGCCTGCCGGGCATCATTGGCCACGATCAGATCCAGCCGCTTGCGTTTCAGTTTTTCCTGTGCGTTTGCCAACAGGTTCTCCGTCTCGGCGGCAAAGCCGACCAGGATCTGGCCAGGGCGGCGCACCTTTGCCACTTCGGCCAGGATGTCGGGCGTGGGCACCAGTTCCAGGGTCAGGCCGCTCTCGCTCTTTTTGATTTTGTGTTCGGCTGCCATCGCCGGGCCATAGTCGGCCACGGCCGCAGCCATGAGCAGGAGATCGGCGGTGGGCAAAGCCTCCAGCACGGCGTCGCGCATCTGCCCGGCCGTCTCGACCGACACCAGCTCCACGCCAAAGGGGGCCGGCCGGCCGACGGTGCTGATAAGCGTCACCTGGGCGCCCCGGTCACGGGCAGCGCGGGCCAGGGCGTAGCCCATCTGCCCGGAAGAGCGGTTGCCGATAAAGCGCACCGGGTCCAACGGCTCCCGCGTACCGCCGGCGGTGACGATCACCCGCCGCCCGGCCAACGGTCCATGCCGGGCCAGCACCCAGCAGGCTGCATCCAGGATCTCCTCCGGCTCGGCCATGCGCCCCACCCCCAGCGCACCTGAAGCCAGCCGGCCCTCCGCCGGGCCGACCAGGGTTACGTCGCGGCGTTCCCGCAGGCGGGCCACATTCTCCTGGGTGAGGGGGTTGCTCCACATGTGGCTCTCCATGGCCGGGGCCAGCAGCAACGGTGCGCCGGTCGCCAGGGCGGTGGTGGTCAGCATATTGTCGGCCAGCCCCATCGCCAGCCTGGCCAGGGTGTTGGCCGTCAGGGGAGCGATGATCAGCAGATCGGCGCGTTGGGCCAGGCTGACATGGCCGATCTCCGTCTCGGCCAGCAGGGTAAACATCCCGGTCACGACCGGGCGGTGGGTGAGGGCCTGGAACGTGAGTGGGGCGATGAACTGACGGGCGGCATCGGTCATGATCACGTCCACCACCGCTCCGGCCTTGACCAGATGGCTGCACAGCGCGGCAGCCTTGTAGGCGGCGATGCCGCCGGTGACACCCAGGACGATTGATTTGCCTTCCAGGATCATGAGTGACTCCCTGCCAACGCCAGCAGACCCTGCCGGAAATGCTGAAAGCTTTGGGAACGGTTGCGTTCCGGCTCCATATGAGCTGAGACGGTGCGGGCGATTTGAATCTTGGGCAGACCGGCGGGGAAATAGCCGCACCGCTGGAACTCCCGCTCCAGAGCTTCCCACGTGTCGGGAATGGCATCGGGGTCTCGAAACCGGCTCTGGGTTCCAAGCCTGGGACCTAATCGAGGGTAGGCGGTCTGAAGCGCAGCCACATCCCCAAAAAACCAGGCTTCCAGTTCTTGAATGGCCAGCCGATTCAGGACCTCGATCCGGGAACCTGGAACTGCTGCCGATTTGGTCACCAGGCCCGCAGCGAGGGCGGTTTCCTCCAGGCGAGCTTTGAGTTGGCGACAGTCTTCCCGGTCGGCATCCAGCAGAACAACAATCCGCCAATCTTCAGGCAACCAGGAGCGGTAGCCGCGCAGCCGGGCCGGAAGCCTGGTCAGCAAGTCGCGTTTGCCTTGATAAGCATGGATGCGGAAAGGGATGTCGGTACCAAGGATTTTGGGCACCAGGTTCCGCAAGGCGGCCTCGGCGGAAAGTTCCTCAACCAGAAATTCGATGTGCATGATGCCCTCGCGCTTGATAGTCTGAAAAGCTTACCACAAAGGCCACAAAGGAACACGAAGGAAACGAATACTCCTGGTGTCCTTTGTGTTTTGGTGGTTTTCAGACAAGCTCTTATAGCTCTGGTAACCCGGATCTGCCTCCCGTCGTCAGGGGATCGTCCAGACCAAAGTAACCTTCCGCCCACAGGTGGCCGAGCAAAGCCCCTTCCCGGATGAAATCCTGGATGCCGGGCAAATCGGCAGCCCGTCGTGCCTGGGTATAGCCTTGCTCGTCACGATAGAGAATCCACAGTTCCTCGGCCTGGAGGCCATTGACAAAAAAGGGGGAATGGGTCGTAACCATCAACTGACTGCGGGCCGATGCCTGGCGGCACTCTTCAGCCAGTTCAGGCAACAGACGTGGATGCAGGTGGTTCTCCGGCTCCTCAATGCCGATCAAGGGCGGCGGATCAGGATCATAAAGCACGGTCAGATAAGCCAACATCTTGAGTGTCCCATCAGAGGCAAAGCGAGCCAGAATCGGTTGTTCAAAGGGGGCATCTTTGATCTGCAACAGCAGGCGGCCATCGGGCATAATGGTCGAATCTACCTTTTGCAGTCGGGGCACACGGCGGCGCAAGGTGTTCAGGATCTGATCCAGGCGATCGGGGTGTTGCTCGGACAGATATTGCATCACATTGGGCAGGTTGTCGCCCGAAACAGACAGGCGTTCCTGGGGACCGGCTTCAGGCACGGAGCGGGCGTGTTCGGCTCTGAGATAAGAGAGGTACCAGCCGGTGATAAAACGCCGCAAGGCACTCACGCGAGGATGCCGGGCGAACTGGCCAAGAGTGTTGACAGCCAGCATTTCGGCCGAATCCAACCTTTCCTCGATGCGGATGTCCTGCTCATCGGGCATCTCGCCGCTGATGACCCGCCCGGTCCCTTCCCGAAAATCCAGGAAACGGAATGGCCTCCCCCGTTGTCTACGCCGCCACTGCAGCCATTCCTCGGCCACGTAGGGCCCCCGAGGCCCCTCGTCAATGGTCAGATGATAGGTGATCAAAGGAGATCGAGCCTGCTCCCGATACCGAAGCTCAAATTCCAATGGGCCTTCCGCGCCGCGTGTCCGCAGTTCTTTGAAACGCCCCCGCCGATCCCATGCCTGACGCAGACCGGTGGAGAAACATTCTGACAGAAAGGCAAACACGTCAAAAACAGTTGATTTGCCACTGCCATTAGGTCCCAGAAAGACGGTCAAAGGTGCAAGGGGCCGGAGTTCCAGGTTCCGCAAAGCCCGATAGTTTCTGACCACAAGGGCTTCAATGCGCGGTCTCACCTGCTGTTTCATGGATCCTTGCTCTCGCATCTTGATCCCTGCCTCTTTGTGATCTCCCAGACCAGCCGCAGGCCCTCCAGCGTCAACCACGGGTCCACGGCGTCAATCACCCCGGTTTCAGCGGCGATGAGAGGGGCCAGCCCGCCGGTGGCGATGACCTTCATCTCCGGCCCCAGCTCCGCCCGGAAACGGGCCACCAGCCCTTCCACCAGGCCGACATACCCAAACAGCAGGCCCGACTGCATGGCCTGGACGGTGTTCTTGCCGATGACCGACGGGGGACGGGCCAGCTCGATGCGCGGCAACCTGGCTGTGCGCTGGAACAGGGCCTCGGCCGCGATGCCGATGCCCGGGGCGATGGCCCCCCCCAGATAGTCGCCCCCGGTAGAGATAAGATCGAAGGTGGTGGCCGTGCCCAGATCGACCACACAGGCCGGCCCGCCGTAGCGGTGATAGGCCGCCACCGCGTTCACCACCCGGTCGGCCCCGACCTCGGCGGGGTTGTCCAGGCAGATGCGTACGCCGGTGTGCAGGCGGGCATCCACCACCAGCGCCGAATGGTGGAAGTAACGCTGCGACAGCTTTTCAAAGACGCCGGTCAGCGGCGGCACCACGCTGGCGATGATCACCCCTTCCACGGCCTGCGGTTCCTGCCCTGAACGCTGGAACAGGTCCAGGATCAGCATGGCATACTCGTCGGCCATGCGGTGATGATCGGTGGCAACACGCCAGTGAGCGATCAGCTCTTCGCCCCGGTACAGGCCCATCACCACGTTGGTATTTCCGATGTCTATGCAGAACAGGGACATGGCTTTCTCCTCACAACCGTGGACGAAAAGTGCCTGGCACTTTGGGCCTAGGGGATATTGTTTAAGCACCCTCCGGCGAGGGGAAAGGGGCCAGGGAGCAGGAGTGAGGTCGAATCGAACATGGTCCAGGTACTAACCCGGCCGGTCGAGGATCAGGTCATAAGGCTTGCGGCACCAGAAATAGCCATCCTGGGGGCTCCAGGTGGCCACCGTCCGCCGCCGGTGGACATACTTGATCAGGGGGCCATTCGCGGTGGTCAGGTGGATCTGGGCCACATCCGGCCGCCACAGGCGGCGCACCAGCCCGCCGGAGCGCAAGGCGCGATAGGGCCAACCCAGCCACGGCGTCAGATAACGGCGCAGCCGCCGCCAGGCGGCCCACATCTGCCCGACGCGCCCCCCCCAGACGCGCCGCACCCTCCCCTGGCGCTCGACAAAGCAGACGCGGCCGATCAGCTCTCCGGCCCGGACCGGCGCCGAATCGGGGGCAGGCCAGCCATCCCCCTGGGTGATCAGGCCGGCCGCGGTGCAGGCCCGCACCCGGTGGACGACCGGCAGGACCTGGCCTTCCGGGCGGGGGTGGGCAAACAGGATCACATCGCCGGGCCGCACCGCCTCCAGCGAGGCCGGCGACACCAGCAGGATGTCCCCCGGCCGGAAGGTGCCGGACATGCTGCTGCCCCGGTAGGGGCAGGCGACCAGGCCGGTCTCTCCCCACCCGTGCCGGCCTGGCAGGTTGGGGGTCAGATCCATCCTATTAAGAATATCCTACGCTCCCGGTCGCACAGATTGACACCCACTCTCCAGCACTACACCCCGGCTTTCCCGTTGGGTTCACTCCACTGGGGCTACAGGTGCCACCCAGGGCCGGCATCACCTCCCCCAGGTCGAGGATCTGCGGTTTGACATACTCGATCTTTTTTCGCTTCTCTTCCACGGTTTTCCTCCTTTCGTTGTAGGGCAACTGCTCGCAGTTGCCCTACAATTTGAGCAGCTCCAGCGTCGCCGGTGAAAGGTTAAAGTACAGCTCATAGCCCGGCGCGGTTCGGCAGACGGCAGCCAGGTGGGCAAAGAGACCCTTTTTGCTCGCCAGATCATAGTCCCTTTGCCAGGCCACCTCAAACAGGGCGTCGGTCAGGTAGCGGCAGGTTTCCAGTCCACCCAGCGGCCTCAGGCGCGAGGTCGGCGCCTGAAACAGGCGAAAGATGGCCCGCAACGGGATGGCCCGCAGCGCGGTCGCCTCTTCTGCCGACAGCGGCCCCTCATACGCGCGTCGCCCCCCATCGGCCACACCCCAGCGGCCATCCGGGCCGGGCACCAGGTAGACAACATCGGCGGCTATCTGCGGCGCATATCCGCTCAACAGCTCGCAGATGGTGCTCTTGCCGGCCCCCGACGGCCCCAGAAAGATCAGCGCCCCGCCGTCGGTCTGCACGGCCGAAGCATGGACGGCCGGGATCAGGGGGGCGTTCATGGCCCCCCTCGCCGCCGGCTGGCGGGAAAAAGCCCCCGTCGGTCGGCCTCGGCGCACAGCCAGGAGGGTGCTACCAGCCGCCCGCTATCCTGATAGTTCTGGGCCACGCAGTAGGTCAGGCAGCGGCGGGCGTGGATGCACTCCCCACACACACCGGGATACTCCCCATCCAGCCCGGCACGCAGTTGCCGCAGCAGGGGATGGTTCAGCCACACCTCGGCCACGCTCCTGTCCCGCAGGTTGCCAAAGCAGAGTTCCGGGATGGTCTGACCGATGCCGCACAGGGCCATCTCCCCGCTGCCCAGGATGCCCAGGATGTGGCGCACATGGCACGAACCGTCGCTGGCTGACTGAACCAGTTCGCCCACGGTGTACAGCGCCGGCGGCGTGCTCAGGATGAGGCGGATCGGCGTGCGCTGCTGCAAGGGCCCGCGCACAAAACGGGCCAGCGCCAGTGTCTCTTCCAGGTCGAGGGTTTCGCCTCGCCGGTGCATGGCCAACCCCCGGCCGGCAGCCGTGACCGGGTTGAACTTGACCGAGCCGGCCCCCAGTTCTACCGCCAATTGTACCACATTTTCCACGAATTGTAAAGACCCTTTGTGGGGGCACATGATCAGTTGCGGCCGATAACCGGCCTCCACCAGATGGCGGAACCCCCTGACGGCCGCCTCGAAGCTGCCGGCCACGCCCCGAAAGGCATCGTGCACCTCGGCGTTGGGACCGTCTATGCTGACCGAAACAAAGCGGAGGTTAGTTCGCTCCTTGAGGTGCCGGGCCAGGGCCGCATCAATCAGGGTGCCGTTGGTCTCCATGATGATCTCCAGCCCCTCGGCAGACAGGAAATCCACGATCTCGACAAAGTGGGGGTGGAGCGTCGGTTCCCCGCCGGTCAGCTTGGCGTCGGTCAGGCCCAACGGCCTGGCTTCGGCCACGGCGCGGCGCAGCAAGTCCAGGTCCAGGCACTCGCCCGGCGACGGTTCCCCCCGGACAAAGGTGGGGGTGATCCAGCAGTGGCGGCAGGCCAGATTGCAGCCGGAGGTCAGGTACAGGTAGAAGGAGGTGAGCGGGGGCACACCCTCCGGCAGGGCGGGCGGGGGCC
>DAOTYI010000020.1:0-4664 GCA_034434895.1 Anaerolineae bacterium
GGGGAACGCCGCGCCCATGTGGCCTTTTTCCTGGGCTGCGTCGAAGGGGCGATGATGGGCGATGGGGCCAATGCCACGGTCGAAGTGCTGGCCGAGAATGGCTGTGACGTGGTCATCCCCAAGGAGGTCAAGTGTTGCGGCATGCCCCTGGTGGGCTATGGGTTCAAGGATGGGGCGCGGGACCTGGCCCGCCACAACATTGACCTGCTGCTGGGGCTGGAGGTGGACGCCATCGTCACCGACTGCGCCACCTGCGGCTCATCGCTCAAAGAGTACCCTCACTGGCTGGAGGGCGATGCCGACTATGCCGGGCGAGCGAAAGAGTTTGCGGCCCGGGTGCGCGACATCAGCGAGTTCCTGGTCGAGCTGGGCATCCGACCGCCGGCGGGCCGGGTGGAGGCCCGCGTCACCTATCACGATCCCTGCCATCTGTGCCGGGCGCAGGGGGTGCGCCAGCAACCCCGCCAGGTGCTGCGTGCCGCCGGCGTCGAGCTGGTCGAGATGGAAGGGGCCGATACCTGCTGCGGCTCGGCGGGCACGCAGCTCATCACCCATTACCACACCTCGATCGGCGTGTTGGAGCGCAAGATGGACAACGTGGCCGCCACCGAAGCCGAGATCATCGCCAGCGGCTGCCCCGGCTGCCAGATGCAGTTGACCCTGGGCGTCAAGCGGCGGGGGTTGGAGATGCAGGTCGTGCATCCCAGCCAGTTGCTGGCCCAGGCGTATCGGAACGAAAAAGCTTGACGGATAGGATGGCTGTGGTATAATCTCATCATCTGGTTCAACTGATCCAACACCACATCCGCGAGCAAAGGTACGAGATTTCAATCCATGCTGAGCGGGAACGGCGTAACGATGGGCTGACGGTTCTGGAAATCGAAGACAGCATCCTGGCCAACGGTGAATTGCTTGAAGACTATCCTGCCGATCCGCGCGGTCATAGCTGCCCGGTCTTGAGCTTCACACCTGGCGGTCGGCCAGTCCATACGGTTTGGGGGTTTCTGTCCACCGGTTGGATCCGACTTATCACGGTGTATGTACCGACATGGCCCTGGTGGGTCGATCCTCGCACCAGGAGGGAACGAACAAGATGAAGCACAAGTATGGCCCTTGCACTTTTTGCGGAGGGGAAGTAAGTGAATGCCTCATCGAGCATGAATATCGCTGGCAGGCTGAACTGTTCCTGTTTGAGAAAGTGCCGGCCGGCGTGTGTCAACAGTGTGGTGAGGTCTATTTCACCATTGACACGGTAAAAGCCCTGGAACAGGCCGTATTGAGCAAAGCCAGGCCCCAGCGCACCATCCAGGTGCCCGTTTTCGTTTATCCGGAGCTGGTTCCCGCTTGAGGTACAGGCCGAGATCATCGTTGGGGCGTGGCACAGGCTTGAGCCTGCGCTCCGTTGCAGAATGAAAAAGGGAGGCAGCCGTGATCAGCAAACAGATTCTCAAAGAACTCCAGAACATTGTCGGCAAACAGTATGTGTTGAGCTCGCCGGAAGACCTGGTGGCCTATTCCTATGACGGCACCTTTGCCGAGCAACGGCCCGACCTGGTGGTCCAGCCCGACTCGACCCGGCAGGTCAGCGAGGTGATGAAAGTGGCCTGGCGGGAAGAGATCGGCGTTGTGCCGCGGGGCATGGCCTCCGGGCTGGCTGCTGCCTCGGTGCCGATCAATGGCGGGTTGGTGCTCGACCTGTGCCGCATGAACCGCATCCTGGAGATTGACGAGCAGAATTTCATCGCCACCGCCGAGGCGGGGGTCGTCACCCAGGACCTGGCCGACGCTGTGGCCAGGAAGGGGCTCTTTTACCCGCCCGATCCCAGCAGCATCAAGCAGAGCACGCTGGGGGGGAATGCGGCCTGCAACGCCGGCGGCCCCCGCTGCCTCAAATATGGCGTCACCGGCGACTATGTCATGGGCCTGACCGTCGTCCTGGCCGACGGGCGGGTGCTGAAAACCGGCGGCAAGGCGATCAAGAATGTGACCGGCTACAACCTGACCCAGCTTTTCGTCGGTTCGGAGGGGACCCTGGGCATCATCACCGAGCTGATCCTGAAGCTGGTGCCCCTGCCCAAAGTGGCCCGCACGGCCAAAGCGATCTTTCCCAAACTGGCCGATGCCAGCCGGGCGGTCAACAACATCCTGACGGCGGGCATCGTCCCGGCGACCATCGAACTGATGGACGAGACGGCCATCGCCACCATCGAGGAGGCGATGCACCTGGGCCTGCCCCTGGACGTGGAGGCGATGCTCATCCTCGAATGCGACGGCATGGACGAAGCTCAGGTGCTGGCCGAGGTTGAAACGGTGGCCGACATCTGCCGGGCGACCGGCGCCCGCCAGGTGGAGGTGGCCCGCAACGAGAGGGAACGGACGGCCCTCTGGGCGGCGCGGCGCGCCATCAGCCCCTCGCTGGCCCGGCGGGCGCCCAACAAGCTGGGCGAGGATATCTCGGTGCCGCGCAGCGCCATCCCGGCAGCCGTGGCCGGCATCAAAGAGGTCTCACGCCGGCACGACATCCCCATCGCCATTTTCGGCCACGCCGGCGATGGCAACCTGCACCCCAACATCCTGTTCGACAAACGGGACCCGGCCCAGATGGAGAAAGTGAAAAAGGCCGCCGCCGACATCTTTGCCGTCGCCCTACAGTTGGGCGGGACCCTCTCCGGCGAGCATGGCGTGGGGATGCTCAAGCTGCCCTTCCTGGAGATGGACCTGGGCCCGTTGTATATCGAAGTGATGGACCGGATCAAGCGGGCCCTGGACCCCAAAGGCATCCTGAATCCGGGCAAGGTGGTGCCCACGCCCGGCGGGAGGATGATCCTGGCCTGACGATTCCGGCCGGTCAGCATGGCAGGCTGAACAAACAGACCCATGGAGGTTACTGTGGAATTGCAAAAGAGAATAGCCCAACTTCTGAAGGAACATCCTGACGTTCTGGATAACCCCTCACGGAAGACCATGATCGAGGAGGTGGTCAGGAATCGGGAGGCCATTGTCAGCGCCAACGGCGCGCTGGCCACCTGGACGCCGCCCGAATCGAGCGGCCGCAGCCCCCAGGACACCTACACCGTCCGCCGCCCTGAAAGCGAGGGGGAGATTGATTGGGACTCGCCCAACAACATCCCCATGGAGCCGGAGACGTTCGACATGGTCATGGAGGATGCGCTCCGGATCCTCTCGACCCGGCGACGGCTGTATGTGGTGGACCGCGTCCTGTCGGCCGATAGCTCCTATGCCCTGCCGGTGAAGGTGATCGGTTGCTGGGCCTCCACGGCGCTCTTTGCCGACAATATGTTCCGGCCTGTACCGCCCGACCTGTCGCGCAGCATCTTTGCCAACCGGCCTTTCACCCTGGTCGTTGTGCCTTATGACAAGCTGGATCGGGAAAAGTATGCGGGCCGGTTGCGGAAACTGCCCGACGGCCGCACCTCGAATATGGCTGTGGCCATGGACTTTGACCGGCGGCTGGGGGTCATCGTCGGCTCGGCCTATTGCGGCAGCGTCAAAAAGCTGATGTTCAGCGTGATGAACTACCTGCTGCCGGCTGAGGGCATCCTGCCACTCCATTGCTCGGCCAACGAAGGGCCAGAAGGGGACGTGGCGCTGTTGCTGGGGCTTTCCGGCACGGGCAAGACCAGCCTTTCGGCCGACCCGCGCCGGGCACTCTATGGCGACGATGAGCACGGCTGGAGCGATAACGGCATCGCCAACTTTGAGTACGGCTGTTATGCCAAGCTGATCAACCTCCGGCCGCACAAAGAACCGGAGATCTGGAATGCCGTCTTTCATGAAGCTGACTACCTGGAGCATGGGGCCATCGTCGAAAACTGCATGATGTACCCCTGGGGCGTGTTCGACGTGGATGATGAGCGTTACACGCCCAACTCGCGGGCCTCCTACCCGCTGAGCTTCCTGACCAACGTCAAGGAACCGCCCATGGGCGATCATCCCCGCACAATCCTCTTCCTGGCCGCCGACGCCAACGGGGTGCTGCCGCCGGTGGCCAGGCTGACGCCGGAGCAGGCCATGCTCTGGTTCCTGATGGGCTACACCAGCAAACTGGCCGGCACCGAGACCGGCATCATCGAGCCGGTGAGCACCTTCTCCCGCTTCTTCGGCGGGCCGTTCATGCCCCGCAACCCCGATGTCTACGCCTCGATGCTGGGCGAACGGCTGCGGAAGCACGGCTCCCAGGTGTACCTGATCAACACCGGGTGGAGCGGCGGGCCCTACGGCGTCGGCGCGCGGATAGACATTGACATCACGCGGGCCATCGTCCACGCCGCACTCAGCGGCCACCTGGCCGACGTGGAGTATGACGAAGACCCCCTGTTCCATATCCTGGTGCCCCGCACCTGCCCAGGGGTGCCGACCGACATCCTCAACCCGCGCAACACCTGGGCCGACAGGGAGGCCTTTGACCAGCGGGCCAGAAAGCTGGCTGCCGATTTTAGCAAAAATTTCGACAGGTCGTACGGCCACAAGGGCATTGACCCGGCTGTGGCCAGCCAGTGTCCGGGGAAATGAACTGGAGGGCAACTGCTCGCAGTTGCCCTCCAGTGACTTCTAAAGCCCCCTCAGCCTGACTTGCATTTTGTGGTACTTTATAGTAGAATTGTAATTATCTCGACCATGTTCGATTTGACCTCACCCTGTCT
>DAOTYI010000021.1:0-16099 GCA_034434895.1 Anaerolineae bacterium
ACCAGCTTGCCCGGATTCATGATCCCGTCCGGATCGAATCGCCGGCATAAATCGCCAATGGCTGCCATGCCAAGCGGGCCTTTTTCGTGGGCCAGGTAAGGCAAATGGTCGGTACCCACGCCGTGCTGGTGGCTGATGGTCCCGCCGTGGGCGACGATAGCCTGGCTGGCCGCCACCTTGAGCACCTGCCAGCGGCGCAACGTCTCCTCCGGGTCGGGGGCGATGCGGTACAGATAGGTGGTGTACAGGCTGGAACCGTAGGGGTACAGGTGTGATAGATGGGTAAAGATGTGCACCCGCTCGCCGATTTCGGCCAGGCCACCGCGCAGTGCCGTTTCGACCGCCTGGACCATCGCCGGGATATTGGCCCAATCGGTGGCGGTCTCCAGCGTGTCAATGGCGTAGCCCAGCTCCCACAGGGTGTTGCGCAGGTAGGGGGTGCGGAAGCGGCTCTTGTGCCACTCCTTGCCAAAGGTCTGGCCCACATGGACACCACCGTATTGCCCGGCCAGGCCCAAGGCCTCCCGGCGGGCCGCCTTGACCATCGCCTCGCGGCCGGTCAGGCCCAGGAGCAGCATACATTTCTCGCCCCCCACCCCTCGCAGTCTCAGCCACCGCTCCAGTGCTCCGATGAGCCGCTGGTGGCCGGCCAGGGTCAGTGTCGTCTGTGTCTCGGCGGCGGTGCTCAGGCGCAACATCGAAAGGGGCAACCGGGCCTGCATGATCTGGCGGACCGCCTCCTGCCCCCGCTCGAAATCGGGGAAAAAGAGGGCGTGAAACGCCTCCACCTGCGGCAGGGGCGAGGCGCGGACGGTGGCCTCGGTCAGGATGCCTAACCGCCCCTCCGAACCAAGGACCATCTCCCGCAGGTCTGGCCCGGCTGCGGACGCGGGAAAGGGGGGCAGCTCCAGCGTGCCGACCGGCGCTTCCAACCGCCCGCCGGCAAAGAGCCTTTCGATCCGCCCATAGCCCAATGACTGCTGCCCGCTGGAACGGGTGGCGATCCAGCCGCCCAGGGTCGAAAGCTCGAACGATTGGGGGAAATGTCCCAGGGTGCAACCCCGCGCCCGGAGCTGCGCCTCCAGATCGGGGCCGGTGATCCCTGCCCCAAAGGTGGCCAGCAGGCTCTTCTCGTCAAAACGGAGCAGGCGGCTCATCCGACTCAGGTCCACGGTGAGCACCGGGGCCTCGCCGGGAAGGACGTTGATCTGCCCGACGACGCTGGTCCCGCCGCCATAGGGGATAAGGCGGGCGCCGACCCCGCTGGCATATCGCAGCAGGGTGCGGACCTCCCCGTCGTCGGTGGGGTAGGCCACGCCGTCGGGAAAGGCCGGGATGCGCCCGCTGCGCAGGGCGATCCAGTCGGGCAGGCTCTGACCCCGGGCGTGGCGCACCCGGTCGGCGGGGTTGGCCGACACGAGTGGATGGGCTGGCAGCCGGGAGGGGGGAACCAGGGCGATCACCTCCTCGAAGGTGGCGTCGCGTGGCGGCGTGCCGGGACCGACCGACATCTCTAAAAAGTGCCTGGCCCCCTCGTGAAAGGGATGGGTGATGGTCTCGTCACCCCACCCATTCCATCGGCGCATCTCTCACCTCCGGGCATAAAACGTAAGGCGTAAAACGTAAAGATGAGGTCTTATGTCTTCCACAAGCGAATGCTCTCCTGCATCACAGAACGGGTGATCTGCTCGGCAGCCTCTGCATCTCCACGCCGGGCGGCCTCGAGCACAGCGGCGTAAAAGGCCCGCGACGATGCCCGTGCCTGGGGATGGGCAAAGTAGAGGCAGGCCATCTCCTCATAAAAGCCGGCCTGGGCTGAATATAGCCGATATGGCTTTGTTTGTCAACCGGGCCAGCGGCCGATGCAGGCTCTGGCGGACCCCAGCCCACCGCCGGGTATTTGTTTCCCGCGCCTCGGATGCACCGCAGAGACGCGGAGAAGGCCGGGGAGACAGTGGAGGTCAGGCTGGAGTCGAGGCTTCAGCCGATCTTTTCCGCCTGAAGGCTCCACTCCCATTTCCTTCCCTGACAGAAGTTACGCCGTTGACCCGGCAGGCTGACCACAAAGGTACCAAGACACGAAGAACCACCAGCAAATCTTGGTGCCTTTGTGTCTTGGTGGTGAACATGCCATCCATTGCATAAGTCCTGCCCCCTGAGGCTCATGGGGGCTTCGAGGAAAGAGATCTCTGCGCCCTCTGTGTCTCTGCGGTAAACAAATACGCCACTGGACTATGGTCCGGCGGGAGCGTTTTCGGATATTAGTACCCACGGTCCCGCAACTTATGACTATGGTCCTATAGACAGATGCGCTGTTTTCTGGTATAATAGGTAATGCAGGTTGACACTGTGGGCGTTGTAACCTGGAAAGGGAAAAAAGTGATAGAATGAGCGAAAAAGGCGAACCACTGACAATTCTGTATATCGAGGACAACCGTGACAACCGCATACTGGTCAAGCGGATCCTGGAAGCGGAGGGGTATCGGGTATTGGAGGCAGCGAACGGACCTGAGGGCATTGAACTGGCCCGGGCTCAGCGACCGGCATTGGTCCTGGTAGACATCAACCTCCCCGATGTGGATGGATACGAGGTGACGGCCCGTTTAAGGGCCTCTGAAGAACTCAAGGACATCCCGATCGTGGCCCTGACGGCGAATGTCATGCGCGGGGACCGGGAAAAGTCGCTGGCCTGCGGGTGCTCGGGCTATATCGAGAAGCCGGTAGATGTGGATCGGCTGCCGGCCCAGGTGGCCGCTTTTTGCGCTGCCAGATAGCCAGGCCTCTTGCAGGTTGGCAACGGACCTGGGGGAGATTGACTGTTCCCCAATGAAAGGGAGAGAGCAACGCGATGGCTGTTGATCTGCAAGATGCACATGTGCTGATCGTCGAAGACAATGTTCGCAACTATGCCTTGCTGGCCCGCCTGCTTTCCTTCATGGGCGTCAAGCAAACGGAATGGAAGCGATCCGGCTGGCACGTCCTGGAATTTGCCCAGGATAGCATGCCCCGGGTTGACCTGATCCTGTTGGACATCCATCTGCCTGAGGAAGATGGATACGAGGTATTGGCCCGTCTCCGCCAGGATGAGCGTTTCCGCGACACCCGGATCGTAGCTGTGACGGCGGACATCAGCAACGTGAATCTGGCTCGCGCCCAGAGCGCCGGGTTCGATGGTTTTCTGGCCAAGCCTATCAATGTGGATTCCTTCCCTGACCAGATCCGGCGCATCCTTCGTGGAGAATCGGTTTGGGATCTGGGTTAGGCATGGCATGGCACAGCAGGCTATAGACCGGGTCCCCATGAGACTCTGGCCGATTCCGACGCGGCCTGTACCCACGGTTGGGATGCGGGGAGGGCTGGGGAAGACCCTCCTGACCGCCTTTCTGCTGCTGGCCATCCTGCCACTTAGCCTGCTGGCTCTTGTGACCTACAACCAGATCCTGCATGAGACGCAGCGCCAGATGGTGTCCTCCCTTGAGACTTTGGTTGCCCTGAAAGAGGCCCATCTGGTGGACTGGCTCGAAAGTTATGAGCGTGAATTGAGCCTGCTGGCCGGTCCATGGGACCGGGAAACCGACCTTGAAGCCCGGCTGGCGGCCATACAGGCGACCGACCCGACCCTGATGGCCCTGATCGTGGTGGATCGGAGTGGGGGAGAGGTGATAGCCGCCTATCCTTCTGGAGAGATCGATCTCTTGCGTTTGCAGCCGTTGCTGGGCGATGGGCGCCGGTTCCTTGTCGCGCCGCAATCGGCAGCCGATGCACGCCCCTTACTGGCCGTTGGGCACACAGTGGGGAACCGCCGGCTGATCGGCCTGTTGCGCTGGGAGGCTCTGCCGCAGCTCATCACCGATGTCAACAGCGAGGTGGGCATTTCCACCTGCCTGATCACGGGCGAGGGGTGGATGGTTTCTGCCGATAGGGTGAGCCGCTGGCCTGGAGAGGGACAGGAGATCCTTCCAACTCTGCGTTCTGGAGCCTATACCAACTTCCAGGGGGTTCCTGTCTTTGGTGCCTATCGCTGGAACCCGGATCTGCAGGTGGCCCTGCTGGCCGAAAAGCCCCAGACCCAGGCCCTGGCCTCGGCCAATACCCTGACGGCCATGGTTGTGGGCATTACCCTGACGATGGCCCTTGTCACGGCGGCCATCGCCGCTGCCGTCACCAGGCGGATCACCAGCCCGATTGTTCAGCTCACCGAGACGGCAGCCCGCATGGCCCAGGGCGATCTGGATCAGCAGGTGACCATCAGCCGCCGGGATGAGATCGGAGTATTGGCCCGGGCCTTCAATCGCATGGCCGCCGATCTCCGCGCCCTCTATGCCGGTCTGGAGGCCAAGGTGGCCGAGCGTACACGGCAGTTGCAAGAGGCCACCGAGCTGAGCTGCTATCACGCCATGCAGTTGACCATCAGTGCCGAGGTGGCCCGCATTGCCACCTCGATCCGTGACCTGGATAGCCTGTTGGTCACCACCGCCAGGTTGCTCAGCGATGCCTTTGAGCTGGATTGCGTGTCCATCTGCCTGTTGGATGAGAAAGGCCGGTGGATTGTGTGGCAGGCCGGTCAGGGGGGGTATCACTCCTTGCACGGCCAGGAGGGGACGGGGGACCTGGACCTGGTGAGCCAGGTGGCAGCCCGGGGCCAACGGCAGGTCCGGGTAATAGCCCAGACCGGGGAGGCAGCCGGGGAAGTGGAAATGGGCATCCCCCTGTGTGCGCGGGGCCAGACGTTGGGGGTGATCCTGTTGCGCAGCCGCCGCCCCGACCCTTTCAGCGAGCAGGATCAGATGGTCTATCAATCCCTGGCCGACCAGATCAGCATCGCCATCGAGAATGCACGGGCCTACACGCTGGAGCGAGAGACTGTCAAAAAACTTCAAGAATTGGATCGGATCCAGTCCCAATTCCTGACCAACATGTCCCATGCGCTGCGCACCCCTCTCAACTCGATCATCGGCTTTTCGCGGCTGATGCTCAAGGAGGTGGATGGCCCGCTCAACGAATTGCAGCGCAGCGACCTGACCGCCATCCACGACAGCGGGCGGCAGCTGCTGGGGCTGATCAACGATATGCTGGAGCTGTCGCAACTGGACCTGGGCACTGCTCCCTTTTCCCTGTCGGAGGTAGACCTGGCGGAGATTGTGGAAGGGGTGATGGCCACGGCGCGGGCGCTGGCCCGGGGCAAGGCGGTTCGGTTGTATGAGGAGTTGCCGGCCGATCTGCCTCCGCTGTATACCGATGGGCAACGGCTGCGCCAGGTCATCCTGGCCCTGTTGTCCAATGCGGTCAAGTTTACTGCCGAGGGCAGCATCTGGCTGCGGGTTCATGCCGACGACGGGCAGGTCGTGATCAGTGTGACCGATACCGGAGTGGGCATCCCGGCCGCAGAGCGGGCTGGACTCTTTGCCGAAACCCGGCATCCTGGTAGTGACGGAACCACACCCGGCTTTGGCCTGGCCATCAGTAAACGGGTGGTTGAAAAGCTGGGCGGGCAGATCTGGGTGGAGAGCGAGGAAGGACAGGGTTCGACCTTTACTCTGTCGTTACCGCTGCGGTTCCGGGAAATGCGGAGCGACAGGCAGGGAGAGTGAGGTATGACAATGGCGACAGCGGAAATGATACGGCAAGAAGTACGACAGATTTTGGGTGAAGAGATACTCTCTGTGATCCGCCTGGACCCCAACGTGCGGTACGGGTTGATCGGCATCATGGCCGAGACCTTTGCGCAACGGACGGACATACAAAGCATCCTGGAACACCTGGATACGTTACGCGAGGATTTCAACCGCCAGATGGCCGGGTTTGCCCAACGGCAGGAGGAGCATTCCCGGCAGATGGAGGAGCTTGCCCGGCGACTGGAGGAGCTTGCCCGGCGGCAGGAGGAGCTGCGTCGGGACTTTAACCAGCAGATTCTGCGCTTGACGGAGCGGCACGAGTCCCTGGAGCAGCGAATGGGTCGGGGGTTCGCCCGGCTGGAGGCCACCCTGGGAGCGATCGGCGCCCGCTGGGGGCTGATGGCCGAGGAGTCGTTCCGTTCCGGGATGGCGGGTATCCTCCGGGACCAGTTCGGCTGGCAGGTGGAGCGCTTCCTCGTGATGGATACCGAAGGATACGTTTTTGGGCGGCCCGATCAGGTGGAAATTGACATCGCCATTCACGACGGCGCCCACTGGCTGATAGAGATTCGCTCTTCTATGAGCAGACCCGATATGTACACCTTTGTCCGCAAGGTGGAACTCTATGAACGATTGCGGGGAGTCCAGGTCGCCCGGCGCATCGTCATCTCGCCGATGATCCACCCTCGGGCCAGGGCGGTCGCGGAGCGCCTGAACATAGAACTGTATACCTCTGTCTACGATGTCTCGCCGGACCTTTCGGAGGAGGGGAAGGAGTTCGTGGTAGACTTTTCAGACAATCTCTGATCAGGTACCTGTAGAATGGCCTGAAACGGCGATTGGGGAGCAAAGGTGCCTGGCATCTGTCAGGTAAGGTCCAAATCTACGAAGAGGTATGAAACGGTGCGGAATCTGATGTTCTTGGCTCTGGCCCTGCTGGTCCTGGTCTCCTGCGGCAAACCGCCTGTGGAACAGACGATCAAGATCGGCGTCATCGCCCCTCTCACCGGCAGTATCCCTGCCGTTGGCCAATCCACGGTGAATGCTGCACAACTGGCCGTGCGTGAGGTCAACGATGCCGGCGGATTGGAGGTCGGTGGACAGAAGCTCAAGATCGAGCTGTTCATCGAGGACAATCAGGATAAGAAAGAGACGGCCGTCGGCGTGGCTCAGAAGCTGATCAATCAGACAGGAGTGGTGGCCCTCATCGGCCCTCAGGCCAGTCGCAACGCCATCCCGGTGGCAGCCGTGGCGGAGGAGGCCCATGTGCCCATGATCAGCCCCTGGTCCACCAACCCCCAGACCACCGCCGGCAAGCGGTATGTCTTCCGCGCCGCCTTTATTGACCCCTTTCAGGGCCGGGTGATGGCCCGCTTTGCCATTGAGGAGTTAAAGGTGGAGAAGGCGGCAGTGTTGTACGATGTGGCCAGCGAATACAACAAGGGGATCGCCGAGATCTTTAAGCAGGTCTTTGAAGAGGCAGGGGGCCAGGTGGTCGCCTTTGAGAGCTACACCACCGGCGAGACCGATTTCCGCCCCCAGTTGACCGCCATCCGCCAGGCCGGCGCCCAGGTGCTCTTCCTGCCCAATTATTACAACGAAGTGCCATCCCAGGTGCGACAGGCGCGTGAACTGGGCGTCCAGGCGGCCATCATCGGCAGTGATAGCTGGGGCCAGATCGAGGCTGCTGACCTGGCCGGGATGGAGGGCATGTACTTCAGCACCCACTACGCTCCCGACATCGCCAGCCCGGCCGCCCAAAAGTTCATCTCTGCCTACCAGGCTGCCTATGGCCAGCTTCCCGACGATGTGGCGGCTCTGACCTATGACTCCTTTGGCCTGCTCTTCCAGGCCATCCGCAGCCAGGGCAAGGCCGATTCAGAGTCTATCCGCAACGGCCTGGCCAGCATCAGCCATTACGAAGGGGTCACCGGGGTGATGGAATATAAAGGCAGTGGCGACCCGGTCAAGAGTGCGGTGATCCTCCAGATCAAAGGCGGCCGCTTTCAGTTCTACCGCCTGGCCGAGCCGTGAACAAAAATTCTTGGTGTCCGTAGCGGTTTTTAAGAGCTTGTCTGAAAACCACCAAGACACAAGGACACCAAGGGTATTCGTTTCCTTCGTGTTCTTTGTGGCCTCTGTGTCTTTGTGGTGAGCTTTTCAGACTGGCTCTAAGGGAGGAAGCCGGGAAGGGACAGACCATGAGCTTCTTGCGACAAAGTCTGCTGGCCCGCCTGTTGGGCTACTTTTTGCTGCTGTCCGTCATCCCCCTGGCCGTAGTGGGGACCCTGGCCTATTATCAGGGCCAGAGGATGCTCCAGGCCGACATCCTTGAGCGCCTGACCGTTACAGCCACCCTGAAGGAAGGGGAGATCAACCGCTGGGTTGAGAGCGTGAAACAGGATGTCCGGTTGCTGGCGTGGAACCCGGTGGTGCACCAGGAGGCGGAACGGCTGTTGACCCAGGAGGAGGGCAGCAGCGAGTTCGTTGCCGCCTATCAGGTGTTGCGGACCTACCTGGACCAGGTCCTGGCCTACCAGCCGGATTTCCTGGAGATCCTGGTGCTCAAAGGGGTGGGGGGCAAGGTTCTGTTTTCGACCAACCGCGAGCATGAAGGCAGCTACGAGGTGACCAGCTCCTTCTTCACCGAGGGGCGCAAGGGCACCTATGTGCAGAATGTCTACCTGTCGGCCACCCTGGGCAGGCTGGTCATGACGGTCGCTACCCCCGTACAGGACAGGGCCGGACAGGCCATTGGGGTGCTGGCTGTGCACCTGAACCTGAACCGGCTGGACAACATCATGCTTCAACGCGGCGGGTTGGGGGCCACCGGCGAGACCTATCTGGTAGACCGGTATAACGTCTTTGTGTCGGAGGCCCGGTTTGGAGGAGAGAGTTTCCCCCGTGGGGTGCACACCCAGGGGATTGACGCCGCCCTGCTGGAAAAGGAGGATGGAGCCGGAGCTTATCTCAACTACCGGGGGGTGCCGGTCCTGGGCGCCTACCGCTGGCTCGATGAGCGAGAGATGGCCTTGCTGGCCGAGATGGAACGGGAGGAGGCCCTGGCCCCGGTGCGCCGCCTGGCGTTGACCATCGGCCTGATCACCGTTGCCCTCGCCGGGCTGGTCGTGGCCGTGGCCTATGCCGCAACCCGCCAGATCTCAGCCCCAATCCTGACCCTGGCCGAAACCTCGACCCAGATGGCCGCCGGGGATCTGAGCCGGACGGTGGAGGTGCGGCGTGAAGATGAGATCGGGACCCTGGCCCGCGCCTTTAACAGCATGGCTACCCAGTTGCGCACCCTCATCGCCGGCCTGGAACAGCGCGTGGCCGAGCGCACCGCCGCCCTGGAGCGCCGCGCCATCCAACTGGCCACCGCCGCCGATGTGGGCCGGGCTGCGGTCTCTATCCTGGAACCGGAGGCCCTGGCCCGCCAGGTGGTGGACCTGGTACGCGAGCGGTTCGACCTGTATTATGTCGGCCTGTTCCTGCTGGACCAGGCAGGGGAGTATGCCGTATTGGAGGCTGGCACCGGCGAGCCGGGCCGCATCATGAAGGAGCAGGGTCACAGGCTGGAAGTAGGCGGCAGGTCCATGGTCGGCGCGGCCTGTGCCCAACGCCGGGCGCGCATCGCCCTGGATGTGGGAGCGGAAGCGGTCCGTTTTGACAACCCGCTGCTGCCCGAAACCCGGTCGGAGATGGCCCTGCCGCTGATGGTTGGGGAGCGGGTGCTGGGGGCGTTGGATGTGCAGTCCAGCCGGCCGGCCGCCTTTTCAGAGGAGGATATCGCTGTCCTGCAACTGGTGGCCAACCAGGTGGCCGTGGCGGTGGACAATGCACGCAAGTTCTCGACCGAGGCCGCGCTGCTGGAAGCCACCAGCCCCCTCTACCGGGTCAGCCGCCGCCTAGCCACGGCTACCGGCACCGACGAGATTGTCCGGGCCGTCGTCGCTTCGGTGGCCGAGACGGAGGCCGATGGCTGTGCGCTGGCCCGCTTTCACTTTGGCGCCGATGGCAAGGTGCAAACCATGACATTTCTGGAAAGTTGGGGCCGCGAGAGGGTTCCCAGCTTCCCCGTTGGGCACCCGCTGCCGGTCGAAGCCTCCATGGTTCCGCTGCCCATGCTCCAGAGGTTTTGGGTGGTGGAAGACCTGCTCCAGGAGACACGCATCCCGGAAGAGAGCCGTCGGCGAATGCTCCGTGCTGGAGCCCGGGCCGTTGTGAATGTTCCTCTACAGGCCGGCGGTCAAACTTTGGGCGTTCTCCTGATCGAGCGGATGACCCCTGGCCCCTTCTCGGCAGTGGACATCCGCCTCTATGAGACCCTGGCCGACCAGGCTGCCGTGGCGCTGGAGCGGACCCGCCTGCTGGAAGATTCCCGACGACGGGCGGAACAGGAAGCCACCCTCCGCACTTTCGGCGATCAGATCGCCCGGGCGCTGGGCATGGCGGGCGTGCTGCACAACGCCGCCGAGGGAGTGCGCCAGGCTATCAGGGCCAGCAGCGTGTATATCGAACTGGGACCCCACCAGACCGGCGGAGATTGACAGGAGTCCAGATGGGTGTGGGAACGGTTGTGGTAACAGGCATTTCAGGATTTGTTGGCCAGGTGCTCCTGCCCTATCTGGAGCAGGAAGCCCAGGTGGAGCGGGTGATCGGCATTGACCTCCGGCCGCCGCCGGTTGTGGCCAGCAAGCTGACCTTTCATCGCCTGGACATTCGTGATCCAGAGGTTGAAAAGCTGCTCATCGGGGCCGATGTCCTGGTCCATCTGGCCTTCATCATGCTCCCATCCCATCGTCATCCCATGGCGGAGGTGAAAAGGATCAACGTCGAAGGCACCCGACGGCTTTGTCACCTGGCTGCCCGGCAGGGGGTGCGCAAACTGGTGATCATCAGCAGCGCCATGGCCTACGGCCTGCACCCGGACAACCCGATCCCGCTGACCGAGGACTCGCCTTTGCGTCCCAACCCGGACAATCACTACAGTTGGGCCAAGGGGGCCAATGAGCGGTTCCTCGACACCTTCCAGGCAGAACACCCCCACCTGCTTGTCACCCGGCTGCGGCCTTCGACCATCGTAGGGCCGCACGGGCCGGTCGGTCAGATGAAGCCGCTGGTCGGCGATCCGGCGGTGGTGATCCGGGGCGCCGATCCCCCTTACCAGATGCTCGATGAGGAGGATATGGCCCGCGCTGTGCATCTGGTCATCAGCCGCGATCTGCCCGGCGTTTATAATGTGGCCCCTGACGATGCGCCTACCCTGCGCCGCCTGGCCGGGGAGCGGGGGGTGCGGGTTCGCCCCCTGCCCTATGGCCTGTACCGGCTGATGCTGGCCCTGACCTGGCGGTTGGGCCTGTCGGCTGCGTCGGAGGAGTGGGCCAGCCTGGCCCGTTATCCGCTGGTGCTCAGCAATGAAAAGTTCAAGGCGCAGGGCTGGCAGCCCCGTTCTACCACGGTGCAGGCGTATGCCAGGCTGTGGGATGCTTTTCACGGAACCAGGGCGGTGGAGAAGGGAGGGGACGCATGACCGGGTGGATCGCACGTCTGCTGGCCGTGCCCGTAGAGGATGAAGACCTGGCCCGTCGAGGGCGGTTGTTGGGAGCCCTGCTCCTTCTGGGCATTGTGGCGATTGTAGCCATCCTGTTGGCCTTTCTGACCATCAGCCTGCTGAAAGGGGGGTTGGATTTCTTTGCCCAGACGGCTCCCCTGCCTGTGGTGACCCTGACCGGCATGTTGTTGGCCTGGGTGCTGGCCCGGCAGCGAGGCCGGGTCATGGCCGCCATCTGGCTCTTTCTGGGTGTCCAATTCGTCACTTCGGCTGTGGCTGTGGCCTTCTTTAACGGCTATTACAGCTCCGCCCAACTGCTCATGGTGGCTCAGGCCATCGCCGCCGGCATGTTGTTGGGCCCCACCGGTGGTGTGGGCTATGCGCTTCTGTCGGCCGGGTGGATCATCCTGTTATTTATCTTGCAACGAACGGGTCTGTACAGGCCGCCGGTCCTCCAGTCGTATGACGATTTTGTCTTGACCGCTTTCTGGCTGCATGTCGTGCTTCTGGGGCTTGTAGCCGGCCTGTCCTATCTGGCTTTCCGCTCTCTGGAAGAGGCTTATGGGCGGGCCCGGATGCTGGTGCAGAGCCTGACGGCCGAGCGTGCGATGCTGGAGCAACGGGTGATCGAGCGCACTGCCGCCCTGGAGCGCCGCGCCATCCAACTGGCCACCGCCGCCGATGTGGGCCGGGCTGCGGTCTCTATCCTGGAACCGGAGGCCCTGGCCCGCCAGGTGGTAGACCTGGTGCGCGAGCGGTTCGACCTGTATTATGTCGGCCTGTTCCTGCTGGACAAGGCAGGGGAGTATGCCGTGTTGGAAGCCGGCACCGGCGAGCCGGGCCGCATCATGAAGGAGCAGGGCCACCGGCTGGCGGTGGGGGGCGACTCGATGGTCGGCGCGGCCTGTGCCCAACGCCGGGCGCGCATCGCCCTGGATGTGGGAGCGGAAGCGGTCCGTTTTGACAACCCGCTGCTGCCCGACACCCGGTCGGAGATGGCCCTGCCGCTGATGGTTGGGGAGCGGGTGCTGGGGGCGTTGGATGTGCAGTCCAGCCGGCCGGCTGCCTTTTCGGAGGAGGATATTGCCGCTCTGCAACTGGTGGCCGACCAGGTGGCGATCGGGCTGGAGAACGGCTACCTGTTTGCCCAGACCCGGAGCAGCCTGGAGGAGCTGCGCCAGATCCAGCAGGTGATCACCGGCGAGGCGTGGCAGCGTTTTGCCACGACCCGGCCGCTTTGGAGCCGTTACCGGCTGGGCGAATCCACCACGCCGGAAGAAACGTGGCAGGCGCTCTTTGCCCAGGCGCGGGGACGGGAAGAGGCTGTGACCTCACATCTGGAGGGGGAGGGACGCCATGTCCTGGCCTTGCCGATCAGGTACCGGGGTGTCCTGATCGGCGTGCTTGGGCTGGATCGCCCCCAGCAGATGGGTGACTGGCAGCCCCAGGATATCGCCCTCGGCGAGAACCTGGCCGAGCGACTGGCGCTGGCCCTGGAGAATGCCCGCCTGTACGAGGAGGCCCAGCAACGGGCCAGTCTGGAACATGCCATCCGCGACCTGACCGACCGGATGACCGCCTCCTTTGATCTGGAGACCATTCTCCAGACGACGCTTCAGGACCTGGGAAGGCTGGTGGGTGCTGAGGGAGGATATGTCGAGTTGGGGGTGGCCGGGTGAACAGGTCCCACCAATCTTTGGAGTAGATGCTGTGTCAGAGGAGCGAATGCCATCACACCGGAAACAAAAGCCTGTCCTGTCGGCCGAGATTGCCACCGGGGTTGCGGCTGAGTTGCAGGCCTGGCGCATCCGGGCCTTGAATGCCCTGTTGATCACGATCTGCATTGCCGCTACACCGAGAATGGTCAAAAGCGTGATCGAAGCGGTCACAGAGCCGCAATGGTGGCCGCAGACCATCCCCTTTGTCGTTCTCTATCTCCTGCTGGTGGCTACCGCTGCCCTGCGACGCCTCGACTATCGGCTGCGGGCCTGGATTTTGATGGTTGTTGGCTATGGTTTTGGCGTTGTGTCGCTGGCCTGGTTTGGCCTGGTGGGCAATGGCCCCCTGACCCTGCTGGCCCTGCCGGTGCTGAGCCTGATCCTGCTGGGCGTGCGCTCCGGCCTGTTGATGACCGCATTCAGCCTGTTGACCTATGCTGCTTTTACCCTCTTTGCCTATTTGGGGTGGCTGCCCGGCTGGCTGATCATCACCGAAAACCCGGTCACGGCGGGGGAATGGCTTAGCGCCGGGGGGATGTTCGCCGCACTGCTGCTGATGCTGGTGGTGATGCAGTGGTTCTTCAGCCGCGCTCAGGGCCAGGCGTTGGTGCAGGCCCGTCAGATGGCAGCGGAGCTGGCCACGGCGCACAGTCAGTTGCAGGCTCGCACCGACGAACTGGACCGCTATGTGCGCCTGATGGAGATGACAGCCCAGATTGCCCGTGACACGACCTCCCTGCTCGACCGGTCTGTGTTGCTACAGCACACAGTCAACCTGATCGCCGGCCGGCTGGGCTGTGACCGGGTAGCCGTCTATTTGAGCGGTGGGGAGACGGGAGAGAGCGTACTGGCTGCTGCGAGCGGCCAGCCGATGGCCGCCGAATCCGCTGTCGAACCACCGCCGGCTGTCGTCCGCCTGTTCCGGGAGTGGACGTCGCAGGCCCTGACCCTATCGGCCCAGGAACCGATGCGCCACGAGCTGGCGCTGCCGCTCCATGTCGGCGGGCAGGTCATCGGCGCGCTGGACATCCATGTCTCCAGGTCAACGCCTTTCAGCTCCCAGGAGGTGGCGGCCCTGCAAGGGCTGGCCGATCAGTTGGCCGTTGCCCTGGAAAACGCCCGGCTCTTTGGTGAGGCCCAGGGCAGCCTGCGTGAACTGGAGGCCCTCTACCGCCACTATACCGCCGAAGCCTGGCAGCGGTTTATGGCCGAGCGGCCCAGGTCGGTGCAGATCTGGCAGGGAGAGGACAGGATACCACCCCAGGCCTGGCAGGCGCTGGCCGAGCAGGCCCGCTCGTCGGGGACGGCGGCCACAGCCTTCGACCCGGAGGTGGGGCGTCACCTGCTGGCCGTGCCGGTCAAATTGCGCGACCTGCCCATCGGCGTGTTGGGCTTCCACCGCCCGGCCGAGGCCGGGCCGTGGGGCGGTGACCAGATCGCCGCCATCGAGGCGGTGGCCGACCGACTGGCGCTGGCCACCGACAACCTGCGCCTGCTGGATGAGACCCAACGCCGTGCTGCCCGCGAGCGCCAAACCCGCCAGATCGCCGACAAGATGCGCCGTGCGGCGGACCTGGAGACGTTGATGAAGATCACCCTTCAAGAAGCAGCCACTGCGTTGGGCGCCTCCCGGGCTTTTGTGCAGTTGAGTGCCCTGGCGGAGCCACAGGCTGGGGAGGACCATGGCCGGCGAATCCCGGCCGGTCAGGCCGATGGGAATAGAGAAGAGGGATGATGAACAGAGCAACCGACGTTGGCCCGGATGCCGGCCGGTTGGCAGGCACGGACTGGAGTCGTGACCAAATGTGAGCCGTAGAGGAGAGGAGCAGCGAGATGCCCGCCGGGACCAAAAGACCGGGTTCACTGCAAAGCCAGCTGCTGGCCGGCACGGGCCTGATCCTGTTCCTGGCTTTTGCCACGGCCGTCAGCGGCTATCTGAGCCTGCACCGTCTCCAGACCGGGGTTCAGGTTGCCCTCAACGAGGTTAGTCGCATCCGGGAACTGGGCCTGCAGGTGGAAAACGAGTTCCTGTCGGCCCGGCAGAACGAGTCCAACTTTTTGAGCAACTGGCGCTCTCTGGGTTTTGAAATGGCTGCCGAACAGTTTGTGACGGCCAACCAGGATCACCTGGAGCGGGCACAGGCATATCTGGACGCGCTGGAGGGCCTGGTAGCCACATCTCATGACCCCCAGTTGCAGGCTCTGACTGACGAAATCGGCAACCTCCGTCCCCTGCTGGTTGACTATGAAACCGGCTTTCAGACGACCGTGGACCAGATCCGGGAGCGTAGCCGCCCCAGAGGCCTGGAGGACACCCTGACCAGTGAGTTGAACCGCCTGGAAGCAGATGTCACCCCTCTGGCGAATCCGGAGTTTCGGCAATTGATCCTGCAGATCCGCGCTAACGAACAGGCTTATTTCAGCACCGGCCGCCAGGAATATGTGGATAACGTTCATCGGTTGGTGTCCCGCTTCACCGACCTGGTAAAAACCAGTCCTCGTTCTGAACTGGTGGCCGGTGACACTCATCTGGGTGTTCTGGACCTGGTCGGCCGGGCGCAATCCTACCTGGGTCTGTTTTCCCGGCTGGTCGCCCTGGACCAGGGTATTTATCTCAGCACCACCACCTTCCAGAAGATCACCGGCGACATTGACCGGATTGCCGCCGAGATCGTCAGTACGAGCGAGGCCGGCCTGAGCCGCGCCCGCAATCAACTGCAACTGGCGGGCCGACAGGCTACGATGATCATGATCCTGTCCGGGGCTGTGGCTCTGGCCCTGGGCGTGCTGATCACGACCGCTTTGGCCCGGCGCATCGTTCCACCGCTGAGTCGCCTGACCCAGGCTGCGGAAGAGATCGGGCGGGGTAACCTGGAGCAGTCTGTGTCCCCGGGTGGTGCTGCCGAACTGGTCACCCTGGCCCAGGCCTTCAATGCCATGGCTGGCCGCCTGCGCCAGACATTAAGCACTCTGGAACAGCAGGTGGCCGAGCGCACCCGAGGCCTGCAGACCGCAGCCGAAGTGGCCCGTGTAACCACCTCGCTGCTGGACCCCGATGTCCTGTTGCGTCAGGTGGTGGAGCTGGTGCAGGGGCGGTTCAACCTCTACTATGTGGGTCTGTTCTTGCTCGACGAGGAGCGCCGCTTTGCCGTGCTGCGTGCCGGTACCGGCGAGGCCGGACGCCAGATGTTGGCCCAGAAACACAAACTGGAAGT
>DAOTYI010000022.1:0-19312 GCA_034434895.1 Anaerolineae bacterium
TTTGCCTTCGGCCACCCTGTTTGCCTTCGGCCACCCTGTTTGCCTTCGGCCACCCTGTTTGCCTTCGGCCACCCTGTTTGCCTTCGGCCACCCTGTTTGCCTTCGGCCACCCGGCCTGTCATGAAAAAAAGACCTGGAAGGTCTGGCAGACCTTCCAGGTCTGAGTTTTGCAGGTCCGGCGCCCCGCTGCGAAAGGGGGGCTGAGATGGGGTTCAAAGAGGGACGCCCGGTTGGAATTCCTCGCTCTCTCCGCCAGGCTATCAGCCCCCCAACTTCCACCACGTCTTGCTCTGAGGCAGATAACCCTGGAAATCATCCGGCGCGACATCGGCAGTCGGGAAAAAGAAGCCTGGTGTCTCAATTCCCTCGGAATGACATCGCTGGATTGCGGGGATTACGCCGCCGCCCTGGACTATTATCAACAGGCGTTGCACCTGGGCCGAGAGACCGGCAATATGTGGGAGGCCAGCAACACGCTGAGCAATCTGGGGTACACCTGCTGGGTGCTGGGCGATTTCGCCCGCTCTGAGGCGTACTATACCGAGTCCATCCAGACCAAGCAAGAGATCGGCGACCGGCGCGGGGGCAGCCTGACTGCCGCCCTGTATGGCCTGCTCCTCCATTCGCTGGGGCGCGACGCCGAGGCGCTCCGGGTCGGTACGGATGCGCTGGCCGTGGCCGAAGAACTCGGCTCTGCGCAGGTCGAGGCCTATGCGCTGACCTGCATCGGGCACGCGCAGGTCGGGCTGGGGTTACTCCACCAGGCAGAGGCCGCCTACCGCCGGGCGCTGACCATCCGCCGCGAACTGGGCCAGCAGAGCATGGCCGTGGAGATCCTCGCCAGATTGGCCCACCTGGCGCTCATCCAGGACGACCTGGCCCAGGCCCAGGCCCACGTGGATGAAATCCTGTGCTATCTGGAAGACGGTTCGCTCGACGGTGCGCTGGAGCCGTTCCTGGTGTACCTGACCTGCTACCGGGTCTTGCGGGCCAACAGACACCCGGAGGCCGGGGCGATACTGGAGACGGCCTACCGGGCCTTGCAGGCGCACGCCGACAGGATACCGGAGCCGGAATTACGGCGCTCGTTCCTGACCAACATCGCCGCTCACGCCGGAATTGTGGGGGAGTGGGAGCAGCACCCCCCGACCGTCAGCCGGATGGCCATCCCCTGAGTTCGTCAAACTTCTATGCCAAACAGGGCGCGCAGGAGAAACCCGACGCCGAAACTCAATGCTGCCACCCCCAGGCTCAGCCCGGCCATTTCGAGGAAACGGGGCCTGAACGGCAGGTCTTTGGCCACAGAGATGTAATAGTTGAAAAAGCCGATGATCAAAACCGCTGCGGCCAGCGTGCACGCCAGGCAGAGGTAATAGTTCGTCAGCAGCAGGTATGGCAGGATGAGGACCAACACGGTGAGGACGTAGGCGATGCCTGTGTAGATCGAGGCTCTGAACGGGTCCCTGGCGCTCTCCTCCGACTTGGTGGAGAGATACTCAGATGCTGCCATAGACAGCGCTGCGGCAATGCCGGTGATCGCACCGGTCATGGCGATCAGCCGGGTGTTTTGCAGCGCCAGGGTCAGGCCGGCCAGCGCGCCGGTCAACTCGACCAGCGCGTCGTTCAGCCCCAGGACAATCGAACCGATATAGCGCAACCGCTCCTCGTCCAACAGCGCGATCAGCGCCTCCTCGTGGGCCCCCTCTTCGCGGGCGATGGTTGCGGCCTGGGGGACTGCTGCGCCGAACGACGCATAGTGATCCTGCGCCCCCTCCTCGCCCCGCTCCATCAGCTTGAGGCCAAAGGTAAACCCGAACACCCGGCTGATGAAGGAGTACCACCAGACCTTCACCCGGTCCGGCCTCACCTCCTGCCCGGTGTGTTCGCGCCAGCGGTGGTAGTGGCGCAGTTCGTCGGCGGCGATCTGCTCCAGGACCGCCCTGTTCTCGGGCGACCTGATCAGGCGCGCCAGGCGGCTGTAGATGTGGTGCTCGGTGATCTCGGCCTTCTGATAGGCCAGCAAGCGGCGGCGATCCTCCTCGCTGAAGGCCCGTTGTGCCTGTTCTGTCATTTCCAACTCTTCCTCCTGACCGGGATCGGCCGGAACCAAAAAGGCCAGACACGCCGCATTGTATCACAAAAGAAACGCCAGGTCCAGTCTCTGAACAGGCCCTGTTGCCCGGTTGACAATCGGCCCATTGTGCGCTATAGTAGCCAGCGCAGGAGGGTGGAGCCATGTTTGATCGGGTGATCGCCAACGGAACCCTGATCACCGCCGAGGCCACGGTCCAGGCCGATCTGGGCCTCCGCGATGGGCGCATTGCGGCCATCGGCCGGCGGCTGGCCGGCCTGGAGGTGATAGACGCCAGCGGGATGCTTGTCCTGCCCGGCGCGATTGATGAGCATGTCCACCTGCACATGCCGGTCGGCGAGTTGACCTCCAGCGACGACTTTTACAGCGGCACGGTGGCTGCTGCCTGTGGGGGCACAACCACGGTGATCGATTTCGCCGAACCCAAACCGGGCCAGCCGTTGGTCGAGGCGCTGGCCTCCCGCCGCGCCGAGGCCGACGGCCAGGTGGTGATCGACTATGGCCTGCACATGACCCTCGCCTGGGCCGACGACGAGACGCTGGCCCAGGTCCCGGCCTGCATCGAAGCCGGGGTGGCCAGTTTCAAGCTGTACATGGCCTACGAGGGGTTGCGCCTGGATGACGGCGGCCTGCTGCGGGCACTGGCTGCCCTGCGGGCGCACGGCGGGCGGGCGCTGGTCCACGCCGAGAACCACGACGCCATCACCTACCTGGTCGCCCAGGCCCTGGCCCAGGGACGCATCGGCCCCGAAAACCATCCCCTCACCCGGCCTGACTGGATGGAAGCCGAGGCGGTCGGTCGCCTGCTGGCCCTGGCCCGCGTGACCGGCACGCCGCTGGTGCTGGCCCATCTGTCCTGCGCCCTGGGGCTGGAGGAGGTGCGCCGGGCGCGGGCGCGCGGTCAGACCGTCTGGGTCGAAACCTGCCCCCAATATCTGCTCCTGGACGAAGCCGAATACCGCCGTCCCGGTTTCGAGGGGGCGAAATTTGTCATGTCGCCGCCGCTGCGCACCGCAGCCGATCGGCAGGCGCTCTGGGCCGGGCTGGCAGCGGGCGAGGTGAATACCGTCGCCACCGACCACTGTCCTTTCTTTTACGAGACCCAGAAAACACGCGGCCTGCACAACTTTTCGCGCATCCCCGGCGGCGCACCGGGCATCGAGACCCGGCTGGCATTGCTCTACAGCCATGGCGTGCGGACCGGCCGGCTCTCGCCGGAGCGGTGGGTGGAGGTCTGCTGCACCGAACCGGCCCGGCGCTTTGGACTGGCCCCCCGCAAAGGAACGCTCGCCATCGGCGCCGACGCCGACGTGGTGATCTTTGACCCGGAGCGGCGGGTCACGCTGTCGCCCCAAACCCTGCACCAGCGGGTGGACTATTGCCCCTACGAGGGCGAGGAGCTCCAGGGCTGGCCGGTGACGGTCCTGTCGCGGGGGGAGGTGGTCGTCCGCGATGGGGAGTTCATCGGCACGGCAGGAAGGGGCCGGTTCCTGCCCACAGAAGCTGACAGATGGAGAGGATCAAGATTGCGATCCTGGGGGCCGGAGGTGTCGGCGGCTATTACGGCGGCCTGCTGGCCCACAGCGGCCACGATGTGACCTTTATCGCCCGGGGCGCGCACCTGGCAGCCATCCGCCAACAGGGCCTGCGCGTGGAGAGCGTCCACGGCGATTTTGTGGTCCGGCCGGCGCAGGCCACCGACGATCCGACGGCTGTAGGCCCGGTGGACCTGCTGCTGGTGACGGTCAAGAGCTACGACCTGGAAACGGCTGCTGCCGCCGCCCGGCCTCTGGTCGGCCCGGAAACGGCCGTGCTGCCCCTGCTCAACGGCCTGGATGCGGCCGAACGTCTGGCGGCCCTGTTCGGCGATGGACCGGTCCTGGCCGGCCTGACCCACATCTCGGCTTCCATCGCCGCGCCGGGGGTCATCCGCCAGGTGAGCCTGCTGCGGCGCATCACCTTTGGCGAACGGGATGGCCGCCTCACCCCCCGCGCCGGGCGCATCCGCGACCTGCTGGAAACCGGTGGGATCGAAGTGGTGCTCACCCCGGCGGTGCAGGTGGCCCTGTGGGAAAAGTTCCTCTTTATCGCCTCGATCGGTGGGGTATGCTGCCTGACCCGGCTGCCCATCGGCCCGGTATTGACCACACCCGAAATCCGGCAACTCTACCTGGAAGCCCTGCAGGAGGTGGAGGCGGTGGGCCGGGCGCGGGGGGTGGCCCTGCCCGATGACATTGTGGCCCGCACCCTGCGCCTGAGCGAACAGTTTGCCCCCCAGACCAAACCCTCCATGCTGGCCGACCTGGAGGCCGGCCGCCGCCTGGAGCTGGAGGCGATGAGCGGCACGGTGGTCCGCTATGGCCGGGAGGTGGGAGTGCCGACGCCGGTGCACAACCTGATCTACACCACCCTCCAGGCGACCCGTTGATCGCCGGTGTGCCTGGCGGTGACTCAGGCCAGGCAGCTTCGCACCTTGTCCAGCAGGCCGTTCATGCTCAACAGAGTGTGAGCGTAAAAAAAGATCTTTCCATCTCCGGCTTTGCGGCTGAGCCGTTGCAGGTCACGGATGCGATCGTCGCCGGAGAAGCTGATAAACAGGATCGGCACCTGCGACCACTGGGGGGTGCTGCGGATCTGACGCGATAGCTGGTACGCTTCAGCAGCCGAAGTGGACAGGTCCACGATCACCAGGTTGGGTGGACGGTGCTGCATCGCATACTCGGTCTCTGCCCAGCTCGACGACACATCCACCTGATAACCGGCCAGTTGGAGAAGGTCATAAACTCCCTCCAGCAGGGAGGGGTTCTGGCCAATCACCTGGATCCGCTGTCTGTCCTCGCTCATTCCCCCCGTCTTGGCCCACACATTTTGCCGGCTCAACGCCCCTGGGACCGCCAGGCATTGCGTCACGACCATCATAGCACAGGAGGGGAAGAGAAGACATCCCCCTCAGGGAGGATGTGTGGGGGTATTTTTCTACGCCTATGGCTTAGAGCTTGTTGAACAGTTCACCACCAAGGCACAAAGGACACCAAGGGTATTCGTTTCCTTCGTGTTCCTTTGTGGCCTTTGTGTCTTTGTGGTAAGCTTTTCAGACCGGCTCTGAGCCCTGGTGCAAGAGATGGTACCGGCAGCACGGCCTGGGCTACTTTTCCGGCGTCAGGCCCATCCTGGCCGCAAACAGGCGCAGGTCGGCCTTGCTGGCCAGGTCCAGCTTGTTGTAGATGTTGCGCAGATGGGTCTTGATCGTCTTTTCGCTGAGATAAAGTTCGGCGGCGATCTCCGAGTTCTTCATTCCCCGGCTGGCCAGGTAAAAGACCTCGCGCTCACGGGGCGTCAGCGCCTGGAGCGATTCTTCGCGGCGGCTGGTTTCCTGCTGCAGGCGGCTCAACTGCTGGACCACTTTGGCGGCGATTGACGGCGCAAGCAACACCTCGCCGCCGTACACCGAGCGGATGTTATCGGCCAACCGCTCACCGCCGATCGTCTTGAGCACATAGCCCGACGCCCCGGCGATGAGTGCGGCGCTGATCTCTTCGTCGTCATCATAGGCCGACAGGATCAGCACTTTGGACTGGGGACTGACCCGGCGCAGCTCACGGCAAAAGTCGGCTCCGCTGCCATCGGGCAGGTGCAGGTCCAACAGGATCACGTCCGGCGCCTCCTCGGCGGCCAGCGCCACCGCCTCGTCCCCCCGGCTGGCCTCGGCGATCACCTCGAAATCCTCCTCCAGGTCCAGGAGTGTCCGCAGCCCCTCACGAAAGATGGCATGATCGTCCACGATCATCAGTTTCAGGTCAGGCATGATCTCGATCCTCCTTGCTGTCTTCTGGCCGGTTGGCCGGTGCTGAGAGCCTGTCTGAAAACCACCAAGACACAAAGGACACCAGGGGCACCATGCGTTTTTTTTCATTTCCTTCGTGTTCTTTGTGGCCTTTGTGTCTTTGTGGTGAGCTTTTCAGACTGGCTCTGAGAGTGGAAATTGCAGGGCAAAGGTGCTGCCCTCCCCCACCCTGCTCTTGAGCGTGACCCGGCCGCCATGCTGCGCCATCAGCTCTTGCACGATAGCCAACCCCAGCCCTGTGCCGGTCGAGCCGGGGGTATTGTTGCTCCCCCGGTAGAAACGGTCGAATACCTTGTCCTGCTCATCCTCCGGGATGCCGACGCCGGTGTCGCCGACGGCGACCTCCAGCATCCGCTGGTCATTGCTGCCGAGTTCGCGGGCGGCAACCCACACCTGCCCACCCCGTGGGGTGTACTTGAGGGCATTGTCCACCAGGTTGGTCAGCATCTGGATCAGGTGATTCTTGTCGGCCCACAACGGCGGCAGACCATCAGGCACATGGTTGCGCAACTCGATGCCGCGCTTGACGGCTGCCTCTTCATACACCTCCAACACCTGAGCCACGATCTCGGCCACCGACAGCCGCTCAGCATGGACGCGCAGGGCATGGCGGTCCATCCGGGTCAGGTCCAGGATGTTCTCCACCATCGTCTCCAGGCGATGGGTCTCCTGCTCGATGGTTTGCAGGTAATAAGCCTGCTTTTCCGGCCGCCCCTTGCGGGCCAGCGTGGCGTAGAGTTTGATCACGGCCAGGGGGGTGCGCAGTTCGTGAGAGACGTTGGACACGAACCGCGACCTGACCTGGTCCAGCTCCTGTAGCAGGGCGTGCTTTTCCCGCAGTTCGCGCAGGTGTTCCACCCGCTCCTGTTCCAAAATCTTGAGCGGGGTGACATCTTCCATCACCACCACCAGATTGCCACCGGCATCGTCCGAGATGTGGGCCAGGGCCAGCCACAGGCGCAGGTGACGCTGTTCGCCCTGCAACGAGCGGGTGCGCACATCCACCTGCCGCCGCTGCCCGCTGATGGCCACCTCTTCCAGAGCATGGCCCAGCCGCCGCCCATCGGCGGCCAGTAAAAAGTCGGCCAGCTTGCGGCCTGCCAGGCTGCGGTCGGAGCGGGAAAGCAGGGCGGCAAACGCCGGATTGCAGACGCGGACCTCGCCGCTGATGGTCAGCACCCCGATGCCCAGCGGCGAGGACTGGATCACCAGCTCATAGTCGTACCGCCCTGCCTCGGGCCGGATGCGGTGGAAGCGCTCGACCATCAACGCCGCCTGACTGGCCAGATGGGTCATCAGGCGGATGGCATCCCGGCCAAAGGTGCGTCCGTGGCGAGGCTCGGCCACCCCGATCATCCCCACCTGCTCACCGGCCACGCGGATGGGGAGGATGAGGGTCGTCTCGATCCCCAGGGAGGCCATCACCTCCCGGTCAGACGGGCCGGCGCCTGGCCGGTCGGTCGGGCGGGAGATGGGTACACTCCAGCCGCCGAGGGTGCCATCGCCCCGCAGAGTGATGTTGGACAGCCGGTCCCGTTGCTCACCAGAGGCAGCCACGCAGCGCAGGCGACGCCCCCCCTCCCCCAGCAGAAAGATAAAGGCGTGCCGGGCTCCCGCCAGGTCCAGCGCCTCACGGACCAGCGGCTGGAGCTCGGTGCTGAGGTCGGCGCTGCGGGGCGTCGCCGACAGGCGTGGCTCCAGCAGTTCGTGCAGACGGCGGCGTGCATCCTCCAGCATCTGGGCCTGATGGAAAATGGGGGCGAACAGACGGCCTATCTCCCCGGCCAGGGCCATCTCTTCCTGGCCGAACCGCCCCGGCTCCCGTGCCGTCCACTCCACCAGGCCGATGTTCTGCTCCTCCACGCGCAGGGGAGCGCCCAGCCAGGCCCGGACCTGCTCTTCGCCCGGCACCTGCTGCCAGCGGCCATCTTGCAACACATCGGCGATGGCCACCACCCTGCCGCTATCCAGGACGGCGCGCGCGGCCCCCATCTGGCTGACCGGCAGGGTCAGGCCCGGCAGCGGGACCGTCGTCCCCAGGCTGGCTATGGTCTCCAGATGGTCGCCTTCCAGCCGCATCACCGCGATCCCATCGCCCGGCAGCAGCTCGCCTGCTCCCTGGAGAAAGGCAGACAGGGTCCCTTGCAGGTCGGTAGCCTGGCTGCTCCTGTAGAGCAGGTCCAACAACTGCCCGCTCCAATCGCCGTCTTGTTTCTGATCCTGGCTCACTTGATCTCCTGACTATTTTTACCGCAGAAATGACGGGATGGTTCATGACCGGTTGACACCTGACGGGACACGGATAGCGCCGATGGGACGGATAGACACCGATTTTGCCTGCGATCCCAGGAGGCACGCCGTTAACCCGCCAGGCTAACCACCAAGGCACCACGACACGAAGGCCATGAAATCTTGGCACCTTCGTGTCTTGGTGGTGAACATGTTATCCATAGGCCCTATTCGATCCTCTGTGTCCTACAAAATTCTGCCCGTGTGAAAAGTGTCAACCAATTTTTGCCGATACTTGAACCACCCCCCGAAGGCACACAGAAATTCTTTGTGTCCCTTGTGTCCCTCGTGGTTTTCAGACCGGCTCTCACAGACCCAACAGGCGGCGCACCTCCACGACCAGGAACAGGCCAAAGAGGGCAGCCATCGCAGCCAATACCGCCAGAGCGGCAGCCCAACGCCCTGGTCGCCTCTCCAGCCGCCAGGCCAGCAGGCTGTTGGCCGCAACCAGCCAGGTGATGGCCATCCATCCGTCGCGCGGATCGCCACTGGACAGCAGGCCAACCGTCCGCCATGCCTGCCAGCTACTCACGACCAGCCCTCCCCCCAGCATGACCAACGCCAGGGAGGTGGCTGCTGTCAACAGGCTATACAGCCCGACGCGGGGGGGCTGGCGGACAGCCGGGTTGTGTCTGGTCATCCCGACCGACAGAGCCAGCGTCAGGCCGGCGCTGCCGGCCACGGTCACCGCGCCAGCTCCCAACAGAAAGAGGACCCATCGGGCATAGAAAAGGGCAGTCCGTTGCGCCAGAGTCAGCGCCGGGCCGCCGGGGCGAAGGGCCAGGCCGACGGCGGTGAGGGCCAACGCGACCAGGTCGGCCAGGGGGCCGGCGTCGCCGATCGGCGGCTGACGGGTCATCGCCAGGTGGAGGCCCACCGTTGCCAGCGCCAGCCCCAGCGCTACCTGCCGCATGTCATAGGGCGACCAGCGGCCCTGAACCCAGGCGGCCAGGATCAGCGCAGCAACCAGGGCCACGCCGGCTGCTCCCCTGGCAGTGGCGGCGATCAGGCCCCAGGGCCCATGCCTGCCTGCCATGGCCAGGCTGCGTGCCAGAGCGGCCAAAGCCAGCAGGATGCCTGCACCCAGGGCCGGCCAGGTCTCAATCACCATCGGTCAGTGCCTCGCCAAGCCGGGCAGCCAACCCCTCCGGCCAACAGCCCTCCTTCAAGACCGCCGGCACCAGGAGCTGGATCACGCTCCCGTTCCCCTCCCCGGCGCTGACCAACAGCCCCACCAGCCGGGGGGAGGCTATCTGGCCGATGGCCAGCGCCAGCACCGCCAGGATCAGCCCTCCCACCACCAGGCCCATCGCCGGGCGATAATCCAGGCGCAGGATCGGCCGATAGGTCACTTCCAGCTCCAATCGCAGGTCGCCGGCGGTGACAGAGCCGCGGCCGTGCAGGACGGCCAGCGGCTGCCTTTCCGCCTCACCCTCCTGGAGCAGGTCCAGGTGCAACGCCGGCCGCCCCTCGGCGTCCAACGGCTCAAAGGCCAACACCAGAAAGAGGTCCTGCGCCGGCAGGTAAAGCAGGGGTTCGGCTTCCGGGGAGGGGAATTCGATCTCGGCTGTGCCTGATGTGCCTGTCTCCGTCCCTCCTGCCTGGATCAGCAGGGGTTGCCCGGCCGCATCCTGGCCGTGGATCGTCACCGCCGGCACATAACCCACCTGTCGCACGGCTATGCCCCGGAACAACGCCGGCTGGCCGGTACGGACCACTGCCCGCCGGGCGACCAGTTCCCCCTCCAGCCAGGCGATCTCGCTGCGGTAATCTTGCAGCCGCCCGTCCTCGGCCAGATGCAGATCGAACCCCTCCAGGCGCACCTTTTCGCGGAACCTGGGGCCCACCACCCGCACCTCACCGGGAACCGGTTGCCAGTCGCCACCCTGCCAGCCCCAGGTGCCGACGATCCACAGGCCTAGCAGCGCCACCAGCAGGGCAGCCCAGGCGGCCGGCTGCGCCCACAGGGCACCCCCTCGCCGCACGGCCACCATCCCCGGAACCGATAGCCCGGCCCAGCGGTAGCGGGAGCGGGCCAGCCGATCTCGGAGCCGGATCAGAGTCTCCTCGACCGGCAGAGGGGAAGGGATCTGGACCAGGGGAGCATAGCCGAACCACGGCCCAGGTACGGACGGGGCGGTGCCTCGCCCCTCCGCAGCCTCATGCCCCCGGCCCAACCGCCAGGCCAGGCAGGCCAACCCGGCTGCTTCCACGGTCCAGACGAACAGGGTCAGCCCGGTGAGCGTCAGCAGCAGGCGAAACCACCAGCTCCGGTACAGTTCAAAGAGGCCCAGAGCACGGACAAGGCCGCTCTGCCGGCTGAAAAAGCCGGATTGGTTCGCCAGCCAGGCCTGGGGATCGGCCACGGCCTGCGGGGGGACCTGCGGGATCAGGCTGCCGGCGACCAGGGCCAACGCGATCAGGCCCAGCAGGACCATCAGGGTCTGCGGCGCAGCCACAACCCGCCACAGAATACTTAACGGTTCGAGATGGGGTGCCCCTGGCGTCTCAGGCTCCCTGGACATCGTCCCTCTTGCCCAACAAATCACACAAGAAAAGCCCCAACCACCGCTCGTTGGGGCCTGCTCACCTTTGCCAAGCCACCCAAGGGACTTGAACCCTTAACCTGGCGCTTACGAAGCGTCTGCTCTGCCGATTGAGCTAGGGTGGCGCTGACCGGAACCAGGCCGGTACGCATTGATCATTATACCAGCCTTGCCCACAAATGGCAAATCGGCGTCAGGGGAGAGCCGATTCTTGGCGTTCTGCCCGACTTTCGGTATAATAAGGGTAGCCGACGGCAATGCCGTCGGTGGCAATGCCGTCGGTGGCAATGCCGTCGGTGGCAAGGCCGTCGGCCACCCGGATAGGAGAGAATGTGTTCCGCAGATCAAAACAGATCAGAGAGAGCCTGACCAAGACGCGGCGTTCCTTCTTTGGTCAGATCGCCAGCCTGTTCAGCAGCGGTCAGATCAACGAGGAGACATGGGAAGATTTAGAAGCCCTCCTGGTGCAGGCCGATGTGGGTGTCAACACGACCATCAGGCTGGTGGACCGCCTGCGGGAGCGGGTGAGCAAAGGCCAGGCCCGGGACCCTGGCACGTTGCAGGAACTTCTCAAGGAGGAACTGGTCGCCCTGCTGGGAAACCCGCCGCCCATGGCTGTTGATCTCCCCCGGTTGCTGACCGTGATCCTGATCGTGGGGGTCAACGGTTCGGGCAAGACCACCACCATCGCCAAACTGGCAAAATATTACCAGGACCGGGGCCGCAAGGTGATGCTGGCCGCGGCCGACACCTTTCGCGCAGCGGCCATTGACCAGCTCAAAATCTGGGGGGAGCGGGTGGGGGTGCCGGTCATCGCCCACCAGCCTGGTGCCGACCCCGGCGCAGTTGTGTACGATGCCATCCGCGCCAGCCAGAGCCGCAAGGCCGACCTGCTCATCGTGGACACCGCCGGTCGGCTTCACACCCGGTACAATCTGATGGAGGAGTTGCGCAAGGTGCGTGGCGTGGCCAACAAGCGGGTCCACCAGGCTCCCCACGAGACGCTGTTGGTGCTGGATGCGACCACCGGCCAGAATGCCCTGTCTCAGGCGCGGCACTTTAAAGAGGCGGTCGAAGTGACCGGCGTCATCGTCGCCAAGCTGGATGGTACCGCCAAGGGGGGGGTCGTATTTGCCATCGCCCAGGAACTGGGCCTGCCGGTGCGTTTTGTCGGCACGGGCGAGACCGTGAATGACCTGGCCGAATTCGATGCTGAGGCGTTCGTGGAAGGCCTGTTCGAGTAAGAGCCGGTCTGAAAAGCTTACCACAAAGACAAAGGCCACAAAGGAACACGAAGGAAACGAATAAAAAACTGCATGGTGCCCCTGGTGTCCTTTGTGTCTTGGCGGTTTTCAGACAGGCTCTAAGGGACGCCCTGTTGCTGAGGGAAGAAATATGGAAGAATTAAAAAGCCGGTTAACAGAATTAGACGAACGGATTCGGGCCATACAGGTGCGTCTTTGACCTGGCCGACAAGGAACGCCAGATCGAGAAATTGGAGCAGGAGGCCGCCGCGCCTGACTTTTGGGATGAGCCTGAGGCTGCGCAGGTGGCCATGCAGCAGCTTTCTGACCTGAAAACCGAGGTGGAACGGTGGCAAACGCTGCACAGGCGGGTCACCGATGCCCTGGAGTTACTGGACCTGGCAGAGGCCGATGGGGACACGGCCCTGGCTGCCGGAGTTGAAGCCGAAACAGCCGCTATTGAGGCCGAGCTGAACCGCTATGAGTTTGAACTTGCCCTGTCCGGCCCTCACGACCGGGGCCCGGCCATCCTGGCCCTGCACGCCGGGGCCGGGGGGACCGACGCCCAGGACTTTGCCGAGATGCTGATGCGCATGTATCTGCGTTGGGCCGAACGGCAGGGGTACCAGACCGAGATCCTGGACTCGCTGCGCGGGCAAGAAGCGGGGTTCAAAAGTGTGACCGTCGGTATCCGGGGCCCTTATGCCTACGGCTACCTCAAGGCAGAGCGAGGGGTCCATCGCCTGGTGCGCCTGTCACCCTTTGACGAAGCTCACCGCCGCCACACCTCCTTTGTCCTGGTGGAGGTCATTCCCGAGTTCGCGGACGACATTGAAGTGGAGATCAACCCTGATGACCTGAAGATCGAGGTGTTCAGGGCCTCCAGCGCCGGTGGGCAGCATGTGCAGAAAAACGCCACCGCCGTGCGCATCACTCATCTGCCCACCGGCATCGTGGTCTCCTGCCAAAACGAGCGGTCACAAGTTCAGAACAAAAATGTGGCCCTCAAGATCTTGCGCGGCAGGCTCTACGATCTGGAATTACAAAGGTTGGAGGAAGAGCAGGCCCGCCTGAAAGGCCAGCATATCTCTGCCGGCTGGGGCAACCAGATCCGGTCCTATGTGTTGCACCCGTACCACCTGGTGAAGGACCTGCGCACCGGCTATGAAACCGGCAACGTGCCCGCTGTGCTGGATGGCAATATCCAGGGCTTTATCGAAGCCTATCTGAGTTCCACCATCGGCGGTGTGGCCCAGACCCAGTAGGGCAACTGCTCGCAGTTGCCTTACAAACCCGATTCCCATATTTGACATCCATCCATAAAAGGGTATAATGTTCGTTTGTGCATTCAAACGGAGTTGAGTGCAGGACTTGTTTCGACGTTGCTCAAGGCAGGCCGTTCGACCGGACTGCGTAACTCCTGCCAGGTGGGACTGTTGTCCCTTCCCGCGGAAAACCAAGGACCACACGCCAATTCTATGACTGGACCTCAACCCGGGGCCGGCTGCGGGTGAGTCGGGCAGGGAGCGTTTCCCTGCCAGGTAAGAGGACATCTGCCCTACGGTGGTCTGTGGCTGCTGCACAACGATCTGCGGACTCGCTGATTCATCAGGAGGGAAGGATTGGCTCTCAAAGATTTTAAGGCTTTGCGTTTGAGTCTGGCCTCACCGGAACAGATCCGTTCCTGGTCGTACGGAGAGGTCACCAAACCGGAGACGATCAACTATCGTCGCCTTCGGCCGGAACGCGATGGTCTCTTCTGTGAAGCCATCTTTGGGCCGACGAAGGATTGGCAGTGCGCCTGCGGCAAATACAAACATGCCCGTTTCCGGGGCGTTACCTGTGAGCGGTGCGGCGTCGAGGTGACCCGTTCATCGGTGCGGCGAGAGAGGATGGGCCATATCGAGCTGGCTGCGCCGGTGGCCCACATCTGGTACACGCGCCGCGTGCCCAGCTACCTGGGGCTGCTGCTGGATGTCTCTCGCCGGAATATGGACCGCGTCCTGTATTTTGCCCAATATGTGATCACCTACGTGGATGAAGAGGCACGGAGCAAAGCCCTGCGTCGCCTGGATGATGAAATGCTGCGCGAGCGAACCCGGCTGGAAAGGGCGGCCCAGGAAAAGATCACCGAGATCGAACTGCGGCTGCAGGAAGCCCTGGACAATCTGCAACGCCGCCGCAAAGGGCGCGAGGAGGAGCTGGAAGAACGGGAAATGGCCCTGACCGACGCGGTGACCAACGAAGTGCGCAGCTTGCAGAGCCGGCTGGAGATGCTGACCGGCAAAGTCGCCCCCGAGTCCCTGGGCCTCAGCTTCCACGACACGCCGCTGGTCAACCAGGGTGAAAAGGTGGAGCGCACCCATCTGACCCGCCTGCAGGAGTTGGCAGCAGTCCAACTGGACCGGGTCAAGGAGCAGATACGGCGGGAGATGGAGGACATTGCCCTGCTCATTGCTGCAGAGGGGGATCAGTTGCGCTACGAAGCGACCCAGGCCGCCGAAGTCCTGAGGGAGCGCCTGTCTCAGCAGATCGCCGCCCTGGAGGCGGAGACGGACGAGAAGAAAGAGGAACTGCGCAGCCTGCGCAAAATGACCTTCCTGACCGAAAGCCGCTTCCACGAACTGCACGACCGCTGGGGGAACGTCTTCCGCGCAGCGATGGGAGCCGAGGCGTTTTATGACATCTGCAAGCAGATCGATCTGGATGCCCTGGGCAAGGAACTGCGGGCCCAGATGCGCACCACCCGCTCCAAGCAGCTGAAAAAGAAGGCCACCAAGCGGCTGCGGGTGGTCGAGGCGTTGCGCAAGAGCAACAACCGACCGGAATGGATGATCTTGACCGTCCTGCCGGTCATCCCCCCCGAACTGCGGCCCATGATCCAGCTGGACGGTGGGCGCTTTGCCACCTCGGACCTGAACGATCTGTACCGCCGGGTGGTGAACCGCAACAACCGCCTCAAGCGGCTGCTGGACCTGGGAGCCCCCGATGTCATCATCCGCAACGAAAAGCGGATGTTGCAAGAGGCGGTAGACTCGTTGATTGACAACAGCCGCCGGGGCAAGGCCGTCTCGGCGCGGGGCCGCCGGCCCCTCAAGTCGCTGTCCGACTATTTGAAAGGCAAGCAGGGGCGCTTCCGCCGCAACCTGCTGGGCAAACGGGTGGATTATTCAGGGCGCTCGGTCATCGTCATCGGCCCGGAACTGGAACTGCACCAGTGCGGCCTGCCACGGAGCATGGCCCTGGAGCTGTTCCAGCCCTTTGTCATCAACCGCCTGGTGGAATATAACTATGCCATCAATGTCAAAGGGGCCAAGCGCCTCATCGAGCAACAACGGCCTGAGGTGTGGGAGGTGCTGGAGGAGGTCATCAAGGAACGGCCGGTGCTGTTGAACCGGGCGCCCACCCTGCACCGCCTGGGCATCCAGGCCTTTGAGCCCAAGCTGGTGGACGGGGACGCCATTCAGATCCACCCCCTGGTGTGCGCCGCCTTTAATGCCGACTTTGACGGCGACCAGATGGCGGTCCACGTGCCCCTTTCCAGGAAGGCAGTGGCCGAAGCCCGCGAGCTGATGCTGTCCACCCGCAACCTGCTCAAACCGGCCAGCGGCGAGCCGATTGTCGGCCCGGCCAAGGATATGGTGCTGGGCTGCTACTACCTGACCATGGAGCGGCCAGGGGCCGGTGACAGTCGCCCCCTCTTTGGCGATATGGAAGAGGTCCGTCTGGCATACGAGCTGGGCAAGGTCCAGTTGCATACCCCCATCCGGCTGCGCTATCGGAGCTGGCTGGATGATGAGCCGCTGGAGTTCCTGGACCTGAGCGACGAGGTGCTTGATCTCCTGGAGCAGGCTTCCCTGCGCACCCTCGGCCAGGTGCTGGACCTGATGGCTGCCGGCCGGTTGCGGGAGGTGGCCGGCCTGGATGAAGGAGATGAACTGGAGATCCTCGACCTGCTGGCAGCGGTGGGCTACCGACCCCAGGACCGAAGCGCCACCCCCTACCTGGAGACGACGGTGGGCCGGGTGATCTTTAACCTGCACCTGCCCGGCCAGCTCCGCTTCGTCAACGCCACCATGGATAAAGGCAAGCTCCAGGACCTGGTGGGCGAGTGTTACCATCGGCTGGGCATGGATGCCACGGCCAGGCTGGTGGACGAGATCAAGGCCATGGGCTTCCGCTATGCCACCCGATCGGGGTACAGCATCGCCGTCAGCGACATCACCGTGCCGCCGGAGAAGGAGATCATCATCAATCAGGTGGCAGAAGAGGTCAAGCGGGTGGAGCATCAATATCGCCGGGGCCTCATCACCGAAGATGAGCAGTACATGCGCACGGTGGAATTGTGGACCAGGGCCACCGACGACATCACGGCGGCCGTGGCCAGGAACCTGGATGAGCAAGGCCCCATCCGGGTGATGGCCGTGTCGGGGGCGGTGAAGGGAGGCTTTACGCCGATCCGCCAACTGGCCGGAATGCGTGGCCTGATGGCCGACCCGGCAGGGCGGATCATCGCCCTGCCCATCCGTTCCAACTTCCGGGAAGGGCTGACCGCCCTGGAATATTTTATCTCCACTCACGGCGCCCGCAAGGGCCTGGCCGATACGGCTCTGCGCACGGCTGACGCCGGCTACCTGACCCGCCGCCTGGTGGATGTGGCCCAGGATGTGATTATTGATGCTGAGGACTGTGGCACCCGGTCCGGCATCTGGATCACCCTGGAAGATGCCAAAAAGATGGGCCAGACGATGGCCGAGCGGGTGTTCGGCCGGGTGGTGCTCAGCCCGGTCGTCAACCCGGCCACCGGCGAGGTGATCGTCAGCGCCGGGGAGATGGTCAGCGCCGAGCAGGCCGAGGCCATCCAGCGGCTCAAGATCGAACGGGTCTATGCCCGCTCACCGTTGACCTGTGCCCTGCGGCATGGCATGTGTGCCAAATGCTATGGCCGTGACCTGGCGCGGGGCGGGTTGATCCAGCTAGGGGAGGCGGTGGGCATCATCGCCGCCCAATCAATCGGCGAGCCGGGCACCCAACTCACCCTGCGCACCTTCCACACCGGCGGGGTAGCCGGCGCGTCGGACATCACCCACGGTCTGCCCCGCGTGCAGGAGCTGTTTGAAGCCCGCATCCCCAAGGGCGAGGCGGTCATCTCTGACATTGACGGGCGGGTCGAGTTACACCAGCAGGATGGCGTCCGCGTGCTCAAGGTCGTTCACAGCGAAGTCCTGACCGATGAATATCCCATCCCCAGGAACTACCGCCTCCTGGTGGAAAATGAGCAGTCGGTCACCGAAGGGGAGGTGCTGGCCGAGTATGGGGACAGGCAGATCGTGGCCGAGAACCAGGGCCGGGTGTTCATCGAAACGCCGGCGGTGCTCATCACCCCTCCCGACTCGACCTACCCGGTGGAGCACCCCCTGCCGGCCAATTACAGGCCGATCGTGGAGGATGGGCAGAGGGTGGACGAAGGGGAGCCGGTGGCCCAGTATGGGGCACGGCAGATTGTGGCCGGGACGAGCGGTGTGGTCTCGGTCCGGCCTCAGACCACGATCTACATCCGGCGCGAGCGGCGTGAGGAGCGGGAGTACGAGATCGCGACCACAGCTCGCCTGCGGGTGGAGCCCGGCACCTTTGTCAAGGCGGGCACACAGCTCACCGAAGGGTCCATCAACCCCAACCGCCTGCTGCGCATCCTGGGCCGCGAGGCAGCCCAGCTCTACCTGCTGACCGAAATCCAGCAGGTGTACCGCAGCCAGGGGGTGAACATCAACGATAAACATATCGAGGTGATCATCCGGCAGATGACCAACAAGGTGGCGGTCGTCCAGCCGGGCGACACCGATCTGCTTCCCGGCGAACTGGTGAATCGCCTGACCTTCCAGGACCTCAATGAAGAGATCACCCGCGCCGGCGGGCGGCGGGCGACGGCGCGGCCGGTGCTGCTGGGCATCACCAAGGCGGCGCTGAATACCGAAAGTTTCCTGTCGGCGGCCTCCTTCCAGCATACCATCAACGTCCTGGCCGGAGCGGCCATCGAAGGCAAGGTGGACGGGCTGTACGGCCTGAAGGAGAATGTCATTATCGGCAAGCTGATCCCGGCCGGCACCGGCTACCGCTGGGAGAAGAAGGGAACTGCCGGCCGGGCATCGAACCGCGAACCGTTGATCTCTTCCAGCCTGGGTGGCATGGGCGAGTGAACAAGGCATAAAGAAAAAGGCACAAGGCACAATGCCCAATTCCGATTGGGCATTGTGTTTTTTTCCTGGCCGGCGGGCACACCTGAACCACTGGCCGGGGATTGAATGGGTTTCGGCCGGTATGGAGCCCTATCCTGCAGCGCCGGGCGATTGACCGCTCACCCCAGCCGTGATACAATATCCTGGAGGGCGCGACAGATGGCAGGAGTCAGGATCGGGGAGGTGAAACTGCCAGGAGGGGCCAGCGGCCTGCTCTACCTGCTGCCGCTGGCCTTCCTGATCCTCTTTTTCTTCTATCCCCTGGCCGAAATCCTGGCCCTGAGCCTGGCCCCTGAGGGTCGCCTGGACCTTTCGCCCTTTCGCACTCTGCTCACCGATCCGTACTACGCCCGGCTGCTGGTCTTCACCACCGGCCAGGCGCTCCTGTCCATCCTGCTGACGCTGCTGGCCGGGATGCCGGCCGCCTATGTGTTTGCCCATTACGAGTTTCGGGGCAAGTCGCTCCTCCGTGCCCTGACCACCGTGCCTTTTGTCCTGCCCACCATGGTGGTGGCAGCGGCCTTTACCGCGCTGTTGGGACCCAGGGGCCACCTGAACGCCTGGCTGATGGCTGCGCTGCAGCTCGACGCTCCGCCTATCCGCCTGCAACACACCCTGGCGTTGGTGCTGCTGGCCCATGTCTTTTACAACGCGACCATCGTCGTGCGGCTGGTGGGCGGCTTCTGGGCCAACCTGGACCCGCGCATCGAGGAGGCGGCGCGGGTGCTGGGGGCCGGTCGGTGGCAGACCTTCCGCCAGGTGACGCTGCCCATCCTGCTGCCGGCCATCGCTGCCGCGTCGCTCCTGGTCTTTTTGTTCTGTTTCACCAGCTTCGGAGTGATCCTGGTGCTGGGTAGCCCCCGGCTGGCGACGGTGGAAGTTGAGATCTACACTCAGGCCGTGTCCCTGTTCCACCTGCCGCTGGCAGCGGCCTTGTCGCTGGTGCAGATGGTCTTTACCTTCGCCGTCATGGCCCTCTACACCCATATCCAGGCCCGGACCGCCGTGCCGCTCAACCTGCGCCCTGCCCAGGCCACGCAGCGCCGTCCCGTCACCTGGAA
>DAOTYI010000023.1:0-13788 GCA_034434895.1 Anaerolineae bacterium
GATACTCATCAATGAAAAAGGAGGGAAAAATGGCCGACAAGACCGATAAACTGTTGGGACAATTGCGCCTCGACCTGGAGCACATGCGCGAGGGGATTCGCACCTACCGCGACGAGCTGGGCGACCTCGCCGCAGCCGAAGAGGAGATCACCACCCTGCTGAACGATCTGCAGACACTCAACGATGAACAGGAGCGCCTCAAGGCTGCGGCCGAGGAGGCGACCGCCCGCCTGAAGGCCCGCGCAGCCGATGCCCGCGCTTTGCGCACCCGCCTGCGCTATGCCCTGCGAGGCAAATTAGGCCCCCGCAATGAAAAACTGGAGGCTTTCGGCATCACCATCAAGAGGTAGAAACGAGTCAACGAGTCAGCGAATCAACGAGATCCGACCGAGGAGATTGAAAGACTGCCCGCCGATTCGCATTTGATCGTTGATTCCCCTCGTTGCATCCCGTTCGATCCGACCGAGGATACTGAAAGCGGATGCGGTTCAGAGTGAAAAGGGTCAACCGATTTTCGCCGATCCTCGAATCATCCCTGAAAAACGGGTATGGTGAACCGATAAGCAGCAAACGGACTCGGACCAGGACGCCCAATAATAAACTACGACCGGCTTTTGGATTTCTGACGAACTGTGGGAGTGTTCCAACCCCTCCTTGCCGGGCACCGGAACACTCACCCGCTGGGTGGAGGTCGCCCTCGGCGGCCAGATCGAGAGTGCGCCGATGCCATTATCTACGTATTGCGCACCGGATGTCAGTGGAAAGCCCTGGATCATACCGATTTGGTTCCCGGCTCCACCGCCCACGACCGCTTCCAGGAATGGGAAGAAGCCGGCGCCTTTTTGAAACTCTGGCAGGTGGGCGTGGAGCGCTTTGATGAGTTGAGAGCGCTCTGCCCTGGCTGGCCGTCCGCCTGCGCGGACGGAGGCATCCACGCCGCTGGACGCCTGGCCGCAGGCCGCTGAGTAGGGGCCAGGCGCCGCTCTGCCCCTACTTGAGTCGCCCTGTCACCCCTGTCCACAGACAGGCCGGTCACCTCATGGCAAAGAAAAAGCGGATCAGGCGGATGACCTGGTTGACCTCCTGCATGGTCAATTGGGGAAAGATGGGCAGCGACAGGACCTGGGCGGCGGCCATCTCGGCGTGGGGGCAGGAACCTTCCCGGTAGCCCAGGCCGGCATAGGCTTCCTGGCGGTGAACCGCCCTGGGGTAATGGACCCCGGTGCCCACTCCCGCCCCGGTCAGATAGTCGCGCAGCGCATCGCGGAGAGGGGTGCGCACCACGTACAGATGATAGACCGGCTCGACATCGTCAGGGGTGACAGGCAACCCCAACCGGTCGCAGGTGTCCAGGCCGGCTGTGTAGCGGGCGGCGAGGAGCCGTCGCCGCTCATTCCAGGCGTCCAGATAGGGCAGCTTGGTCCGCAGGATGGCGGCCTGGAGTTCATCCAGGCGGCTGTTGATGCCCACCAGTTCATGTTCGTAGGTGCGCCGCTGACCACCGTGGCGCAACATGCGGACCTTTTCGGCCAGGGTTGCGTCGTCGGTGACAACGGCCCCGGCATCGCCATAGGCTCCCAGGTTTTTGCTGGGATAGAAGCTAAAGGCCGCCGCGTCGCCCAGGCTGCCCACCCGCCTGCCCTGGTAGCGAGCGCCGTGGGCCTGGGCTGCGTCTTCCAGCAGAAACAGGCCGTGCCGCCGGGCGATCTCGACGATGGGTGCCATCTCGGCCGGGCAGCCGTAGAGGTGCACCGGCACGACCGCCGCCGTGCGGGGGGTAATCGCCGCTTCCAGGGCTGCCGGATCGAGGGTATAACGCTTTGGGTCCACGTCGGCAAACACAGGCGTCGCTCCGGTCAGCGAGACGGCCAGAGCGGTAAAGGTCGCCGTCAGCGCCGGGACGATGACCTCATCGCCCGGGCCGATGCCTGCCGCCCGCAGGGCCAGGTAGAGGGCCTCGGTGCCGTTGCCCACCCCCACGGCATGGGCCACGCCGCAATAGCCTGCCCATTCGGCCTCAAACGCCTCCCCCTCTTCGCCCAGGATGAACCAACCCCGGCGCAACACCCGCTCGATGGCCCTGTCAATCTCAGAGCGGAGAAGGGTATATTCCCGACTCAGATCGCCCAGAGGGATCGTTGACGGCATCCTTCCTCCTTCTGGCCGGCCATATCCGCTTGCTCATCGGTCATCCCAGTAATAGGGCCCATATTCCTCATAGTAGCGCAGGGTTCGCCGCAGGCCCTCCTCCAGCGAGACACGAGGGGACCAGCCTAACTTGCTACGGATCTTGCGATAGTCGCCATAGTAATCGCCGATGTCAATCCGCTTGCGGTTCTCCGGCCAGGGCACGAGCCGGTAGCTGCCCTTGCCCGCCAACCGGATCAGCAGTTGGGCCAGGTGCAACAGGCTGATCGGCTCATCGCTCCCCAGGTTATAGACCTGTCCGTTGGCCTGCTCGTCGGCAGCGACGCGCAACAGGGCATCTACCACATCGTCCACATAGTTGAAATCGCGGACCTGGCGGCCGTCGCCATAGATGGCCAGTTCCCTGCCCTCGACGGCCAGACGCAGCCACAGCCCCAGGAAGGTCTGTCGGGCGTCGCGGACACGCATGCGGGGGCCGTAGGTGTTGGTCAGCCGCAACGAGGCTGCCCGCACGCCATAGACGTTGTTATAGACGATGTGATACCACTCCCCGGCCATCTTGTTGATGCCGTTCACATCGGTGGGGTGCAGCAGGTGGCGCTCATCCACCGGCAGATAGTCGGGCACGCCGTAGATCTGGCGCGTGCTGGCAAAGATGACCTTCACCTGCGGGTTGTTGTAGCGGCATGCTTCCAGGATCGAAAGCTGACTGCGACAGTTGATCTCCAGGTCGGTGAAGGGGTCCTTCATGCTGTCCAGGTGGCTCACCTGACCGGCCAGGTTAAACAGGTAGTCCTGCCCCTGCACCAGGTAGTCCATGCTCGACCGGTCGCGCACATCGGCGATGTTGATCCGCACCCGGTCCTTGATCCCTTCGACGTTAAACAGATTGCCCCCATAGTCGGGGATGAGGGAATCTACGATCAGCACCTCGGCCCCCAGGTCCACCAGGGTATGGGCCAGGTTGGAGCCGATGAACCCCAGGCCACCGGTGATCAGCACCTTTTTCCCGCGAAACTGTTCCCTGTAGGGCAGGTCGATCTCTTGAGTCATGGCTTCCTCCGGCCGATGAGCTGGGGCCAGCGCAACTCCCACCACAGCCCCCACAGTTGCACGCCGGTGCGCCAGATGCGGCGAAAGTTGAAGAACTGGCTTTTGCCATAGGCGCGGTGGTAGTGGTGGACCGGCACCTCTTTGATGCGAAAGCCGGCATCCTGCACCTTTTTCATCAATTCCACGCAGATAACGCCGGAATCGGACTTGAGGTGGACGACCTCAAAGATGCGGCGGCGCATCAGCCGAAAGTCGCAGTCCACGTCGCGCAGGCGCAGGCCAAAGGCCAGCTTGACGATCCAGTGGTAGAGGCGACCGATGATGATCCGGTGCAGCGGATCGGAGCGGCTGATTTTGTAGCCGTTGACGAAATCCACATCGTCGCCCCAGACCTGGTACAGGCGGACCATCTCGCGGGGGTCGTACTGGGCATCGCCGTCGGTATAAAAGATGAGCTCCTTGGTGGCACTGCGAAAGCCGGTACGCAGGGCACCGCCATAGCCCCGGTTCTGCTCATGGTGGATAACACGCAGTTCGGGGTAGCGGGTTGCCAGTTCGTCCAATACCTGGGCTGTGTAGTCGGCGCTGCCATCGTTGACGACGATCACCTCATAGTCGTCGGTCAGTTGGCGCAGCGTCATCAGCGCGGTCAGGACCATGCTGGGGATGGTCCCGCCGTCGTTGTAGGCCGGGAAAAAGGCCGAGATGCCGGGCCGGGACGGCCTGGCCTCTCCGCCGGATTGGTGATTCTCTGTCATGCCCCCCTCGGATCCTTGTTTGATAGATGCCAGGCCGACGGACGGGTGCCTGGCACCGGGGGATTATAGCATTGTTGGCAGGGGGCGTCAAGGAAAGACCCCAGCCCTTGACCCATGAGTGTGATCTACCCGACCTTCTCTTCGAGCAGGGAGATGATCTGGTCGAGCGTTTCAAAGATTTTCCGCCACCGCTCGTCAGGCAGGTCCACAGGCGGCGGCTCAGGTGGCGTGGGCGATGGCTTCACCTCCTCCAGCCGGTAATAGAGGTTCAGGTGGCGATGCGCCGTGCCGCCCAACATGCCCAGCCCGGTGATCAGGTCCGAAGGGCCGGCTGCATCGGCCACCCACACGGCACCAGCTCCCCCATTGGGCGCAAAGTAATAGTCGCCATGACCCAGGCCATAGCCGATGTCACCGTTGGCATTGGTCTGGCCAAACACACCTTGGGACCGCCAGCGGCTGGCGGGCGGCGGCCAGTCGGGCAGGGGGGGAGCTCCAGGCCAGGAGCGGACCACTCGGACGCCGGCCAGGGGCTGGCCCGCCCGGTTTTCGACGTGGACCACCTGCACGGCCGGCCCTTCGGCGTCCTGGAGCCTGACCAGGCGATACACCTGCCCTTCGGTTACCTGGGCCTGCTGGACCTGGACTGCGCCAAAGTTGGCCGCAAGCCAGGCCCAGTCCCGTTCCTGCCCCTGTTGATCGAATACTTTGGGTTGTGCCACTGTCTCCTCCTGAACCAACCGATGCGGCGGATCGGCGGCTCGCCGACTCCAGGAGCGTGCTGAAAAACCTCCCTTTTTCACCGCCGGGCACGCAGAGAACGCAGAGGAATCATAAAAATTCAGCCCGATTGAAATCGGCCTTTTTGGGCGCCTGGCGCCGGGTGTCGGCCTACGCCGATGCGCGCCGGTCGGCACAGGCCGACCAGCGGCCGGAGGCCCCACCGGGTGACTTCAGTCACCGCGAATAGTTACCTTTCAACGCTTGCAGGATCCGCTCCAGGCGCCCCAACACCTGGGCCAGCAGCGCATCCTCGTCGAAGGCAGGTCTGGGCCTGGCCAGGCGATAGAGGGGCGTGGCCTGCTGGGCCAGGGTCTGGGCCAGGTCTGGCCACAGGTCGTATGACTTCCACTGGGGATCGGGGGTGGCAAAGCAATAGAGGGCCGCCCCGACCACGTAAGGGTCTTTTTGCAGTTCAGCATCGTACCAGGCCAGTTGTTGGAGATATTGGCTGGCGCTGTACAACGCCCGCCAGCCTCGTGGTGAAGGTTGTTCGATCAGACCGTCGAGCCCGCATTCGGTGATCAGCAGGGGCAGAGTTTTCAAGTGGGCAGGCAACCCCTCCCAGTTGTGGTCCAGATCGCCGTCATACACCTTGCGGTGGCGGAGCAGGTACCAGGGCCAGTCGCGGTCCAGGGTCGGCCAGGCATATTCGTGCAGCGCCAGCGCACCGTTGTACTGGCGGGCGGCCTCCAGAGCCGGCAAAAAGTCATGCCAGTATGCCAGCTCGGGATTGCCCACCGAGAAACTGCCCACCACCACCCGAAAGCCGTGGCTGTCCATGAGGCGCGTCCGCTCAGCCTCAAAGTCAGCATACCGTTTCATCGCCTCCGCTGACTGGACAATCGGCTCGTTGACCCCCTGCCAGAAGCTATAGGTCTCGCCCATCCGCTCGGCCCAGGGCAGGACCCGGTCACAGTGGTCACGGGCAGCACGGAGAGGATCGAGGGCAGGGGCGTTGAAATCGGGCTCCTGGTCAAGGATCATACGCCCCACAAAGATCGTGTCGGCTGCTTCCGCTTTAACGCCGTGCCACACGTCGCTGTGATCGAGAAGGACGACGAGAGGAGGCTTCCAGGACCTGATCAGTTCGGGGAGGCCGCTCACGGTCGAGTTCAGGTGGGCTCCCAGCAGACTATAAGCCATTGTGCCACTTTCCTTTCTGTATGGGTCCGACCGGTACTGGCGACAACCCGATTATACCCGAAGAGGGCGACTTTGTAAAGAACCTGTACCGCAGAGACGCAGAGGCCGCCGGTTTTTTTATGATTCCTCCGCATCCTCCGACCCGCCACCCTCCCGCAGCCAGAAAGTGGCCGGCAACAGGGCGAGCCGCTCATTGCAGCGCACTTCAGAGATTGCGCCCAAACCTGCGGGAGGGTAGTAGGATAGCCTTTCCAGGCTGAAAGCCTGCCCTCCAGGGATTGGATCTGCCCAGGGTTGCTTGTGCGGCACTGCGTTTTGCCAAAGAGCAGAAAAGCGGGTACAATGCCCCTGCATACCATAGGCTTCAGAGGATGAGCACATGGAAAAGGTGATCATCATCGGCAGCGGGCCGGCCGGCTACACGGCGGCGATTTACACGGCACGGGCGCAACTCAACCCCTTGCTGATCGCCGGACCGGCCTTGGGTGGACAGGTGGCCCTCAGCAGCGAGGTGGGCAACTATCCCGGCTTTCCGGAGGACATTGTCGGCGCAGAACTGGCCGAGTTGATGAAAAAGCAGGCGGAGCGGTTCGGGACCCGCATCGAGATGGATATTGTTACCGCTGTGGACCTGTCGGTTCGGCCGTTTAAGGTCACGACCTACGGCGGTGAGTATGAAACGTTGGCCCTGATTGTGGCCAGTGGTGCCTCACCGCGCAAGCTGAGCGTCCCCGGCGAAAAGGAATTTGCGGGGCGAGGAGTCTCCTATTGCGCTACCTGTGATGGCTTCTTTTATATCGGCAAAGAGATCGTCGTCGTCGGCGGCGGCGATGTGGCCGTGGAGGAGGCTCTGTACCTGACCCACTTTGCCAGCAAGGTGACGATCATCCACCGTCGCAACCAGTTGCGAGCCGAACCGCTGTTGCAGCAGCGGGCCTTCCGCCATGAAAAGATCGCCTTCCTGTGGGACACAGTTGTCACCGAGATCACAGGTGAAGATTTTGTTACCGGCGTCAGGGTGCGGAATGTGAGAACAGGGGAGGAGCATTTGTTTCCCACGCAGGGGGTGTTCATCGCCATCGGTTATGCGCCCAACACCGATTTTCTCGGCGGCCAACTGGCGCTCCACGACAACGGCTATCTGGTGGCCGATGAACATGGGCAGACCAGCGTGGAAGGGGTGTGGGCAGCCGGCGATGTGTGCGATTGGAACTACCACCAGATCGCCACGTCGGTCGGAGCCGGTTGCCGGGCAGCCATCCAGGCGGAACGATATATCGCCCGGCTGGAGGATCGGGTATATCCCGGCGACATGAACCGATAAATGCAGAGGCTGAGCAAGTCGGAAAAATCTGTGCGCTCTCGGCGTGCTCTGCGGTGAATTGGAACCTGACTGCACAGGTCGAATGTTGTATGGTGAACCATGAAAGGAGAGCAAAATGAATACCATTGTCAAAACGATGCCCATCGGTGAGGTGGTGCAAAAATATCCTCAGACCATCGAGGTCTTTTTGCGGCACGGCCTGATGTGCTTTGGCTGCGCCATTGCCCGCTTTGAGAATATCGAGCAGGGTGCGCTGGCCCATGGCATCAACGTCGAAGCCCTGATGAAAGACCTGAACGCGGCTGTGGCTCAGGCCGGCCAATAGCTAATATCTAATACCCAATATCTAATACCCAATGTCTAATACCCAATATCTAACGGTTTCTGGTGTTTATTAGATGTTGATATTAGATATTAGATATTAGGAGGGTGGAATGTGGTTCTTCCGTAGCCCAGAGATCGTGTTTGGCGAGGGGGCGTTGGACTACCTGGCCGAGATTCAGGGCCGGAGAGCATTCATCGTCACCGACGAGAACCTCCTCAGGTTGGGGCTTGTGGCAGAGGTGCAGGACAGGCTGGCTGCCGCCGGCATCGAGTCGGCGGTCTTTAGCGGCGTGGAGCCGAATCCATCGCTCCAGACCGTGCGGCGGGGAGCCGAGGAGGCTCTGGCCTATGGGCCGGACTGGATCGTCGGCCTGGGGGGCGGTTCGTGCCTGGACGCGGCCAAGTCGATCTGGATCCAGTATGAGCGGCCTGACCTGGCCCCTGATGAGGTGGCGCCGGTCGGTCGGCTGGGGTTGCGCCAAAAAGCGCACCTGGTGGCCATCCCCACCACCAGCGGCACCGGCGCCGAGGTCACCTGGCCGATCGTCCTCACCGACCTGGAAGAGCAGCGCAAGGTGACGGTGGGCCACCCGGAAAATATCCCGGACCTGGCCATCGTGGACCCCGTTTTCGTGAGCCATCTGCCGGCCCCGATCACTGCCGATACCGGCATGGACGCGTTGACCCATGCGGTCGAAGGGTATACCTCGCAGTGGCACAACGACTTTTCCGACGGTTTGTGCCTGAAGGCGGTGCAACTCGTGTTCGACTATCTGCCCCGCGCCTGCGAGCATGGCGCCGAGGACCCGGAGGCCCGCGAGCGGCTGCACAACGCGGCCACCATCGCCGGGTTGGGCTTTGGCAACTCGATGGCCGCCATCGCCCACGCCCTGGGGCATTCGGCGGGCGCTGTGTTGGGGATGGCACATGGCCGGGCAGTAGGCCTGTGCCTGCCCTATACGGTCGAGTTCAACGTGCGGGGTCCCCTGCCCACCCGTTATGCCGACATCGCCCGCTTCCTGGGCCTGCCGGCATCCGATGAGGAGGAAGGCGCGGCCAGCCTGGCGGAGGCCATCCGCCGCCTGGCCCGGCGCATCGGCCAGCCCACCACCCTCAGGGAAACCGGTCTCTCGCCGCAAGAGTTCCAGGACCGGCTCCCCCGACTGGTAGACAATGCCATGAACGACAGCGCTATGACTGTCAACCTCCGTTTCCCCGAAGAGGAGGAGGTGGAACAGCTCTATCGTTGCATCTTTGACGGTCAGACTGTAGATTTTTAGAGCCAGGCTGAAAACCACCAAGGACACGAGGGACACAAAGAATTTCTGTCAATTTCCTCTAACTGCCTGCCCTCCCGCAGGTTTAGGCGCAATCTCCGCATTTCAGTGCGCCACAATGAGCTGCTCGCCCTGTTGCCAGCCACTTTCTAACCTGCGGGAAGGTAGCGGGTAGATAGTTACCCACCAAGACATAATTCTTCGTGTCCTGGTGCCTTTGTGGTAAGCCTGCCGGGTCAACATTGTACATTGGTCAGAGGAGCAACATGAACGGCTACATGGGCAAACTGTTGGTCGTGGACCTGACCGCCGGCACGGTGCGGGAAGAGGCACTGGATGACAACCTGGCCCGCGATTTTGTCGGTGGGGCAGGGTATGCGGCACGCTATCTCTACAACGAACTGGGCCCCCATACCGATCCCCTGGGGCCAGAGAATACGCTGATGTTTATGACCGGTCCGCTGGTGGGCACGCGGGCCCCCTCCTGCGGGCGGTATGAAGTGTGCGCCCTTTCCCCTCTGACCGGCATCTGGGGCGAGTCCAATTCGGGCGGTTTCTGGGGCGCAGAGCTGAAATTTTCCGGCTACGACGGCATTGTCATCCGTGGCCGGGCAGAAAAACCGGTATGGCTGTCGGTGATCGAAGGGCAACCGCCAGCCCTCCACGAAGCCACGGGGTTATGGGGCCTGGACAGCTATGAAACCCAGCAGCGCCTGCGCGACCAACTGGGCGATCCGAAGGTGCGGGTCGCCTGCATCGGCCCGGCCGGCGAGAACCGGGTGCTCTACGCGGCTGTGATGAACGACCACGGCCGGGCAGCGGGCCGCACCGGCATGGGGGCGGTGATGGGCTCCAAAAACCTGAAAGCCATCGCCGTGCGGGGCCGGCAGCGCGTCCCCCTGGCCGATCCGGAGGCCTTCCGCCAGGCAGCCAGGCAGGCGCTCCAGAATGTCACCGCCGACCTCGCCACGCAGGTCTACCGCCAGTTGGGCACGGCCTCGTTCGTGGACATGAGCATCATGTGGGGCAACCTGCCCAACAAAGGTTGGACCCAACCCCTCTTTGAAGAGGCCACCAACTTGAGCGGTCCGACCATGGCCGAGACGATCCTGGTCCGGTCGGTACCCTGTTATGGGTGTGTCGTGGCCTGTGGCCGCCAGGTGACGCTGAAAGATACCCCCTACGGCGTTGAGGTGGTGGATGGGCCGGAGTATGAGACGGTGGCCATGCTCGGTTCGATGCTGCTGGTGAGCGACCTGCCGGGGGTCGCCTATGCCAACCACCTCTGCAATCGCTACGGCCTGGATACCATCAGCGCCGGTTCCTCTATTGCCCTGGCCTACCTGCTGTACGACCGCGGCTTCCTCACCGCCGCCGATACCGGGGGCCTGCCCCTGCGTTGGGGAGATATTGAGACGGCGCAGCTCCTGCTGGAATGGATCGCCCGGCGGCAGGGGTTCGGCAATGTGCTGGCCGACGGGGTCAGGCGCATCGCCGCCCGCTATGGGGCCGAGGACCTGGCGGTGCACGTCAACGGCCTGGAACCGGCTGCCCACGATCCCAGAGCCCTGTCAGGCATGGCGGTGGTCTATGCCACTTCACCGCGGGGGGCCTGCCATATGCAGGGGGACATGTATGCGGTGGACATGGGCCTGACCCTGCCGGAGGTAGGCATCTTGCCCGGCGGGCGCTTTCGGACGCGGGGCAAATCCAGGGTTGTGGCCCGCCTCCAGGATTGGCGCACGCTGTACAACAGCGCCATCATGTGCGTTTTTGTGAACCCCACCGCCCCGGTCCTGGCCCAACTGCTGTCGGCGGCCACCGGCCGGTCGGCGGATGCGGTTGGCTGGCAGCGCACCGGCGAGCGGATTTTCAACCTCAAGCGGGCATTCAACAACCGGATGGGTGTGCGGCGGGGCAATGACCGGCTGCCCACCCTGCTGCTCCTGCCGATGGCCAACGGTTCGCGGGGCCACACGCCGCGCATGGAGCCGCTGCTGCGGGAGTATTACGCCCATCGCGGTTGGGACTGGGAAACAGGCCGACCTTCCCGCGATACGCTCCTGAGCCTGGGCCTGGCCGACATTGCCGCAGAGCTGTGGGGCTGAACATTTGCGCCAGGCCGTGGAGCGGGGTATAATAAAAGCCTGTCCGAAGACGCGCACGGCGGACTCCAGTCCGCCGGTGGTCCAGGGGAGCGAGATCTTTTTCGGATAGACGGGTCGGCGGGCGTTGATGCACCCCAACAGGGGCGGACAGGATGGCCAGAAGGCGCAACACCAGGAGCAAAAGCAAAAAGTCAGACGGCAGGATGACGGTGCGGCCGGAGATCGTCGGCATCCTGCTCCTGCTGCTGGCCCTGCTGACGCTGCTGAGCCTCATCCCTGTGGAGCGCGGCGCGCTGATGGAAGGCTGGATCCAACTGCTGCGCCAGGGGGTGGGCTGGGGGGTGTGGCTGATGCCCATCGGTTTGGGCGGCGTGGGGCTGTGGCTGGTGTTCATCGGCCTGGGCCGGGAGATAACCATCGAGCGGGAAAAGCCGTGGGGCGCTCTGCTGCTTTTTCTGCTGGGATTGGCCCTGTTGCACCTGTTGGCCGGCGGCGACGATCCGCAGGCCCTGGCCGCCAGGGGAGGTGGCGGCGGCTACGTTGGCTATGGGTTGAGCCGGTTGCTCATCCTGGCGTTGGGCACGGTGGGGGCCTGGCTGGTGCTGGCAGCCCTGTCCATCATCAGCCTGATGATGCTGCTGGGCACATCGCTGGCCGAAGCGGCTTCGGCCCTCAAGTCCGCAGCCCGGCGGGTGCTGAACCGCGAGCGGCAGGACGACATCCGGCTCAACCGCCGGGAGACCCCGGCCGGGCAGCCGGCAGCCCCGCTGCCGCCGACCGAAGCCGAAAGCCGCCCGACCTATGACCGCCCCCGGGGCAGCCTGTTTCCGCGCATCATCGGCGGGGAACCGGTCTGGCGACTGCCCCCCGTGGACGAAATCCTGGCCGAAGCCACCGAGCAGGAGCTGAGCCAGGCCGAAATCCGTGAGCGGGTCCGGATCATCGAGGACACCCTGGCCAGCTTTGGCATCCCGGCCAAGGTGGTGGAGGTCAACCAGGGGCCGACCGTCACCCAGTTCGGGGTGGAACCGGGCTATCTGGAAAAACGGGACAGCAACGGACGGGTGCAGCGGGCCAAGATCAAGGTGAGCAAGATCGCCAATCTGGCCAACGACCTGGCGCTGGCGCTGGCTGCCTCGCCCATCCGCATTGAAGCCCCGGTGCCGGGGCGTTCGGTCGTCGGCATCGAAGTCCCAAACTCCCAGGTCGCGCTGGTGGCGCTGCGCACCGTGCTCGAAAGCGAAGCCTTTCGCCAGATCAAAGGCCCGTTGCCCATCGCCCTGGGACAGGATGTGGCCGGCAACCCGGTCGCTGCCGACCTGGCGGCCATGCCTCACCTGCTCATCGCCGGGGCGACCGGTTCGGGCAAGAGTGTGTGCGTGAACGCCATCATCGCCTCGCTGCTGTGCACCCGCACCCCCGACGAGGTGCAATTCATCATGATTGACCCCAAGATGGTGGAGCTGACGGCCTATAACGGCATCCCTCACCTGCGTGCCCCGGTGGTCATCGAGTTGGAGCGGGTGGTGGGGGTGCTCAATTGGGCCACGCGGGAGATGGACAGCCGGTATAAGCAGTTCAATCAGGCACGGGCGCGGAACATCGAAGTCTACAACCAGATGCTGCTGGCCAGAGGGGAAAAGCCTCTGCCCTATGTCGTGGTGATCATTGACGAACTGGCCGACCTGATGATGATCGCCCCGGACGAGGTGGAGCGTTCGATCTGCCGCATTGCCCAGATGGCCCGGGCCACCGGCATCCACCTGGTTATCGCCACTCAGCGGCCCAGTGTGGACGTGGTGACGGGGCTGATCAAGGCCAACTTTCCGGCACGCATCAGCTTTGCTGTCACCAGCCAGGTGGACTCGCGGGTGATCATAGACACAGCCGGGGCCGACAAGCTGTTGGGCCGGGGCGATATGCTGTTCATGTCCCCCGACTCCAGCAAGCTGGTGCGGCTGCAAGGGTGCTTTGTCTCGGACCGGGAACTGGCGGCGCTGGTGCGCTACTGGAAGGGGATACGCCTGGCCCACGAACCGATCCAGCCGGAGGCGGTGGTCCAGCAACGGATGTGGGAGGATACAACCACCGCCCAGGCCCAGGCAGCCGGGCAGGATGAACTGTTGCCCAGGGCGATTGCCCTGGTCCAGGAGCATCAGCGCGCTTCGATCTCGATGTTGCAGCGGCGGCTGCGCATCGGCTATTCGCGGGCGGCGCGGCTGATCGAAATCATGGAACAGCAAGGCCTCATCGGCCCGGAGGAAGGGGGCGGCCGCTCGCGGGAACCGATCCAGAGCGGGGCCGGGCAGGACGATGAGGACCTGCCACCGCTATGAGGATCTTCACGCCGGCCAAGCGGCTTGCCTATCCCGATCAAATCAGGTATAATAGGCCCACGTTCGGAGGAGCAGGACCGGTGATCCGCCGTCAATAGAAGAAAAGGGGGTGATCTCAGGAATCGTTTCCAAACCTTCTACTGTTGCAGGCGAATCTAATCTAAATCAAACTAAAGGAGGGGAAAATGCGCAAATGGACCTTTACCACATTCGCTTTGCTTGTTGTGCTTTCGTTGGTAGTGGCCGGCTGCGGACCTACGCCGGCACCGACGGCAGCACCGACGGTTAAACCCACCACCGCCCCCACTGCCGCTCCAACAACGGCCCCTGCGGCTTTAAAAGTGGGCATGGTATCGGACATTGGCGGCATTGATGATGCCAGCTTCAACCAGAACACCTGGGAGGGGTTGCAGAAGGCGGCCAAAGACTTTGGGGTCGAGGCCAGGTTCATCGAGAGCCAGGCCCAGGCAGATTACGAGAAGAACATCACCGAGTTTGCCGAGCAAAAGTACGACATGATCATCACCGTCGGCT
>DAOTYI010000024.1:0-6648 GCA_034434895.1 Anaerolineae bacterium
TCTCCGGCTATCGGCCGCAGTTCTACATCCGCACGATGGATGTGACCGGGGCGGTGGAGTTGCCGGCCGGGGTGGAGATGGTGATGCCGGGCGACAATGTGAACCTGAAGGTCAAGCTGATCGTGCCGGTGGCGCTGGAAGCGGGGTCGCGCTTTGCCATCCGCGAGGGAGGCCGCACCGTCGGCGCCGGTGTCATCACCAAGATCCTGGAGTAGTAGCATGGCCAAGAAAGCGATTCGCATTGTGCTGACCCTTGCCTGTACCGAATGCAAGGAGCGGAACTATACAACGACCAAGAACCGGCGCAACGACCCGGGCCGCCTGGAATTGAAAAAGTATTGCCCGCGTTGCCGGACACACACCCTGCATCGGGAGACGAAATAGCCAATATCTGATAGCCAATATCTAATATCAAAGTGTTGGGTATTAGATATTGGATATTGCACAGGCCAGTAGCTCAAGTGGCAGAGCAACGGTCTCCAAAACCGTAGGCTGCGGGTTCAAGTCCTGCCTGGCCTGCCTGGTGGAGAGGACACCGTCTCATGGGGAGCATGATGGGGCGGTGTCTTCCAGTGTAAAAAGCAGGAAGATCGGGAGAAAAAGGTTCGTGGCCAAGTCAGAGAACGAAAAAGTCCGGGACAATGCAATCGTACGCTACTTCCGCGAGACGTGGTTTGAACTGAAAAAGGTCTCCTGGCCCACCCGCGTTGAGGCCGTCAACCTGACGATGATCGTCATCGTGGCCACGTCGTTTCTGGCCCTTGTCTTGGGCCTGATGGACAGGTTGTTCTCCTGGGTCTTTAGCCTGTTCCTGTAGGTGACGCGTGAGCATGGGAGAGGAACGGGGCCGGACAGGCCAGGCGCAGAAGTTCAAAGAGGTCCAACGGGACGAGGAAGCCTTGTTGGAGCCGGAGGAACGGGCCCGTCGCCTGTTTGCCTCCTATCTGGAGTTGGCGGAGAAAGAGCCGGGATTTCCAGAGAAGGGAGAGGCCGCAACGGCTGAAGCGGAGGATCAGGCCGGGCTGGCGCTCTTTTTTGGCCAGGAGGGAGAGGAATCAGGAGTTGAACCCGCCGAAGAGGAAGAGACGACGGAGGGGGGGCGTAACTGGTATGTCGTTCATACCTACTCCGGCTACGAGAACAAGGTCAAAAAGAACCTGGAACATCGTACCGAGTCGCTGGGCATGCAGGGCAAGATCTTTCAGGTTGTCGTGCCCACCGAAGAGGAGATTGAACTCAAAGACGGACAACGGCGGACTGTCGAACGGCGGATCTTTCCCGGTTACATCCTGGTCGAAATGATCATGGATGAGGACTCGTGGTTTGTCGTGCGCAACACGCCGGGCGTCACCGGCTTTGTAGGCTCCGTCCGCCAACCGACCCCTCTGCGCAAGCGGGACGTGGACCGCATCCTGAAACGGATGCGGGCCGAGACGCCCAAAGTCAAGGTCACCTTCCGCCCCGGCCAAAAGGTCCGCATCTGCGATGGCCCCTTTGAGGATTTTGTCGGAGCTGTGGACGAAATCTATCCCGACAAGGGGAAGGTGCGGATTCTGGTCTCTTTCTTTGGGCGGGAAACCCCTGTCGAACTCGATTTCCTGCAGGTAGAAAAGATCTAAACCTGTCGGAGAACCTCGCAGGGCAGGTTTCCACCCGGCCGTTGAGCCGGCAAGGTTGCAAACCTGCCCTGCGGAATGGGAGGTTGAATGGCGAAAAAGGTCAAAGCAATTGTGAAACTGGCGATTCAGGCCGGCAAGGCCACACCTGCGCCGCCGGTAGGCCCTGCCCTGGGCCAGCATGGGATCAATATCATGCAGTTTTGCAAGGAATACAATGCCCGCACGGCCCACATGGCCGGCAGCATCGTCCCGGCCGAGATCACCATCTTTCAGGACAATTCGTTCCGGTTTGAACTGAAAACACCGCCGGCCGGGGACCTGCTGAAAAAGGCGGCGGGGATTGCCAAAGGCTCATCTGATGTGAGCCGCACCAGGGTGGGCAAGGTCACGCGCCAGCAGGTGCGGGAGATCGCCGAGCAAAAGATGAAGGACCTGAATGCTTATGACATCGAGAGTGCCATGCGGATGATCGAGGGCACGGCCAAAAGCATGGGCATTCAGGTGGTGGACTGAATGAGTAAGGCAACTGCTCGCAGTTGCCCTCCATTCGGAAAAGCAGGCGTGGGAGGGGGTGTTCCCCATCAAGACCACAGAGGAGAGAAAATGCCGAAAAGAGGGAAAAAGTATCAAGAGATTGTCCGGCTGGTGGAGCGTGGTCGCACCTATTCTCCCCAGGAGGCACTCGAACTGGTGAAAAAGACCCATTTTGCCCGGTTCGATGCGACGGTGGAGCTTCACCTGCGGACAGGCCTGGACCCCAGGCACGCCGACCAGCAGGTGCGGGGTGTGGTGCTCCTGCCCAAGGGAACAGGGAAGCAGGTCCGTATTCTGGTCTTTGCCGAAGGGGAAGCCGAAAAGGTGGCCCGCGAGGCAGGGGCCGATTACGTGGGCAGCGATGAGCTGATTGACCAGATTCAGAAGGGGTGGCTGGAGTTTGATGTGGCCATCTCCACCCCGCCCATGATGCGCAAGGTCGGACGCCTGGGCCGTATCCTGGGGCCACGGGGACTGATGCCCAGCCCCAAGGCGGGCACTATCGTCGCCGAGGAGGACCTGGCGCGTGTGATCCGTGAGGCGCGTCAGGGGCGAGTGGAATACCGTGTGGACAAGACGGCCAATATCCACGTGCCCATCGGCAAAGTGAGTTTTCCGGTGGAGAGCCTGTTGGAAAATATGGCTGCCGTCATGGAAGCGGTGGTCAAAGCCCGGCCCGCTGCGGCCAAAGGCACTTATATCCGCAAGGTGACCGTCTGCAACACGATGGGGCCGGGCATCCGGGTGGACCCGGTGGCGGCGGCGGCGATGAAGACAGCCTGAGAATCTGCTGAAAAGTTGCAGTGGGGATAACTGAACAGGCCCAAGACAGCAGGTGCGCCTGGGCGCTTAAACGACGGGCCTGCCGAGGCAAGGGGATGAACAGCTCTGGAGACAGAGCAGCAGGCCTTTGCGTCGGCGGCGCAAGGGCCTGTTGCTTGTAGGGAAGAAACAACTCAAAAAGGAGGTGAGGCAGGTTGGCCATTACCAGAGAGAAGAAGCAGCAGATGATGGCGGATTATCGGTCCAGGATGGCGAACAGCCAGGCGATCATTTTGACCGATTACCGGGGCATGACCGTGAGCCACATCACCGATCTGCGCAGCCGGCTGCGAGAGGTGAACGGCGGTTTTCAGGTCATCAAAAATACCCTCTTTGCCAAAGTGCTGGAGGAGGCGGGAATTCCGGTTGCACCTGGCTACCTGGAAGGCCCCGTGGCGGTGGGGTATTGTTTCGGCGAAGTGCCACCTGTGGCCAGGGCGTTGAGCGACTTTGCCAACGAGACCAAAATACTACGGGTGATAGGGGCCATTCTCGGTACCGAATTTCTGGACGCCGAAGGGGCGAAGGCGCTGGCGGCTCTCCCCGCCCGCGAAGTTCTGCTGGCCCAGTTGTTGGGGGCCATCCAGGGGCCGATGAGCAACATCATCGGCGTCATCACCGCTCCCTTGCGGGAGCTGGTGCAGGTGCTCCAGGCCCGGTCTGAACAGGACCAGGCAGCAGCGGCCTGAGCTGTGAACACACAAATAAAAACGGAGATGAGAACAGATGTCTGAGAAACTGGAAAAGCTGGTGCAGGCCCTTGACGAGCTGACATTGCTGGAAGCGGCGCAGCTCTCCAAAATGTTGCAGGAAAAGTGGGGCGTCTCCGCAGCGGCCCCGGTGGCGGTCGCCGGTGTGCCGATGGCTGCTGCGGCCGCAGCGGAACCGGCGGCGGAAGAGGAGGAAAAGACCGAGTTTACCGTGGTCCTCAAGGATGTTGGCCCCAAGAAGATCCAGGTCATCAAGGCGGTGCGCACCTTCCGACCCGACCTGGGCCTGAAGGAGGCCAAAGACCTGGTAGACAGCGCGCCGGTCAAGGTCCTGGAAAATGTGCCCAAGGACCAGGCCGAAGCGGCGGCCAACGCCCTCAAAGAGCAGGACGCAGTCGTCGAGATCCTGTAGCCCGACTCACGGGAAGAGCCAGCCCCTCTGTGGAGCTGGCTCTTTTCTGTCTGGCCCGGAGATGGGCCGCCTCACTGCTGACGGTCTCCGTTAAGAACCAGCGGCAAGAAGAGGGCGTGCCGGTAGAATATCACCTGCACGGTGGTGGCATCGGCCAGCGCGGGGCTATCTGTGTCGGTGGCCAGCACCCGCAGGCGATAGGAGCAGTGCGACCCCCCCTCTTCGCCAGGCGCCAGGCGCAGGAGGCCGGTGCCGTTTCCATAGTCGGTCAGCGTGGCAAAGGCGGGCCCCCGCTCCAGGGAGAGCGAGACCGGGCCGCCATCGGGGTCGCTGGCTGAAACCGGAATCTCCACCACCTCCCCCGGCCTGACCCCGATGCTGCTCAGGCCCGGCAGGTCGGGGGCCTGGTGGCCCGGCGCCGATCTGGCAATCCAGACCCGGCCAAAGTAGTCTCCCTGCCCATCCGCCCAGTGGTGATCCGAGAGGCGCAGGTCGGCCCCGTTGTTCTGGCGGCCACCAAAGTAGGCATCGGTGAGATGGAAGGTGTGCCGCTGCCACCGGCCCGTGCCCTGGTTTGACACCGGAATCGTGGTGTAGGGATCGCTGACGCCGTCGTATTGCACCAGCCACGAACCGTGCCCCGTGTCGTAATATTCCACCGTCACCCATACCTCGCCTGGGGTGGCGTAGAGAAAGGCATCGTTTACCTCCAGATAGATGTAGTGCGACTCGGGTGTGGTGGAGTGGTCGGGGTAGGCGGCCTCACGCCCGTCCAGCCAGGTGACCAGCCAGGCGCCGTCGGGGAAGTTGAAGGCTGGCCGCAACCCCTGGTTATAAGGGGATCGCCCCAGGTCCAGCCAGACGAGGGGCGCTGAGCCGTAATCTGTCGCCTTCCAGCGGGCCACGTTCTGGGCCGTGAGGGTGACATAGGTGGTGCTGTACTCGCGACTGGGGGCGATGTCGGTACCTTCATGAAACTCGTTCCAGGTCTCAATCGCCAGCAGGGTCACGTCGGAACTGCGAATGGCCTCCCAGCCATCGGCGTAGAACTCGCCGCATGCCCGGTCCCGGACGCGCGGGTTGGGCCGGCCGTAGACCGCCGTCTCGTCGTAGCCCGGCCCCAGACTGCCAACCTGCCCGCTGGTCATCGGCCCGGTCAGGGCGACCCCCCAGTAGTAGACGCCATCGGTGCTGATGCCTTGCCAGGAAGCCTCCCGCACGATATACGGAGTGGCGCCGAATTCGGCCTGGAACTGCTGGGCCGCGTAATTGAAGGTACTCTGGTCGTAGGCGCCGACATACTCGCTGGTGTACAGCCAGACCAGGGGATGTCCGTCCACCAGCGCCCACAGGCTGGAGGGGACCAGGTGGTAAAAGTCGGAGATCATGCCATAGAAGAGGGCTTTGCCGGCCGGCGTGGTGAGATCGGGTTTCACCCCGCCATTTTGTTGTTTCAGGGCGGTCGTATCGTAGAACATCCCGATCCGGGGCGGGGTGCGCCCTTCGCCGATCAACTGCTGCTCGGCCGTGACCAGGTTTTGTAGCCCCGGCACGCTCCAATAGGCCTCCTGGTCGCTGCCCCAATAGACGGGCAGGACGATGTCTATCTGAGCGGCCATCATGTCCAGCAGTTCGCGGCGGTGCCAGGCGACTTCGGTCCAGGAGTAGTTGCTCAGGTAGGCGTCAGGGGGATGGTCGGTGAGGGCGTCGCTGCCGTCGGGGTCCACAAAGTGCTGGCCGGTATACACGTTGTACCAGTAAAAATAGTAGGCGGCCACGAGCCTGGCGTCGGGCGTGCGTGGTTCGGCTGTCGGGCCTGATGAGCTGGTCTGGGCCGGCGCAAGGGGCAACAGCAGCAGGCCCAGGCTGAGAAGGAACAGGCCGAGTCTCCGGTTCATCGCTGCCTCCGTCATGATGGGTATAAAGCAGGTGCAACGTATTTCACCTGTCATCTTGCTGTGGAAGTGATGGTGCGGCCAGCCGGTGTAACGCGGCCAGCAGCTCCTGTTCACCGACGAAAGGCTGGGCTTCCCCCTCCGGCATGGGCCGCAGGTCGCCGCGCAGGGCCTCCGGCCCGGCCGAGTTGACCAGCAGGCGCAGGATGAAGGTGCGGGTGACGCGCAAGGTGTCTCCGGAGGTGTGAGGTGACGGTCACCTTCCAGGTGACCGTCACCTCGCTGCTGGTCCTATCCACCCGCTGGGCAATTCCGGTCATGTTCACGGCAAGCCACTCCTCAAAATCAGTGGCAGGTAGATGAATTTGTCCATCGGCCCCGGCGCAGGTGTGCTGGTGGGCGTGGGGGTGGGCGTGTTGGTAGGCGTGGATGTGGGTGTGGGGGTGGGCGTGGATGTGGGGGTGTTGGTTGGCGACGGAGTAGGTGTATTGGTGGGCGTGGATGTGGGTGTGCTGGTGGGCGTGGGGGTGATGATAGCCGTCTCTCCCCAGGCATACTTCAGGTCTTCGTTGGTCCAGTCGTAGTAACTGATGTGCGGATGCCCGGAAGCGTCCAGCGCCAGGGAGGTGTAATCGCCTACCTCCCCGGCGCTGTCC
>DAOTYI010000025.1:0-9879 GCA_034434895.1 Anaerolineae bacterium
CTCCACGTGCTCGACAGCGATACCGATGACGAGCTGGCCCTCCTGCCCGGCGAAGGGCGCATCGCCGTAGATAGCCCCCACGGTCGCCTCTACACCGGCGGCGAAGGGGCCGACCGGGTGCGCATCTACGACGCCGACTCCTTGAAACAGACGGGCGAGATCCGCTTTGCCGCCCGGCCGGTGGCCGACGCCTTCCACGGCGACCTCTACCTGGTGCAGGCCGGCGTCTACCTCGCCAGCCTGGAGACACTGACCGTCACCGGTGCCCTGTCCGACACGCTGCCCCAGTACCCCGGTTTCTCGCCCAACCCCGCCGCCGTGGACGCCACCGTGGACCCCGGCAGCGGGCGGCTGTTTGTCATCATCAACAACGGCGTCCCCGGTTCCAACAACGGCAACTACCTGTACATCTACGAACCGGAGAGCTACCGGAAGGTGTTGACCGATACCGAACGCAGCCCGATCTACCTGGACGTGGACCCGACCACCGGCCGGGCCTACGTTTCGCGCATCCACCTGGCCGGCCGCTCCACCAGCCTGTGGACGCCGGGCCGGGGCTACACCGCCCGTCTGGAGGCGCTGTTTGGCCCGCTGCGTGCTGACCCGGTTCTGGGCCGGGTCTATTCGACCATCTACAGCACCACCGACGGCCAGATGCTGATCCTGGATGCGGCCAACCTGGACCTCCTGGGCAGCATGCCCATTGCCGCCGGATTCACCCTCCGGGCGCTCGACCCACAGCGGCATCTGCTCTACCTGGCGGTTGAGGATGGTCAGGTCCAGATCTGGTCGGCCACGGGCGGCCGGCCGCCGCCCGTCGAACCCCCAGAGCCGGCCATGTTGGCCGCCGGTGAGATCTCTCAGCGCTTTCCAACGCCGTTGGACAGGGTCCTCTTTGCCCTGGACAAAAGCCGCTATCCCCTCTATCGTTCTGACGATGGTGGCCGTTCCTGGCTGCGTCTGCGCGGCGGCCTGCCCCGCGAACAGATCCTGGACCTGGTCGTCTCTCCCGATTTTGCCAGGGACCAGACCCTGTTCGCTGCCCTGGCGACAGCCGACCAGGGCTACGGCGTTTGGAAGTCAACCGATGGCGGCCGGAGCTGGCAGATCGCCAGCCGGGGGCTGACCGACCTGGCTGTGGCCGACCTGATCCTCTCGCCCACCTTTCCTACCGACCGGACCCTGTTCGCCCTGGCCCGCAAGGGCGGCCTCTACCGCTCTACCGACGCTGCGGAGCGCTGGGTCCCGCTGACCGACCGTTATCGCCCATCTACAAGCAGCTATCCTGAGGCCCCCGGTGCCCTGACCTTTTCGCCGACCTATGCCCGAGACCGGACGATCTTTCTGAGCCACTACGGGCTGCAACGTTCCACCGATGGCGGTGAGACCTGGGCCGCCGTCTTTCCCCAGGCCGTCGGGCCGCTGGCCCTTTCGCCCGATTTCGCCGCCGATCACACCCTGTTCGGCTGGACGAACTACGGCGGCCTGCTCCGCTCCACCGATGGCGGCGACATCTGGGCGCCGGCCAACGCTGGCCTGAGCCTGCCGGGCGACGGCTCTATCGCCATCCTCGTCTCCCCCGACTTTCCCACCAGCCAGACCCTCTACTTCCTGTGGACCGCTCGCTACGGCGAGGCGCCGCCCCATCTCTTCCGCTCTACCGATGCGGCCACGACCTGGGAGCGGCTGGTCGGCCGGCCGCCGCAGGCAGCCACGCCCCTCACCCTGAGTGCCGATGGCACCGCCTTTGTCGCTCAAGACGAGACCGGGCGTGAGGTCCGCTGGCCGCTGGTCGGCCTGGAGTGGCAGGCCGGCGCCCTGCCGCCGGTGGCCGAGATCAACTTTTCCGATCTGCTCCCTTCGCCGGCCTTTAATCGGGACCGAACCCTCTATGCCCTGAGTGCGGGAGCGGGCCTCTGGCGCTCTCCCGACGCCGGGTTGACCTGGACCGATACCGGCCTGCCGGTGCGCATGATCTACGGCAGCCCGCAACAATTGCTGTTCCTGTCGCCAGACACCTTCCTGATCAGCAGTGAGCTGGGGCTGTATCGCTTCTCACAGGGGAGATGGGCACCTGTCGGCGGTGGGCTGCCGCAAGGAGTCACCACCGGCGGCCTGGCGCAGGGCGCGGATGGCTCGCTGCGGGTGCTGGTTGGTGGCCAGGAGGTGTACCTGTCCACCGACGGCGGCCGGACCTGGGAACGGCCAATCCCCCGCCTGCCGAACATTGTCGTGCCCGACGACCTCCGTGTTTCTCCTGCCTTTGCCACTGACCACACTGCCTTCTATGCCCCTTCCTGGCAAAAGCCACTGCGCACCGTCGGCGGAGGCCCCTGGCAGGCATTCGGCCCACCAGGGGAATGGACCCTGTCGGTCCTGGAGGTCTCCCCGACCTTCGACCGGGACAGGTTGCTGCTGATGCGCCTGGGAGATAATCGCCTGTGGCGTTCAACCGACGGCGGCCAGACCTGGACCGACATCAGCGGGCCGTGGGGAGAGGAGATGCCCCTGGGGGTGACCCCAGGCCCAGACTCTCTCCTGCACGCCGTGACCTTCTCCCCGGCCTATGCTCAGGATGGCCTGCTCCTGACCCTTGCCGGCAACGCCCTCTACCGCTCCACCGACCAGGGGGGCAGGTGGACCAGGGTTCTCGACTTAAGGTTTGCGGGGGGCCAGGCTGTCTTTACGCCCGATTATGCCCGCAACGGCGTGATCTACCTGCTCAGCGGCAACCGGCTCTACCGCTCAGACGATCGGGGTGCGACATGGAAGGCGCTCCCTCTGGCTCCCTGGAGCGAGGGGGAGCCGTTCGGGTTGGAGTTGTCGCCCACTTTTGCCCGGGACCACACCCTGCTGGCCTGGACCGCCTTCGGCCCGCCCTATCTGTCATCCGATGGCGGGCGGAGTTGGCGCGACCTGAGCGCCGGATTGCCGACGGCGAATATCAAGAAGGTGCTGTTCTCGCCCGGCTATGCCACCGATGGCCTGCTCTGGCTGGTGCATGGTGAGCGGGGCCTCTACAAATGGGCGGGGAAGGGTCCGTGGATGCCGATCGCTCACACCATCCCGCCTCCCACTCCCACCCGCGTTCTGCAACCGACCTTCACCCCCACACCGGTTGCCTGCGCTGCTGAACCGATCCGCTTCCGCGCCGTGTGGCAGCAGGTCAGTGTCCGCCTGGGTTGCCCCCAACAGCCAGAAGCCCCAGCCACCCTGGCCGGGCAGCCGTTTGAACGAGGGCGGATGATCTGGGAGGCCAACACGCAGCAGATTTACGTTCTGCTCAATACCGGCACCTGGCAGGCTTTTGGCGATAGCTTTGTCGAAGGGGTGGATCCGGCCTATGATCCGGCCCTGCCCCCGCCACCCCGACAGCCGCAGCGCGGCTTTGGCAAGGTGTGGCGCGAGAAGTTGGGCGGGCCTCAGGCGGCCATCGGTTGGGCTCTGGAAGAGGAGCGGAGTCTCAGTGGCTGGCGGCAGCCGTTCGACAGGGGGCTGCTGATCTGGACCGACGAAACCCTGCCGACTGCCACGGGAGCCGGAACCGCCTATCTGCTTTATCACGACGGAACCTGGCAGGCGATCCCAGCGCCGCCAAAATAATACCGCCGGCGGATCTGCTGATAGTTCCTCAGCGTCTCGGCGGGGTATCAGGCGGCACCACCAGGCAGGTGCACGCTCTGTCCCCTTTCCCCAGGCTGCTCAGAGGTGTGGGACAGACCCCCACAAGCTGTTCAAGGAGGATGGCGTCCATGAGGCACACCTCGCCATGTTGGGCAGCCACCTGGCGATAGGGGCAGTTGGTGTTGGTCAGGATGTAGCCTTCATCGGTTTTTGCCCAGCGGAAGAGGAAGCCGCGGCCGTTCAAGAAGTCGCAGACCTGCTGCAACCGTTCCTCAAAGGTTTGCCCTTCGTTCCAGGGCGGAGCCCCTTGCGCAATCCGTTCGGCCATGCGGCGAAAGATGGCCCGGGTTTCCTGCAGGCCCACCGTTTCCTTGACCTCGCTCACCAGGTGGCGGGCCAGCTCGCCATAGCTTTGGGGAAACATCTCCGCAGCCGTCTCGGTCAGGGTGTACACCAGGCAGGGACGGCCTATCTTCTGCACACGGTGCATCTTGGAAGCTGCGACCAGGTTCTGGGCCTGCAACACATTCAGGTGATGGCGGATCGTCATCGGCGTCAGCTCCAGTCGCCTGGCCAGCTCTTCGACTGTTGCCTGCCCCTCTGCCTTTAAGATTTGCAAAATTTCCTGACGTGTGCTCTGCATTTCTTCCCTTCTTTCAATCTCATCACCGGTCATCTTTTCCCCACGTGGCCTCTGAGGGGGTATCCCCTGTCAAAGGATAGCACGTAATCGCAAATTTGTCAATTGTTATGATATTTATGGCAAAGTCAGGGATGGTTCAATTTTCTGGGGAAATTGGGTTACACTTTTGACGGGCGTTAAAATTCCGCCTGGCCCTCACCCCTCCCCCTGCCCCCTCTCCTCTCCCGCTCGCCTGCGGCGGCGGGCGAGGGGAGGGGGTGAGAGAAAGATGGCTTCTCGATCCATGATGCCCCTGTCAATCTGGTTGATCAAGTCCTGATGCCAGGATTCGCCTTTGGGCACAGCCTGGTCTATGTGACGCGCTGTCAACTCGAACAAACGCTCAATCCCCGAATAAAAGCCGTGCAAATTCAGGGCGACGGCATCCAGGTAGTAGTCCTGGTCAGCGGATATCTTGCCACGTTCCCAGGCGGCAGATGCGCGCGCCACAGACCGATCCAGGTCCACGATCTCATCACGAATGCGCTCGGCCAGGGCCATCTCGGAGCTGGTCATAATGGCACCCCGGTGCGTTCAATGGCGTTGCGGAGGGATGCGCTGGCTGTTTCTACCTCGACCAGGTCCACCGGCCGGTCGCCGATGATCTCCTCAACGGCGCGCCATGCGCGCCAGATCGTATCACCGGCCAGCCCTTCGACCGCCAGGTCAACATCCGAATCAGCAACATACCATGCCTCATGCGCCAGAGACCCGAACAGGATCACGCGTTTTGCGCCATAGCGCGTTCTCAAGACCTCTGCTGCGCTGCGCACCCGCTTCAACAGGTCCTCCCGGGCGGCCGCGTCTGCTGGCGTCAACGTGCGGGCGGCGGCGCGGCACCGGGCCGCAGCGCGGTATCTTTTCAAATCAGCCGGGGTCAATTCCAACGCCACACCCATCTCGACGATCCCTTCTTTCAGAATTCTCCTCGCATCACGCCACATCAACTCACTGGAAACAAGGGCCTTGCGAAATTTCTCGCAACGCCTGGATGAATTCATCCTTCATCTTTCGTCCTTTGTCGTGCGTCTCCAGCGCGATAGTGCCTGCCCAGTCCTCCGGCCTGCTCAGGATGCAGTATTCGACGCGAATGGCCATGTCGTTCATAGAGGCCTCCAATCGAGGATTGCCATTCTTCTCGTGTGATGCCGGATTGTCGTAAAAGCCGAACCAGGCAGGCGAATCGCTACCTCCCCCAACGCCGGGAGCGGTAATCCTTTCGCAATGCTAAACAGCACCCAGTCCTCAACGGGCCTGTTCCAGGGCGGTGTGAATGTACTGCCATAACATTCTGCCACCTCCCCAGTTTACCCGTTTGCCGATTGAAGGCTCCACTCCCCTTCGCTCCCCCATATGCGTCAAGTTAAGCGACTCAAGTCGCACCTCAGGGGCCTGCGGCCAGGCGTCCGCGCAGGCGGACGGCCAGGGGCAGAGCGGCGCTCTGCCCCTACCGGTGCAATTTCCAATCGCCCGCGCCTTAAGTTGACGCATATGCCTTCGCTCCCCTGAGGCTCATGGGGGCTTTGAGGAAAGAGATCTCTGCGCCCTCTGTGTCTCTGCGGTACACAAATACCACTCAGGGGTGGGCAGTGCATGGGCCTTCTGCTTCCAGTCTGTCCAGATAACGAAAGATGTGTTCAATGTACCGCTCGAAGGTGTCCAGTTCTTCCACGGCAGTCTTGTAGAGCAAGGCGTAGTCAATATCCCAATAGAGATGCACCAGCACGTTGCGCATGCCGGCCATCGTCTCCAGTTTCTTACCCAGGTCAGCAGGCACAACCCCCTTCTCCCGCAGAATCTTTCCCACTTCCCTGTATTCCTGGGGTACACCCAACCCCGTCCTGACAATCACGTGTCGCCCCAGGTCGAGGGCTGCCTCGATGGCAATGCGCAGATAGTGTTCGGAGAGCGCCCGGCTGCGCCTGTCCGCCTGATACCTCTCCTGGCCCATCTCCTCCAGGTTCAAGGCATGCAGTTCGTGGACGGCATCCCGCATCAGAAACACAAACCGCTCAATTCGCTCTTTGTCTATCATATTGACCTTCCCCATAGCGCCCCGACGGGCCAATTGCCCCGTCACCTCCCAGTTCTCCTGTCGCCATGCGGCCAGGTCAGCGTGACGTGCCAGCACCCGTTCCTCCCAGCCCGCCGCGCCCTCCTCAGTCAGGATGCGCAGTCCGCTGAGCACCACGCGGGCCTGCAGGGATAGCGGCACCTGGTTTAGCAGCACCAGGTCTATGTTATCAGCCTGAAAGAGCTGGCACAGGTCTCTGTACAGATCATTGTAGCAGGTGAGCCAGTCGTGCAGCTCCGGGGAGGGCAGAACAGCGATGTCCAGGTCACTCAGGCGGCTGCCGGGATCCTGCAGGGCCGATCCAAAGAGGTAGGCCGCCTGCACATCGTGCCTGTGCAGCAGGCCATGCAATGCCGGGATCATCGCCCGTACCTCGGCCGGGTTGAATTGTCTGGGATTCAAGCACAGATCAACACGCATGGATACCTGCCTTCACCTGCTCATGGAGGGCGCGCGTGCTCATCACCGCCGTGAAGTTCAGGCCATCGGGAACGGGTAGAGGCGGGCCAGAATGTCGCGGCGGATGAGGCGCATCCCGCCGGCGCTATCGGAGGTCAGCCGGTTGCCGATAAGGCTGATCGGCGTGGCAAAGAAGCGGTTGCCCAACATTCAGCCTCTCCTGTCAGAGCTTGTCTGAAAACCAAGACACAAAAGACACCAAGGGTATTCGTTTCCTTCGTGTTCCTTTGTGGTAAGCTTTTCAGACCGGCTCTCAGGGGGTCTGGCCCTGCAGGCGGGCCAGCTCCGCCTGAGCGTAGGCGTTGTCCGGTTCGATCCGCAGCAGGCGGCTGTACGCCTGGATGGCGTCGGCCACCATCCCCTGGTCACGATAGAGATCGGCGGCCGCCCGATAGGCCCCCGCCGCCTGGTCATACCTTTTCTGCCCCTCATGGATCAGGCCCAGGGCATAGTATGCCCCCGCCGCCTGGGGGTCCATCAAGGTGGCGACGGTCAGTTGTGCCACCGCTCCGGCCTCGTCCCCCCGCCCCCACTCCCAGCGCCGCTGTCCTTCGGCAACCACCCACTCTACCGGAGCGCCGGCCCGCCGGTATTCTGCCGCTGCGTCCGACAGGCGACCGGCCGCGCGATAGGCCTCGGCCAGGTACAGATGGGCAAAGCGGTCGCCGGGGTGCTCCGCCACCGCCATCTCCAGGTCCGCCACCCCTTCCGCCGCGGATGTCCGGGCGGCAATCAGGAGGAAAAAGTCGGAGGCCGGGGCGGTCTGCCGCCCCTCCCAGGCCAGGTAGATCAAAGCCCCCCGGTCCCGCGCCGCCCGCCTTCCGGCCCGCTCATAGAGGGTCAGCGCCTGGAGCGCCCTGGCCTGGCGCACCTCGATCGGGGCATCCACACTCAGCCAGCCCTGGTTGCGGGCCACGTTGCCCCCATTATGCCACACAATGGGCGATAGCGCCAGGGCAGACAGGGCCATCACCAGCAGGCCCACCGCGCCGGCCAGAGCCCTGGACTCCCGGCGGCCCGGCCAGCGGCGGACCGGCAGGGGGGCGGTCAGGCCGGCCTCTCCCACCACCAGACGCGCCTGGGCCATCCCCAACCCCAGCAGATACCAGGCGGCCAGGCCGGCTCGCCCGGTCAGCACCCCATCGTCAAAGAGGCTGCCCAGCATCAAAGCGATAAAGCTGCCGCTCAGGCCCAGGGCCAGGTCGCGCTGAGAGGGGGTGCCGGCCACCTTCCAGGCCCGGTGATTGGCCCACAGGAACAGGACCATCAGGGCCGCAAAGGCGATCAGGCCCGGCACCCCCTGGTCCACCCCCACCTGCAACAGCCGGTTGTGGGCGTTGACCGTCTGGTCCACGGCATAGTCGAAATAGGGGTAGAGGTGGCGGGCCACCAGGCGGAAGGTATCCAGGCCGACGCCGGTCAGCGGATGGTCACGGATGAGATAAGCGGCCCGTTCCCACACCTGCCAGCGGCTGGGATAGAGGTAGGCAAAGCGGGCCACCAGGCCGGGCGCATAGAGCACCAGGCCGGCGAGCAGCCCATACAGGCTCAACAGGGTCCCCCCCAGCCAGAGATGGCCCCGCCGCAGCCGCCACAGCCCCAGGGCCGGTATGGTCAGCGCCAGGGCCAGGATATCCCCCCGCGATTGGCTCAACAGCAGAAAGCCGGCCGGGCACACCGTGGCCCCGGCTGCCAGGAAACGGTCTCGCCACCGCCGGGCGGTCAGGGCCAGGCTACAGCCCAGCGGGATAAACAGCACCGATGCCCCGGCGGTGATCCCCAGATTCAGCGTCCTGCCTAGGGGATGGGGCAGGCGCTGGAGCCGATCATAGACGCCCGGCAGGGGCAATTTCCTGGTCAACTGCGCCCAGTCGGTCTGGAACAGGCCCACGACGCTCAGCGCCACCCCGCCGGCCATAAAGAGGGCCACCGCCTGGTGCAGGCGGGTTGGGCTGTCCACGGCGTTGACCAGGCCGTAATAGAGGGCAACCCCGGCGATGAGCAGCAACAAAAAGTTCAGGCTGTGGGCCCGGTCCACCGAAGGCCACAGGCTCGCCACCGCCGTGAGCAGATAGAGGGCGATGGGCAGGTCGAGCACGGTCGGCCGGACCGGCCGCCCCTGCCGCACCAGGCGTAGCAGCCAGAACAGGGCCACCACGCCCAGGCCGATCCCCGACAGGGGGCCGGGATAGCGCAGGCTCGCCTCCCCAATCGGCGCATAATGGAACAGGCCCTGCTGCCACTGCCACAGGTAGCCACGCGGAAAGATCAACAACGGCACGGCCAGCAGGAGCCCCAGCGGCTCACCCGCCAGAAGCCTGTCGGCCACGCGGGCCAGGGACCGTTTCATCTACCGCATCCAGCCCGGCGCCTGCCGGCCGGCAGGGAACGCAGCCTCATCTTTCACTTCTCTCCCCCAACTCCACATCCCTCACCCCGCTGCGCAACCACTGCGCCAGCGGCCGGGGGCAACTCCTCCTCACCTGCCCTGCCTGCGCCGCTTCCAGGTCTTCTTCGGCTGTGCGCAACCACCGCTCAGCCTGAAGTTGAATCTTGTCCAGACTCATAGATCACCTTCCCTTCCCCTAGCGCAGTCGCAATCAGGGGCCGATCGCTCATCCAGGCCAGTTCCTCTGGCGTATAGATCAACAGATCAATGTCTACACCAGGGACCGCTCGATAGATCTCGGCCAGAACAGGGTCATAGCGGTCCAGCCAGTGCAGGTCGGTTTCCTGCACCAGCAGCAGATCCAGGTCACTCCGACGCGAGGCGTTCTCTCGCGCCAGCGAACCGAATACGACGGCGCGCTTGATCTTACGCCGCTCCATCACCGGCCGCAGTCGGGCAGCCAGCCAGTCCCACCACCCCGGCTCGCCAGGCTGAGGCGACCTCTCATCCATCGCCTGTCTCTCCAGCCACTCGGGGCGCTGCTCCACCACCCACGCCGTCAGACAATCCAGCCCCCGTCTCCGGCTTGCCGAACGGACCGCGTTCCGCCAGCACGGCCATCCCTCCACCAGGGCGCGAAAGCCCAACCGC
>DAOTYI010000026.1:0-4679 GCA_034434895.1 Anaerolineae bacterium
GGTTTGGGGGTGGGTTGTGGCTCCGGCGCGGCGCCGGTGCGGTAGAACAGGACGTGGGCCCAGCCCGAGCCATCCAGAAAGATGTTAAAGCTGGTGCCCAGCCCCTTGGGGGTGATGGTCCACACCCCGGCCTGGAGTGGCGCAAATTCACAGGCGTAGGGCCCCACCTCCGGTTTGGAACCGGTGGGCATCGTCGTCTGGTAATACTCACCCAGGCTGATGGTCACCGGCAACCCGACCTTGCCTTCCACCGATACCTGGAGCACCGAACCGGGGCCGGGCACCGGTTGGGCCTGGTTGGTGTTGGACACGATGCGGGCGGCCCAGCCCCCTGGCCTGGGCTTGGGCGTCACCGTCGGCGTTTTGGGGCCGACGGTCTGGCTGGGCTTTGGTTTGGGAGTGGGCTTGGGGGTGGGGCAGATGCCGGGGATGACCAGCTTCTGTCCGACGTAGATCAGGTTTTGGTTGCGCAGGCCGTTGGCGGCCACGATGGCGCTCATCGTCACCCCATAGCGCCAGGCGATGGCAGCCAGGGTCTCGCCGCGCTGCACGATGTGGACCGTCGGCTGACAGGGTTGTGGTGGGGCGACGGCCGGGATGCACAGCCGTTGTCCGACATAGATCACGTTGGGGTTGCGCAGGCCGTTGGCGGCCACGATGGCACTCACCGTCACCCCGTAGCGCCAGGCGATGGCAGCCAGCGTGTCCCCCCGTTTGACCACATAGACCACACAGCCCGACCCAGGGGAGGGAGGGCTGCCGGTGGGGATGCGCAACCGCTGCCCCACCCAGATAAAGTTCGGATTGCTCAGGCCGTTGGCGTTGAGGATGGCCTGGACGCTCACCCCGTACATGCGGGCGATGGAGGACAGAGTCTCTCCTGGCCTGACGATGTGGATCGTATCGGCCCGGACCGGCCCGGCGGACAGCAGCAGTTGGGCCAGCAACAGGGTTACCAGGGCAATTCCGGCAAGTTTCATACGCATGGCACACCTCCCCAGACAAGTTTACCATAGATCGCCCAGGATGGCAAAAGGGTGTCAGACCTGTTCAAGAGCCGGTCTGAAAACCATCCGGCTTTGTGCCTTGGTGGTGAACATGCCGGTCAGGAGTTGCGCCGTTGACCCGGCAGGCTTACCACCAAGACACCAGGACACAAAGAATCACCAGGAAATCTTGGTGCCTTTGTGTCTTGGTGGTAGACTTTTCAGGCAGGTCCTGGAGATCTTCCAGTTCTTTTTTGCGGTTTCCCTGTCCCGGTGCTATAATGGCGGGGTGCCAGGTCATGCCTGGCATCTGTTTATTTTGGAGCTTGGGGGAGAGAATGAATGCCTGGTCAGAACGTTATGAAGCGGCTCTGATCCTGGCCGTCCGCGCCCACCGGCAGCAGGTGCGCAAGGGCAGTGACATTCCCTACATTGTGCACCCGGTCCACGTGTCGGCCATTTTGCTGCGCTATGGCTTCTCCGAGGAGGCAGCCATCGCCGGCCTGTTGCATGATGTGGTGGAAGATCAGGATGTGCCTCTGGCCCATATCCAGGCCGGGTTCGGTCCGGCTGTGGCCGAGATGGTGGCGGTCCTGTCGGAACGCAAGCGGGAGGGAGGTGATGAGCGGCCGTGGGAAGTGCGCAAACAGGAAAAGATCGAGCAACTCCGGCAGGCCAGCCTGGAGGCGGTGGCGGTCAAGGCTGCCGACACCCTGCACAATGTCCGCTCGATGGAGTCTGGCCTGCGTGAGCAAGGTCCTTCTTTCTGGGGCCATTTCAAACGCGGTCCGGGGCCGTCGCTGTGGTACTATCAGAGTGTGGCCGGGATTGTCCGGGAACGGCTGGGGGCGCACCCCCTGGCCGATGAGCTGGACAGGGCCGTTGAGGAGCTGAAACGGGCCGTCGGCAGTATGGAGGGGGAGTGACATGCTGGAATCCCTCAAGCTGGTGGGCATTCTGGCCCTGATCGTCTTTTTGCTGCGTTTGCGGTGGAATTTGGGACTGGTGTTGGTCGTGGCCTCAGCCGTAACCGGCCTGCTCTTTGCCCCTGTCCCTGTAGACTGGATCGCGGTGGGGCAAGGTCTGGCCCTTGATGCGTTGACGGCAGCGATCGATCCTCTCACCCTGCGGCTGGTGGCCATTGTCCTGCTCATCACCTTCCTGGGGGAGCTCCTGCGCAGCACGCTGCAACTGGAGGGGCTGATCCGTTCCCTGACCGACCTGTTTGTGGACCGGCGCTGGCTGCTGGCCCTGCTGCCGATGCTCATCGGCCTGCTGCCCATGGTCGGCGGGGCGATCTTTTCGGCCCCGATGGTGGAGGAGGCCGGTCGGGGTTTGAACTTGAACCGTGAGCGTCAGACGTTTATCAACTACTGGTTTCGCCATACTCTGGAGAGTGTCTTCCCCCTCTATCCTTCTCTGATCCTGGCTGCCGGTCTGTTGAACGTGCCTGTCCGGCGGATGGCTGCCACCCAATGGCCTCTCTTTCTGGCTGCTCTGGCCGGCGGCATCCTGTTCGGTCTGGCCGGGGTTCGGCCTGTTCGCTCCCCTGGGGAGGGTCGGCCTGGCCGGAGGGAAACTCTGATGCTGCTGTTCAAGAGCATCTGGCCCATCGTCCTGGTCCTGGTTCTGGCTCTGGTGCTTGGCCTGGATTTGATCCTGTCGCTCCTGATCACCATTGCCGCCCTCGTCGTCGTCCGGCGCCTGCGCCCCCGCCGCCTGTGGGAACTGGCGCGGCACATGCCCCTGGGCGTGGCTCCCATCATCGTCGGGGCGATGATCTTTCGTCAGGTGCTGGAGGCCAGCGGCGCGGTGGAGGTTGCTTCGGCGTCGCTCGGCAACCTGGGCATCCCCCTGCCCCTGATCGTCTTTCTGGCTCCCTTTCTCTCCGGCCTGCTGACCGGGCTGCTCACGGCGGCCTTTGCCATCGGCTTTCCCATCGGCCTGCCCCTGTGCGGCCCCGATCCGGTGGGGGGCGGCTGGGGGTTGCTGGCCTATGCCGGCGGGCTGGCAGGCATCCTTCTGTCGCCCATGCACCTTTGTCTGGTGCTGACCCGTGTCTATTTCAAGGCAGAATGGGGAGGGATTTACCGGCGGCTCATGCCGGCGGTGCTGTTGCTGGCTGCCACGGCGGCGATGGTGTTTCTGGTCAGATAGCCCGGTCCGGCGCCTGGCCGGGGTGCTGTCTGTACGATTCGATTTGACCTCACCTCTACCCCCTGGCCCCTTTCCCCTCCCACCGCAGAGGCGCAGAGAACGCCGGGGGGACAGTGGGGGTCAGGCTGGAGCGGCCAGGCATCCACCTGCGTGGACGCCTCCGTCCGCGCAGGCGGACGGCCAGCCGCAGGCTCCTCAGGTGCGATTTCCAATCGCCCACGCCTTAACTTGATGCCAATGGGGCAGCCATGCCCCCCGGCTACCCGACCAGCCGACCGCTTCGCTCGCTGCGCTCGCTTCCGCCCGGCTTATGCGCCAGTCGTTAGCGTCATCGTTGTGGCGGGGCAGCGGTTCTCCGCCGGGGCGTGGGATGCAGATGGTCGGGGGTGGCCCGCATAGCAGGAGCAGGTCAGGCGCGTGGCTATTGGCCAGGTGGTCACCTGGTCGTGGTGGAACGGTCTCAGGATTTGGAGGATAAGGGGCCGCGCAGACGCCTGTAGGCGGGCATCTGGCTTTCGAGGTAGTGTTGCGTGGTGCGGATGTCGGCGTGGCCCATGAGCTTCTGGATATCGTCGAGCTGGCAGCCGGCCTCTTTGAGCCGATGGGCGAAGGCAGCGCGCAGGGTGTGGGCGGTGGCGCGTTGGGTGATGCCAGCGGCACGGACGGCGGCGGTGATGGCCTTCTGAACGCCGCTGGGGTGGAGGTGGTGCCTCTTGACGACAAGGGTGCGGGGGTCGACGGAGAGGTCACGCGAGGGGAAGAGGTATTGCCATCCCCAGGAGGTATCTGCTCCAGGGTATTTGCGGGCCAGAGCGGGGGGCATGGAGACCGGGACATCGGGGTGGGCCTCATAGAGGCGGCGTACCTGGTCAAGGTGAGTGTGGAGGCGTTGGAGGAACTGCTGGTCGTCGGGCAGGAAGGTCACGCGGTCGCGGTTGGACTTGGTGTCGTGGACGGTGATGAGCGAATTCTCCAAGTCGAGGTTCTGGATGCGCAGGCGGAGGGCTTCCAGGAGCCGCAGGCCGCTGCCGTAGAGGAGGCAGGCGACGAGGTAAGGCGCGCCGTCAAGCCTGGCGAGGATGCGCAGGCATTCGTTATGGCTGAGGTAAGGTTGGACGTAGGTGCTCCTTTTTGCGCGCAGGATGTGGACATCACCGAGGGAGATGCCAAGGACCTCTTGGTAAAGGAAGAGGAGGGCGGAGAGGGCCTGGTTCTGGGTGGAAGCGGAGACCTGCTCATGGATGGCGAGATGGGTGAGGAAGGCTTCAATCTCTGGTGCGCCCATGGTGGCGGGGTGGCGGAGTTTGTGGAAGCGGACGAAGTGTTCGTACCAGTGGAGGTAGGCCTTTTCGGTGCGGATGGAATAGCCGCGCAGGCGGATGGCCTCGCGGAGGCGGTCGGCGAGTTTCTTTTCTGGCATCATTGTTCTCCTCTTGACAACGTTTTCCTCAAGTGGTATAATAGCAATGGGACGGCAAATCCACGGTCAACCGTGTGGTTGCAGGATAGCATAAAATAGAGAGTCACGCAAGATAA
>DAOTYI010000027.1:0-16764 GCA_034434895.1 Anaerolineae bacterium
TTATCTTGCGTGACTCTCTATTTTATGCTATCCTGCAACCACACGGTTGACCGTGGATTTGCCGTCCCATTGCTATTATACCACTTGAGGAAAACGTTGTCAAGAGGAGAACAATTATGGCAGTGGCCTGCGGCTGATGGAATGCTTGCGCCTGCGGGTCAAAGACCTGGATGTCGACTACCGCACCGTCACCGTCCGCGACGGCAAAGGGGAAAAGGACCGCATGACCATCCTGCCCGACAGCCTGATCGCGCCGCTCCAGGAACACCTGCGCCAGGTGAAAGCTCTGCACGACCGGGACCTGGCCCAGGGCTACGGCGCCGTCTATCTGCCCGACGCCCTGGAGCGCAAGTACCCCAATGCCCATCGCGAGTGGGGCTGGCAGTACCTCTTCCCCTCCAACCGGCTGTCGGTCGTCGACCCCCGCTCCCTCTCCTCGCCCTCTGGGAGAAGGGCCGGGGGTGAGGGCATAATCCGCCGCCACCACCTGCTGGACGAAAGCGGGCTGCAAAAGGCGATCCGCCAGGCGGCGCAACGGGCCGGCATCCCCAAGCCGGTCAGCCCCACACCCTGCGCCACTCCTTCGCCACTCACCTCCTGGAGGCCGGCTATGACATCCGCCCGCGAATCCGCCGCTCCGCCCGCCCGCCAGCCCCGGCCCGACACGGCGAAATCCGGGCTCGGCCTGGTTCTGCTTCGTTTTGTCGCACCACTCCAGGCCCCCGCCGAACCATCAACCCCTTCCCAGCCCCTCCATACCCGGTGCGGGGCGCTTTTCTGCTTCGAATACCTGGCTGGCCGACGGCAGTGCTGGACAGGATCCGGCCCCAAACCCCCTTGACAGGAAATGGCGGCCTATGCTACAATATGTGATTGGTGGTTCCCCGGCCAGCGCCTTGCACGGTGTGATACGGGCTACCATGGACGCCGACCTGGTGGCCGACCTGCACCTGGAACAGGTTGCGCCATTTGTTCAGGCGTTGGGCCAGGCGTTTTACGCCGACGTCGGGATGATGCGCGATGCCATCCACCAGCATGGCTCCTGCAACCTGATCCACCTGGATACCATGTTCAATTTGGCACGTTTTGGAGGGAGAACCTGTGTCTAACCGTTTGCAGGGTGAGAGCAGCCCTTACCTGCGGCAACACGCCGACAACCCGGTGGACTGGTATCCCTGGGGGGAGGAGGCGTTGCGCCAGGCCCGCGACAGGGACCGGCCGATCTTTCTCAGCATCGGCTACTCAGCCTGTCACTGGTGCCATGTCATGGCCCACGAATCGTTCGAGGACCAGGCGGTGGCCGCTTTCCTCAACGAGCATTTTGTCAGCATCAAGGTGGACCGCGAGGAACGCCCCGACCTGGACCAGGTGTATATGGCCGCCGTGCAGGCCATGACCGGCGGGGGCGGCTGGCCGCTGTCGGTCTTTTTGACCCCCGACGGCTATCCCTTTTACGGTGGCACCTACTTTCCCCCGGTGCCACGCTACGGCCTGCCCTCCTTCCTCCAGGTCCTGCAGGCCGTCGCCGAGGCGTGGCAGCATCGCCGGCAGGAGCTGCTCAGCGGCGGACGGCGGCTGGTCGAGGCGCTCAGGCAGCAGGACCTGGCCCCGGCCGATCGGGGCAGCGGCGAGCTGGAGCCGGCCACCCTCCACTCCGCCTTTCACCTCCTCCGCCAGAGCTTTGACCCCCACCACGGGGGCTGGGACGGCGCGCCCAAATTCCCCCAGCCGTCGGTCCTGGAGTTCCTGCTGCGCTACCACCACCTCACCGGCCAGGCCGGGGCGCTGGAGATGGTTACCCGCACCCTGGAGGCGATGGCCCGGGGCGGGATCTATGACCAGGTGGGCGGGGGCTTTCACCGCTACGCTGTGGACGAACGCTGGCTGGTGCCCCACTTTGAAAAGATGCTGTACGACAATGCGCAACTGGCCCGCCTCTACCTCCATGCCTGGCAGGTGACCGGCAACGACCTGTTCCGCGCCATCGCCCAGGAGACCCTGGATTATGTCCTGCGTGACATGAGCGACCCGGCCGGCGGCTTTTATTCCACCCAGGACGCTGACAGCGAGGGCCAGGAGGGCAAATTCTTCCTCTGGACGGAGGATCAGGTCCGGCAGGTGCTGGGCAGGGATGCAGACCAATTCCTGGCCCTCTATGGCGTCACCCGCCACGGCAATTTCGAGGGCCGGAACATTCTGACCTTTGTCGGCCCCCTCGAACAGCGCCCGGCCCTGGCCGATGCTCGCCGCCGCCTCCTGGCTGCCCGTCAACAGCGAGTCCCCCCCGGCCGCGACGAAAAGGTCCTCACCTCCTGGAACGGCCTGATGCTGGCCGCTTTTGCCGAAGCGGCGCGCGCCTGGGACCGCGCCGACTACCGCCTGGCCGCGGAACGGAACGGCCGGTTCCTCCTGAGCGAACTGCGGCGCGGAGATGGCCGCCTGTGCCATACCTGGCAGGGGGGGCAGGCCCGCCTGAACGGCTATCTGGAAGATTATGTCTATCTGGCCGACGGTCTGCTGGAACTGTATCAGACCACCTTTGAGCCAGGCTGGTACCGGGCGGCCCAGGAGCTGATGGACCTCACCCTGGCCCACTTTCAGGCCCCGGACGGCACCTTTTTTGACACGGAGGATGGGCATGAGGCGCTCATCCTCCGCCCCCGCAACCTCCAGGACGGCGCCACGCCATCAGGCAACGCCGTGGCCGTCACCTCCCTGCTCAGGCTGGCCGGCCTGTCGGCCCAGACACGTTATGTCGAGATAGCTCACAGGGCGCTGGCGGCGATGCAGCCGACGATGGCCCGTTACCCGTTGGGCTTTGGCCACTGGCTCCAGGCCCTGAGCTATGCCCTGGCGCCGCCCAGGGAGATCGCCATCGTCGGTGCTCCCGACCTGGCCGACACCCAGGCCCTGCTGGATGTTGTGCGCCGTGGCTACCGCCCCTTCCAGGTGGTGGCCCTGGGCGCGCCCGGCGATCAGCCCCCGGCCGTCCCGCTCCTGGAGGATCGAGGGTTGGTGGTCGGGCGGGCCACAGCCTATGTGTGCCGCCATTTTGCCTGTCAGGCGCCTGTGGTCCAGCCGGAGGAGTTGCAGGCACAATTGGGGTGAGGTTCTTCGATGGCCTGGACGGCCCAAGACCTTCTAGGGCCGTTCTTTTGACTTTTTCCCCAACTTCTGCTATCTTGTAGCCACCTGTCCGGATGGGATGGCGACGAGGCCAGGTCCCTCTCTGCTGGTTTCCACGCTCTTGCCATGCGGGCAGGAGCGTTTGATTTTGTTGATGACAGGAGAAAGGGTATAGAATATGAAAGTTCTGGTCACCAACGACGAGCTATGCATCGGGTGTCACCTGTGCGAGGATGTCTGCTCCCACGTCTGGTACAAAGAGATCAACCGCGCCAAATCATCCATCCGCATCACCAGCCTGGGCAATGCCGAATGGAACATGGCCGTCTGCAATCAGTGCGGCCAGTGCATCGCCGTCTGCCCCACCCAGGCGCTGTCCCGCGATAAACAGGGGGTGGTGCGCCTCAAAAAGGAGCTGTGCGTCGGCTGCCTGTCGTGCGTGGGCTTTTGCCCCACCCTGACCTTCTATGTCCATCCAGATTATGTCGAGCCAATCAAGTGCATCGCCTGCGGGCTGTGCACCAAAGAGTGCCCCACCGGGGCGATCACCATCGAGACCCTGCCTGACCAGGAGATAGTCAAATGAGTAGCTTTGAAATCAGCAAGGAACGGATTGAAGCATTGAAGGCCGGACACCGGGTGCTGGCCGAGTTCCGGTATGAGCCGCAGCCGGTTGAAAAGGGATATGCCGGTCGGACTCTTTATGTCAATGTTGGCACCCACACCATCGCCACCAAACCGGTGGACGAGAGGATGAAACGGACCTTCATCGGCGGGCGAGGGTTCGACCTGTGGTTGCTGTGGAACGCCGTCAGCAGCGACACCAGGTGGGACAGCCCCGAAAACGAGATCGTCATCGCCTCCGGCCCCATTGGCGGTACGACGCAATATCCCGGCACCGGCAAATCCATTGCCGTGACCCTCTCTCCGCTGACCGGCGTGCCGATTGACAGCAACGTGGGCGGCTATTTCGGCCCCCTGCTCAAGTTCGCCGGCTTTGATGCCCTGGAAGTCCAGGGCATCGCTGACGAGGAGGTGATCGTCTTCATAGACGGCAACCAGGGCCTGGTGCAGATCCTGACCGCGCCGGAGGAGTCGGTCAACAGCCACCTGCTGGCCGAAGAGATGGTGGCCCTCTTTGGCCAGACCCCCCAGGAGAAGCAGGGCATCTCGTCGGTGTCGGCCGGCGTCGGCGCGGAACATACTCTGATCGGCTGCCTGAACTTTAGCTTTTACGACCCGCGCCGCCAGCTCACCCGCCTGAAACAGGCCGGGCGAGGCGGCCTGGGCACGGTGCTGCGCAAAAAGAGGGTCAAGGCGCTGGTGGTCAAATATGTCGGCGTCAAGGGGGATAGCAATCATCCGGCCGACCTGCAGCCGATCCAGCAGGTGGGGGCCAGGATGCACCGCGAGATCTATGAGCGGGACCCCATCATGTTCACCATGCGGCTGGACGGCACCAACCACCTGACCAAGATCATGAACGACTATGACATCCTGCCGGTGCATAACTTTCGCTACGGCAGCCATCCCGAGGCGGAAAAGATCTACTCGCCCCACTTTCAGAAATATTTTCGCTACGATGCCCCGGACGGTTGCTGGTACGGTTGCACCCTGGCCTGCGCCAAGTTCGCCGCCGGGTTGGAGCTGCGCAGCGGGCCGTACAAAGGCCAGGTGGTGACGGTGGATGGGCCGGAATATGAGACGGTGGCCGGCATCGGCGCCAACTGCGGCATCTGGAGCGCCCACGATGTGCTGGAGGCCAACTTTTACTGCGATGCCTACGGCATTGACACCATCTCCTTCGGCACAGCCCTGGCCTTTGTCATGGAGTGTTACGAGGAAGGGATCCTGAACAAAGAGATCACCGGCGGGCTGGAGCTGAAGTTTGGCAACGGCGATGCCATGCTGGAGGCGCTGCACCAGATGGGGCGTGGCGAGGGGTTTGGCCTGATCGTCGGCCAGGGCATCCGCCGCATGAAGCAGATCTTTGTCGAGCGGTACGGGGCCGATCCACAATTCCTCCAGGATATCGGCATGGAAGCCAAAGGGCTGGAATACAGCGAGTATGTCACCAAGGAATCGCTGGCCCAGCAGGGCGGCTACGGCCTGGCTAACAAAGGCCCGCAGCACGACGAGGCATGGCTCATCTTCATGGATGCCGTCAACAACCAGATCCCCACCTTCGAGGACAAGGCCGAGGCGCTGCACTACTTCCCCATGTGGCGCACCTGGTTCGGCTTGAACGGCCTGTGCAAACTGCCCTGGAACGACGTGGAACCGGCCGACAACCGGGTCCGCTACCGGGGCATCGAGGCGGCCAAAGTGCCGGAACATGTGCAGAACTATGTGGAGCTATTCCGGGCCATCACCGGGCGCGACGATGTGCGCAGCGGCGACGACCTGATCCGCATGTCGGAGGGGGTCTACAACTTTCAGCGGCTGTTCAACCTGAAGATGGGCCAGGGCACCCGCCAGCACGATGCCATCCCCTACCGCTCTGTGGGGCCGGTGACCGATGTGGAATATGAGAGCCGCGCCGAGCGGTATGACCAACAACTCCGCGAACTGGTGGGGATCGATCCAACCGGCATGAGCACGGCCGAAAAGCGGCTGGCGCTGCGCCGTTACCGCGAGGAGCAGTATGAGAAGTTGATAGATGCCGTCTACAAACGCCGGGGCTGGAATGAAAACGGCATCCCAACTCTGGAGAAGGTCCGCGAGCTGGGCCTTGATTTCCCGGACGTGGTGGAGCTGATCGAAAAGCACAGCCGCTAATGGCCTGTCGGAGCGAAGGCTCTGGCCGGTTAGAGGGGGGAAGAGATGGGAGAACAGATGGAAGTAGATGTGCAGCGGCTTTACATTGACCTGGATGACATCAAAGGGATGCTGGAGAAGGTACAAAGAACACTAGATCGGCTGGCACCGGCCATCAGGCCGTGCATCCAGACGGATCACCCCTACATCGTGCGGATAGAGGGGGTCTGCGGCGGCCGGCCGATCGTGGCTGGCACTCGTATTAGTGTCCGGACTATTGCTGAGCGGGTGCGCCTGGGCGATTCACCGGAGCAGATTGTGAAGGACTTTCCCCCTCTGACACTGGCCGAAGTCTATGACGCTTTGAGTTACTACCACGAGCACAGAATCGAAATTGAAGCAGAGATGGTTGCCAATCGAGAGGCCCTGGCATGGGTGACGAACCGCAGCGACCGTTGAGGCTCTATCTTGACCATGACATCAGTTGGCGGCTCGCTGAGCTATGATGCGGTAGGTGCCTGGGAAGCAGGAAATACTGAGCTGGTCGATCAGGCCCAACTGGAGTACGCTGCCAGCGAAGGACGGGTATTGGTGACCTGCAATGCCCAGGACTTTGTACCGCTCTACCGGAAATGGTGGGATGCTGCTCGGCACCACAGTGGGATCATCACCTCAGAGCAACTGGAATTCGGCGAAATGCTACGCAGGCTGATCTATCTTTTGGAGACCGTCACTGCGGGGGAAATGCAAGACATGATTCGCAACCTGGCCGAGTTCAAAGAAGCGCATGGCTAAACACCTATGATCCGCGTCAATGACCGGTGGGACATCCCCTGGCAGGAGGGGATGACGATTGAGCAGGTGCTGGTGGCCTGCCACTTTACCCACCACTATATCGCCGTGTCGGTCAACGGGACCCTGGTGCCGCCGGAGGAGTATGCCCGCTGGCCCGTGGCCGATGGCGATCAGGTGCAGGTCATCCATATCATCGGCGGCGGATGACCCCCGACCCGGCGACAGAAGGCAAAAGGCGCTACCCTCCCGCAGGTTTGGGCGCTTTCTAACCTGCGGGAGGGTAATGATCCGACCCTCTATTTCAGCCGTCGCCCCTGCAGATCCACAATCTCGGCGGCACACTCTTCGATTGACTTGTTGGTCACATCCACCACAGGCCACCGTTCGCGGCGCGTGAGCAGCTCGGCCCACTCCAACTCCTGTTTGACATGCTCCCGGCTGGCATACTCCAGGGGGATGCCCCGTGCCATCCGGTTGGCCCGCACCTGGCGCAGCAGGATCAGCCGTTCGATCTGGATGGTCAGGGCGATGATCTTGCGCCGGTCCACGCGGAACAGAGGAGGTGGCGGCTCCAGGTTGGCAACAATCGGCACATTCGCCACCCGCCAGCCGCGATAGGCCAGGAAGATGCTGATGGGCGTCTTGGAGGTGCGCGACACGCCGACCAGCACCAGGTCGGCCTGGGGCAGGTCGTCGGGGTTGCGGCCGTCGTCGTGGCGCACGGCAAAGTCAATGGCGCCGATCCGCTCAAAGTAGCTCTCGTCGAGCTGGCGCTGCAGGCCAGGCCGGGCCAGCGGCGACAGTTCCAACACCTCGGACAGGCGGGTCACCAGGGGCCCCATCAGGTCCACGGTCACCACATGCCGCTGCCGGCCCTCGGTCAACATGGCCTGGCGCAGTTCAGGCACGACCAGGGTGTGGACAATCGTCCCGCCGACCCGGGCTGCCTGCTTGACCAGCCGCCTGACCTCAGCCACATCGTGCACGCCGGGCACCTGCTCGACCGTCACCGTAGCGCCCTTGAACTGCGCCAGCGCCGCCTCCACCACCCGTCGGGCCGTAGCCCCGGTGGCATCAGACACAACATAGACGATGTGGCCGGGTTGAGGTTCTTCCACCATAGCTACTCAGCCATAGCTCCTTTTACCACTAAGGACACTAAGGACACCAAGGTTTTCTCTTGTATTCTTCATGTCCTTTGTGTCCTTCGTGTCCTTTGTGGTTAAAAGTCGCCTGCGGTGGGCAATGCCCCCACACTCTCCAGGGCCAGGATCGCCGCCCCCAACAGGCAGACGTCATCTCCCAACGCCGCGCGGACGATCGAGCAGTGGGACCAATAGATCGGGTGGATCCGCTGGCGGATGGTGGCCTGCATCGGTCCGAAAAGCAGGTCGCCGGACTTGGACACCCCCCCGCCGATGACGATCATCCCCGGATTGAACAGGTACATCAGATTGATGATGCCGATGCCCAGATAGCTCCCTGCCTTGCGAAAGAGGTCCACGGCCACCTCATCCCCCTGGATGGCTGCCTCGTAGACCAGCCTGGCCGAGATCCGGTCCCGGTCGCCGCCGGCCAGATCGGCGATCAGGGTTTGGGTTCCTCCGGCAATCAGCTCCTGCGCCTGGCGGGCGATGGCCGTGCCGGAGGCCAGGGCTTCCAGACAGCCGATGTTGCCACAGTTGCAGCGGGGGCCGTTGGCCTCGATCGTCATGTGGCCTACCTCGCCGCCCAGTCCACCCCGGCCCAGGATCAGCCGCCCCTCGCTGATCACCCCGCCGCCGATGCCGGTGCTCACGGTGAGGTACACCAGGTCCGACTGCCCCTGGCCTGCGCCCTGCCTCTGCTCGGCCAGGGCGGCCAGGTTGCCATCGTTGCCCAGGAATACCGGCCGGCCCACTGCGCTCCGCAACCGCCCGGCCAGGGGGACATCCCGCCAGCCGGGCAGGTTCGGCGCCCAATGGATGACGCCGCGTCGGGGATCGAGCGGCCCCGGCGCCGACACGCCGACGGCGGCGATCTGATCCCAGCCGGCCTCTGCCCCTATGCGATGCACCGCCTCTACCAGGCGGTCCACCACCGCCTCAACCCCCTGCTGCGCATCGGTCGGCCCGGCGTGCCGCGCCAACATCTGATAGCGGGCATCGTACAGGGCGGTCCGCAGTTGTGTTCCCCCCAGATCAACAGCCACGACCAGATTGCTCATCTCTTCCCCCACCTGGCCAGCCATTATACCACATTTCGGCCCGATTTGTCACAAATGACACTTTTTGATATAATCGCCCGGCAGTCAACCACCACGACAGGGAGGAAAAGCATGAGCGAGGTCAAACTGGCCGTCATCGGCGGCTCGGGTGTGTATGACATGGAAGCCCTGACCGACGTTGAAGAGCGGCACATCTCCACCCCCTTCGGCGATCCCTCGGATCGGATCCTCATCGGCACCCTGGCGGGCAGGCGGATCGCCTTCCTGCCCCGTCACGGGCGAGGCCACCGGCTGACGCCCGGTGAAGTCCCCTACCGGGCCAACATCTGGGCGCTCAAGAGCCTGGGCGTGGAGCGGATCATCTCCATCAGCGCCTGTGGCAGCATGAAGGAGCAATATGCGCCCCGCCACATCGTCATCCCCGACCAGATTTATGACCACACGAAAAAGCGGGACTATAGCTTCTTTGGCGATGGACTGGTCGCTCACATCGGCATTGCCGAGCCGTTCTGCCCCCACCTGCGGCCGATCTTATATCAGGCGGTACAAAAGGCGGGCGGCACCGTCCACATGGGGGGCACCTTCCTGACCATCGAGGGTCCCCGCTTCAGCACGCGGGGGGAGAGCCGCATCTACCGCTCCTGGGGGGTGGACATCATCGGCATGACCGCCGTGCCCGAGGCGCAACTGGCCCGCGAGGCCGAGATCTGCTACGCGACCATGGCCCATGTCACCGACTATGACGTGTGGCACGAGGAGGAGGAAGCGGTCAATGTGCAGATGCTCATTGACAACCTGATGGCCAACGCGGCCCTTTCCAAGCGGACCATCGCCGAACTGGTGCCGCTGCTACCTGACGAGCGGCCCTGCGACTGTGGCCAGGCGTTGGCGACGGCCATCATCACCCGCCGTGACCTGATCCCTCCGGCCAAGATCGAGCAGCTTGGTCCCATCGTGGCCCGGTATTTCCGTTAGCGCCGGCCCGAAAACCACAACTTTAGAGCCAGTCTGAAAAGCTTACCACAAAGACACAAAGGCCACAAAGGAACACGAAGAAAACAAATAAAAAAACACATGGTGCCCTTGGTGTCCTTTGTGTCTTGGTGGTTTTCAGACAAGCTCTTAGAGGCTGGCATACTCATCCCGCACCAGGCTGTTCTTGTCCACCCCCAGCACGTCGAGCAGTTCGGAGAGCATCTCTGCCTTTTGGAGGGCATCCTGTTTGCTCCAGGTGCGGGCCTTGAGCTCCAGATACACCTCATCCGTCGGCGGCTGGATGAGCCGGTCCAGGTTGACGGCAAAATCCACCCCCCGATATTTGACCCGCCAACGGCGCCGGATCTTGTCCACCCTTTTCTCTTCACGGGGCTGGAAATATTCGCGGTAAAAACGCAGGCTGCGGTCGGCGTCGGCGGTGAAGCGGGAGCGGGACAGAAGCACCGAGTCGGCGTACTCGCGCTCGACGGTCGGGCCACGCAGCGTCAGGTTGTAGATCGGCCTGACCTCCACCCCCCGATCCAGCAGGTAATCCTCCCGGTAGCGGATGATCCCCATCTCCGGGTCGTCGAACAGGAAATAGGTGTCGTACTGCTTCCGCTCGCTGGGCTTGATGACCATCACCTGAGGGCAGTTCAGCAATCGGGCCACCATCGCCTCTTCATCGGGCACGATGGCTTTGACCTGCACCTCATAGGTCTCGCCCCAGTGCAATGTGCCCAGGGCCACCAGCTTGTCCAGCAGGCTCTGCTCGCGGCGGGCCAGAAAGGCACCCACCTGCCCGGCGATGCGCTGCGCCTCGGCCCGCACCTGGGCTTCATCGAGGGTGAGCAGCACCTGATCGCGCATGACCCACCGGCCATCAATCAGCACATGCTGCACATCGTGCGCTTTGGCGGCATACACCAGTTGCGAGTAGGTGTTGTCGGGCGAAAGCTCAAAGCGGGGGACATTGTGCACACAGTCCAGACGGAGCACGGCGATGTCGGCCCGTTTGCCAGCCTCCAGCGAGCCGATGATCCCTTCCATCCCCAGCGCCCGCGCCGCGCTGCTGGTGGCCAGGGCAAAAGCCTGGCGGGCCGGCAGGGCGGTGGGGTCCTGGGTGATCCCCTTGGGCAGCAGGGCCGCCAGGCGCATCTCCTCAAACAGGTCCTGGTCGTTGTTGCTGGCCTGGCCGTCGGTGCCCAGGGCCACGGTCACACCGGCCGCCAGCATCCCGGCCACATCGGCCAGGCCGCTGGCCAGCTTGAGGTTGCTGGTTGGGTTGTGGACCACGCCCACACCGTAGCGGGCCAGGATTGCCCGTTCCGGGGCGGTGACATGCACACAATGGGCAGCCAGCACCCTCGCTTCCAGCAGGCCATGCTGCTCCAGCACCTCCACCGGCGAGGCACCGTATAACCGGCGGGTCTCTTCCACGCCGCCGGCTGTCTCGGCCAGGTGGATGAGCAGCGGCACATTGTATTCCAGCGCCAGCCGTGCCGCCCCGCGCAACATCTCTGGCGTGCCTGTCTCTGGAGCGTGGGGGCCGACAGCCGGTGTGATCAGAGGATGGCCTTTCCACGCTTCAATAAAGGCACGGCAACGGGCCAGGCCGGTGTCATAGCTCTCGGCGTCCGGGGTGGGCCACTTCATGATCGTCTCGGCGCAGACCGCCCGCATTCCGGCTTCAGCGGCCGCGCGGGCCACCTCCTCCTCGTAGTAGTACATGTCGGCAAAACAGGTCACCCCGGAGCGGATCATCTCGGCGCAGGAGAGCAACGTCCCCCAGCGGCAGAACTCCGGGCCGACGAACTCCCGCTCCACCGGCAACATGTAGCCGAACAGCCACACATCCAGCCGCAGGTCGTCGGCCAGGCCGCGCAGCAGGCTCATCGGCACATGGCTGTGGGCGTTGATCAGGCCCGGCAGGATGGCCGCACCCCGGCAATCCACCACCTCCGGCGCCTGCCAGGCGGCCAGGAGCTCATCACCCGGCCCTACGGCCACGATATCGGCCCCTTTGACTGCGACGGCGCCCTGAGGGATCAGCTCCCCCAGGGCGTTCATCGTCACCACCAGACCATTTATCAGCAGGATATCCGCCTTTTGGGCCAAAGGCGTTGCTCCTTTCCACCGTGACCCGCGTAGGGTCGAGTTAGAGATCAAAGTCGTCTTCCCAGATCTCCTCGTCCTCCTCCCATTCCTCCTCTTCTTCTTCGTCGCCGTACAGGTCTTCCTCCTCCTCCTCCTCCCATTCAAACTCCTCTTCGACCTCTTCTTCCAGGTCGAGGTCGTTGATGTCCTGGAACGTCAGGCAGCCGGCATCCGGCTCGTACTCGATCTCGTCCGAGCCACAGACACCCTCCTCCCAGAAGAGACAGTTGGACGCTCGACAGATGATGTGGGTCATCGTTTTTCCTCCTTTGTCCGGTTCAAATAAAGATTTTCCAGCAGATCCACCACGCCGGCTGCATCATCCAGGGCGAACTGAGGCACCGGCATGTTCACCGCATAGTCGGCCATGAGGCCGATCAACTCCTCAGCCCGGCACAGCAGCTCTGTGCCGCACTCCTGACGGGTCACTTCAATTTTAGGCTTATCCCCCTGCTTGTAGCCCTCGGTCAGGACCAGGTCCACATCCCCCATCAGCCGGACGACCTCATCCAGGGGCATCTCCCGCTCCAGGCGACGGATGAGGGCCATCTGCCGGGGGCCGGAGATGACCACCGCATCGCTGCCGGCCTGAGCGTGGCGCCACGAGTCTTTGCCCGGCCTGTCCACCTCAAAGCCGTGGGTATCATGTTTGACCGTGCCCACCCGATAGCCGCGCCGCTTCAGTTCGCGGATGATCCGCTCCAGGGCCGTGGTTTTGCCCACCCCCGATCGGCCAACCACAGAGATGATCGGCACCCTGTCACTCCTGTTCATAGGTCAGATTCCACCCCTTCCGGCCAGTCCAGCATCTGCACCGTCACCTGGCTGCCGGCCTCCAGCCAGTAGATCCCCTCCGGGACAACGGCCAGGCCGTTGGCCCTGACCATGGAGGTCAACACTCCAGAACCCTGCCCGCCCGCGCGCCGGGCGTGGTAGCGACCTTCGCGCCGTGTGACCACCACCCAGACATAGCCGCGCCGCCCACTGTTGCGGATCGGCTCATCCAGAACAGCCCGGACCGTCGGCCTGTCCAGCCTGGTGTGCCCCAGCATCTTGAGGATCGCCGGCCGGGCAAACTGCTCGAACGATACCATGGCCGACGTCGGGTTGCCCGGCAGGCCGATCAGCGGGACGCCGGCCAGCAGCCCAAAGGCCAGCGGCCGGCCCGGCTTCATATTCACCTGCCAAAACCGCATCTGCCCCTCCGCGCCAAGCACCTTTTTGACCAGATCATAGTCGCCCCCCGATACACCGCCAGAGGTGAGGAACAGGTCTGCCCTCAACTCCAACCCGGTGCGGAGTCTGGCCGTCAGGTCGGCGACATGGTCGCGGGCGATGCCCAGCCGCAGGGGGATGCCGCCAGTGCGCATCACCAGCGCGGCATGGGCATACTCGTTCGAGCTGCGGATCTTGGCCGGCGCCGGCGGCTCATGGACCGCCAGCAATTCGTCGCCGGTGGCCAGGATGGCCACTCGCGGCCGCCGGTGCACCGCCACCATCTCATGCCCCAGCGAGGCCAGCAGGCCGATCTCCTGGGGGCGGATCACCCGCCCCGGCTCCAGCACCCGTTCGCCCCGGCGCACATCCTCCCCGGCTGGCCGGAGGTGATCGCCCACCGACACAGCTTTGCGCACCTCCACGACCCTGCCGGAGCGGTCGCCGTCGTCCGTATCCTCGATGGGGACAACCGCATCCGCCCCTTCAGGCAACGGCGCGCCGGTCATGATGCGGATGGCCGTGCCCGGCATCACCCGCTCCCTGGCCACGTAGCCGGCAGCGACATGGCCGGTCACCGCCAGCCGGACCGGCGAATCGGGCGTGGCAGCGGCCACATCGGCAGCGCGGACAGCATACCCATCCATGGCTGAATTGTCAAACGGTGGGATGTCCGCGTCGGCAACGATCTCCTCGGCCAGCACCCGGCCCAACGCCTCCAAAATGGGCACCCGCTCCGGTTCCAGGGGGCGGACGTGGCTCAGGATCTCGGCCAGAGCCTCTTCTACGCTGATCAACCGATTTTCCTGCTCTCTGGGACTCACCGGTGTCGTGTCCGGCGGCTCGTGCCGCGCATTATAGCGCGAAAGCCCAAGACAGTCAAGCGGCGGCCCCCATTGGATAGAGTCGCAGCCCGTCATCTTCATTGCTCGGTGGGGGTCACAGCCCATTGGCATCCAGGTGTCTTTGTGGTAAGCTTTTCAGACCGGCTCTGAGGTGCGACTTTCGCTTAGCTTGATGCGTATGGGGTCACAGCCCTCCGCCGGTGGGGGGCCGCCGGGTCACAGACCTGGCGGGAGCAGGGCAGGTAGGTTGACTTTGTAGCGTTGTTATGGTAGGATAGAACAAAACCAACCCGGTGCCGTTGGGGGCAGTTCAAAAAACTGCCCATCGGGTGAGCGGAGTAGAGGGTTGTCACCAATCCAGAAGAAGGTCTGTCTCCTGGGCGACTTTGCCGTGGGCAAAACCAGCCTGGTGCGCCGATTTGTTGAAGGGATCTTTGACGAGAAATACCTGAGCACCATCGGCACCAGGATCAGCCGCCGGGCCCTCACCCTGGAACGGGCCGGCCAGGCCGTGGAGTTGACCCTGCTGATCTGGGACCTGGCCGGCGGCGAGAGGTTCAGCCAGGTGATGGAAAGTTACTATCGCGGGGCAGCGGGGGCGATGTTGGTCTGCGATCTGACCCGCCCGGAGACCCTGAAGGCTTTGAGGGACTATGCTGAGGATTTCTGGAGCGTCAACCCCCAGGCGCCACTGGTCCTGGTCGGCAATAAGGTGGACCTGACCGATCAACGCGCCCTGAGCGATCAAGACCTGGCGACGATAGCCGGGCAATGCCAGGCCCCCTGGTTTACGAGCAGCGCCAGGACGGGTGAGAATGTCGAGAGGGCCTTCCGCCTCCTGGGAGAGCGGATGATATTGAGCCTTTTGTAACGCAAATCGTAAGGTTTGCCTGGTATAATATTTTGGCTGCATAGGAGGTAAAACGATGACCGAGCAGATGCCAGCAAAGACGAGTGAAAAGAGAGAAGGTCCGGCGACCGAGCCGGCGGCTCCTCCCCTCCGGCCAGGACCAGGCCGGCCGGCCCCGACCCCTGCAACCCAGGAAGAGTTGACCAGGGTCCGGGAGATCATCCTGGGCGAGGCTGCCTGGAAGCCGGGGAAGGCCGAGGTGGATCGGCTGCGTGAGATCCTCTTTGGCGCCCAGATAGAGGAGTATGAGCGCCGCTTCGCCGACCTCCGCCGTGAGATGGAACGGATCCTCTCCGATCTGCGAGCGGTGCGGGATGGTGTCGGCGAGTTTGAGAAGACCCAGACCAGGCAGGTCGAAACGCTGGAACGGGAAACGCACCGGGCCATTGACGAGCTGCGGCGCGAGGTGGAGCGCCTGGGCGCCCGCGAAGCCGTGCTGCAGCAGCTCCTCACCCAGATGCGCCAGCAAGAAGGGACGAACCAGACCCTTTCGGAGGGCATCGCCAGGCTGCGCGAAACGCTGGCCTCCCAGGAACGTGACCTGAAGATGCTCAAAACCACCAGCAATGAGCAACGGGAGCAGCAGGAACGCAGACTGGATGCCCTCAAACGTGAACTGCGTGAGGCCGAGGATACCCTGCGGGCGGAATTGCGCCGTATCGGGGACCGCCTGGATGACCAGAAGACCGACCGCCGGGCTCTGGCCGCCATGCTGATGGAGGTCGCCACGCGCCTGGAAACGGGCACCAGCGTCAGCGGGCTCCTGGAGGAGTTGACCTCTTCGACAGAGAGGTAATCCATGCCGGCAGATGAGGCTGACCTGGCCGATAGGATGGAGGAGCTCCGCCGCGTCCTGCTCCGGCCGGACGCTTTGGTGGACAAAATCGCTCCGGTCATTGCCGATGCCCTGGAGGCCAAGATCCACGAATCGCGCGACGAAATCGCCCAGGCCATCGCTCCGGCCATCGGCGAGGCCATTCGCCGCCAGATCTACCAGGCCCGTGAGGACATTGTGGATGCCCTCTATCCGATCATCGGCTCGACGATCAACAAGGCGATCACCGAGGCGGTCCGCAACCTGGCCCAGACCATAGATGCGCGTGTGCGTCAAAGCCTCCGCCCCCAGGATATCGTGCGGCACTGGGGAGCCAGGCTGCGCGGCGTTCCAGAGGCTGAGTACCGGCTGCGCGTCGCCCTGCCCTTTGCCGTGCGGGAGATCTTTTTGATCCACCGCGAATCGGGGCTGTTGATCCGCCATCTCACCAGTGACCCGCACAGCCCTCCCAACCGCGACCTGGTCAGCGGGATGCTCACCGCCATCCGCGATTTTGTCCGCGAGTCTTTCGGCCGGGGCGAAAGCGGCGAACTGGGGGCGATTGAGTACGGGGAGCAGCACATCCTGGTGGAGGCGCATGGGGCAGCCTATCTGGCGGTTGTGGTGGATGGTGTGGAACCTGAGAGCTTTCGTGAGGAGATGCGCCAGGCTCTGATCTCCATCCACGAACGACACTATGACAGCCTGAAATCGTTCGACGGCAGCGATGAAAAACTGGCCAGAACCGCCGAAAAGACCCTGGCCCCCTTCCTGACGCGCCCTGCTTCTCCGGCGGCGAAAAGTCCACCTTCCCTGTCGCAGCGGATCATCATGGTCCTCCTGGTCCTGATCGTCCTGGTCCCGCCCTTTTTGGGATGTGGCTGGTGGGTCTGGCACGTGGAGCGTTCTCTGGCCGCTCTTGCGGCAGTACCGCCCACCCCTTCGCCCACTGCGACCTTCACCC